>JAILGV010000072.1 GCA_024696355.1 Solobacterium sp.
GGAAAGACAGACAAGAAGTCTGAAGAATCTGTTATTCAGTTTTGAGGGAGCAATCCCCCGAAAAAGATCCGGTGACGATACCGGAGTGGTCACACCTGTTCCCATCCCGAACACAGAAGTTAAGCACTCCAGGGCCAAAAACAGCTATGCCTGCCATAGTGAATCGAGGACGCCGCCGGGTCCTTTTTTTATTACTGTTGCGGATACAAAATACTTGTGAACGTATATAATATCCTTTGCGGGGAAATACATATGAAAGAATACTCGATTGTAACAAAGTCTCGTGATGAAACACATGAACTGGGAGAAAAGCTCGGCAGATCTGCACAGCCCGGTATGGTTTTTTTAATGAACGGTGATCTCGGTGCCGGAAAAACGACACTTACCCAGGGAATCGGAAGAGGACTCGGGGTAAAAAAGCAGATTACAAGTCCGACGTTTACGATTATGAAGATCTATCACGGAAGACTGACACTGTATCATATTGACGCATACCGGATGGAGGGAATTGATCAGGACCTCGGTTTTGATGAATATCTGAATGATGACGGCCTGACCGTGATTGAATGGTCGCAGTTCATGCCGGCTCTGATTCCGGATGAATATCTGTCCGTGACGATAACACTGCTCGATGAAGATCAGAGACAGTTTGATATGAATGCGGCCGGTGAAAGATATGAACGGCTGCTGGAGGAACTGAAATGATTACTTTATGCATGGATACCAGCCATATATTTCTTGCCCTTGCTCTGATCGAAGATGACAGGATCATAGGCAGAGTGCAGGAAAAATGCTGGAAGCGTCAGTCCGAGGAGATTTTTCCGAAACTGATGGAAATGACAGAAAAGGCAGGCATCAGGCCTGAGGATATCGGGCAGGTTGTGATAACCGAAGGTCCCGGATCCTATACCGGTGTAAGGATCGCCATGACGGTTGCCAAGGTGTTCTGTGCAATGGGAAACAAACCGCTCGGAGTGATCGGTACGCTGCAGCTGTATGCCGGCACGGGTGAAAATGTCAGGGTTCTGCTGGATGCACGCGGAAAGCGCGCCTATACGGCTCTTTTCAGCAGAGGCTTTATGCAGGGTGAGGCTGCAGCGCTTGATCTTGCCGAGATCAGCAGGATGCTCGGGAATGAAACGGTTGCCGGTGACGGACATCTGATCGGCAGAGAAGATATTTATCCTGATCTTGCGGAGAATTTCCTGGCTCTGAAGGATCAGTGGCGGTTTGCGGACAATGTTCATCTGGTTGTGCCGGAATACCTGAAGTCTTCGGAAAGTTATCTGGTTAAAAAATGATCAGGAAAGTAACGGAAAACGATCTGGATGAAATACTGCAGATTGAACAGGAACTGTTCAAAGGGCCCTGGAAAAGAGAAGATTTTCTGTATGAACTGGATGGGAATCCCTATGCAGTATTCGCTGTTCTGGAAGAGGACGGTGAAATAGCCGGATACGCAGACTGGTGGATTATGTTCGAGCAGGCACAGCTTGCAAATATTGCAGTGCGGAAAAAATACCAGAAAAAAGGATTCGGAAGACTCCTGCTGGATGAAGCGCTGCGCAGTGCGGAGTCACACGGATGTGAAAACATGACTCTGGAAGTCCGTGTTTCCAATGAGGCGGCAATCCGGCTCTATGAAAACAGCGGATTCATCATTGCAAACAAAAGAAAAAACTATTATGAAGACGGCGAAGATGCCTGGCTCATGATCAAACCTTTGGGAGGCAGTCAATGACATTAATATTAGCAATCGAATCGAGCTGCGATGAAACTGCATGCAGCATTGTAAAGGACGGAAACGAAATCCTTTCGAGCATTGTTTCAAGCCAGATCAATGTTCATACAATGTTCGGCGGTGTTGTGCCGGAAGTCGCAAGCCGCATTCACGTGGAAAATATATCGGCGGTGATCTGTGAGGCAGTCGCGCAGGCCGGGGTGACAATGGATGACATTGATGCAGTTGCCTATACCCAGGGTCCCGGACTGATCGGTTCCCTGCATGTCGGCGTGCAGGCTGCCAAAACGCTTGCCTGGCAGTTTCATAAGCCCCTGATTCCCGTACATCACATTACCGGCCATATCTATGCGAATGCCTTCGTGGAAAAACTGGAATTCCCGCTGATGGCGCTTGTTGTATCGGGCGGTCATACAGAACTGGTATGGATGAAAAATGATTATGACTTTCAGGTCATCGGCACAACCGTGGATGATGCGATCGGCGAGGCATATGACAAAGTTGCCAGAGTGCTGGACCTCGGTTATCCGGGCGGCCCGGCAATTGACAGACTGGCAAAGCAGGGAAAGGCGGATGAGCGCTACAGGCTTCCCGTGCCGAAAACCGCCGATCCGATGAATTTCTCTTTTTCCGGTCTCAAGACAGCTGTTCTGCAGCTGGATGCGCGTCTGAAAAAGCAGGGGGTTGATGTTGTTCCTGCAGATCTTGCATATGCGTTCCAGGAGACTGCACTGAATTCCATGGTCAGAAAGACCATGACGGCAGTGGAGCAGTATCAGCCGGCTATGCTGGTGCTGGCCGGAGGAGTTGCGGCGAACAGCCGCCTGAGGCAGCTTGTCAGCGAACAGATGGAGTCTTACCCTCAGACAAAGCTTGTGATCCCGCCGCTGAAATACTGTACGGACAATGCGGCGATGATCGGCGCTGTCGGTTATGCGGCCTGGAAGCATCATGCATTCGGAGATTTTGACGCTTCCGCAGATCCCGGACTGGAAATGCCGTGCGAACTGTAAACGTGAAAAATTTTTGTTTTTTCACAACGTTATGGTAATATAGTTCTGGGTGAAAAATATGGAAAATAACAGAGTTGTGCCGCAGGCAACGCTTCATCGCTATCCGCTGTACCTGAAAGCCCTGAGAAAGCTTAAGGCAGAAGGAGTGGAACGAATTATGTCACGTGAACTGGCAGATTATGTCGGTATCCGTTCGACTACAATCCGCCGTGACTTCAGTTTTCTGGGCAATCTGGGAAAACAGGGATTCGGTTATAAGATTGACGACCTCATTACAACATTCAGTGAGCAGCTGGGAATGAATTTTGACGAAAAGATTATTCTGATCGGCTGCGGCAATCTGGGAAAAGCACTTCTGAACTATAACCACTGGAATCATGTCGTGGGCGAGATTGTATGCGCATTCGACCTGCATCCGGAAAAGATCACCGGTGCCAGCGTGCCGGTATATGCTCTCAGCGAGCTCCATGAAAAGAAACCGGAAAGCTGCCGTATTGCAATTCTGTGTATTTCACAGGACGTGCAGGAGACTGTTGACCTGCTTGTCAGCTGCGGCATTACGGGATTTGTGAGCTTTGCGAATGAACACTTCAGCACTCCGCCGGAGATCAGCGTCAAGAATATTGATGTGGTGTCCTCCATTCAGGAGCTTGTATTCGCAGCGAACAATATGAAAGATGAATAACTACAGATTTAGTTTTTAAAGGGAGACAGAATTATGCTTAGTGATATGACTGTACGTGAACTGTATGAACTCACGAATACAGGAAGCGATCTTGAGAAAGATCAGATCGAGTATGTTTTTCTGCAGGGCTGGGTACGTACCAACCGTGCGGGAAAAAATGTCGGCTTTATTGCCCTCAATGACGGTACCTATTTTAAGAATGCACAGCTTGTCTATTCCGACAGTCTTGAGAATTATGCGGAAGCCGCAAAATTCCTGACCGGTTCTGCTGTATCAGTAACCGGAAAATATGTTGCGACACCGGAAAACAAGCAGCCGTTTGAAATTCAGGTAACGGAAATCAAGCTGGAGGGCGAATGCGACAATACATATCCTCTGCAGAAAAAGAGGCATTCCTTTGAATATCTCCGCGAAATCGGACATCTGCGTCCGCGCACCAATACCTTCTCTGCAGTCTTCCGTGTCAGAAGTGTTCTTGCCATGGCTATCCATGAATTCTTCCAGAGCCAGGGATTTGTCTATGTCAATACACCGCTGATTACAGGAAACGATGCCGAAGGTGCAGGCTCCACATTTACCGTTACAACAAGAAGCGACGGAGACTATGATCAGGATTTCTTCGGTAAGCATGCATCCCTGACCGTCAGCGGACAGCTGCAGGCGGAAGCCTATGCGCTTGCTTTCAGAGACGTTTATACATTCGGTCCGACATTCCGTGCCGAAAATTCAAACACTACAACACACGCTGCGGAGTTCTGGATGATCGAGCCGGAAATTGCTTTTGCGGATCTGGTCGATGATATGGACCTGATCGAGGATATGGTGAAGTACTGCATTCAGTATGTGGAAGACAACTGCCCCGAAGAGATGGAATTCTTCAATTCGTTCATTGACAAGGATCTGCTTTCAAGGCTGGATCATGTCAAAAACAGCGAATTCCGCAGAATGACATATACGGAAGGCATTGAACTGCTTCAGAAGGCAGATGTCGAGTTTGAAAACAAGAACATCTTCTGGGGAATGGACCTGAATGCGGAACATGAGAAGTACCTCTGCGAGCACATTGCGAAGGGTCCTCTGTTCCTGACGGATTATCCGAAGGAAATCAAAGCATTCTATATGAGAAACAACGAAGACGGAAAGACTGTTGCGGCATGCGACCTGCTGGTTCCGGGAATCGGCGAGCTCGTCGGCGGAAGCCAGAGAGAGGAACGTCTTGACGTACTGGAAAACAGAATGCAGGAGCTCGGCATGAAGACCGACGGTCTGCGCTGGTATCTGGATCTGCGCAGATACGGCGGATGCAAGCATGCAGGCTTCGGCCTCGGCTTTGAGCGTTTTGTCATGTATGTGACAGGCATGCAGAACATCAGGGATGTTATCCCGTTCGCAAGAACTCCGAGAAACCTGCTGTTCTGATTTCAGAAGAAAACAGCACAGGGAATCAGCAGAAGCCGCATTCCCTGTTTTTATGAGGTGATTATGCTTTATCAGGTAAGCCATGCAAGCAAATATTACGGCGCGGATATGGTTTTCGAAGACGTAATATTTGAGATCAAAAGCAATGAAAAAATAACAATCGTCGGCCGCAACGGATGCGGCAAGACGACTTTTCTGCGCTGCATGTGCGGTGAAGAACATTTTGACGTCGGCACGGTATCCATGATGAACGGGACGACGATCGGCTATCTTGCCCAGAAAGTGCTGGAACATGATGAGCGGACCGTCGAAGAAGAACTGCGCAGGGTATTCGAACCTGTCTTTGTGATGGAACGGAGGCTGAACGAGCTGGAAGAGGCAATGCTCAGCGATCATTCCGAAAAGCTTCTGCAGCAGTATGCGGATGCACAGGAACGGTTTGAAGAAATGAACGGATATAACTGGCAGTCGGAAATGATGACGGTTTTCACAAGATTCGGTTTTGACGAAAGTGATCTTCACAAAAAGATCGGTGAATTCTCGGGAGGACAGAAAACCAGAATTGCCTTTGTCAGGCTTCTGCTTTCAAAGCCGGATATTCTCCTGCTTGACGAGCCGACCAATCATCTTGATCTTGAAACCATCGAGTGGCTTGAAGGATATGTGAAAAAGTATCCGAAGGCAGTGGTTGTCGTTTCCCATGACCGGATGTTCCTGGATCATGTCGCAGATGTTGTATATGACATGGAATACGGGAAAATGACCCGCTATACCGGAAATTAC
This sequence comes from Solobacterium sp., assembly GCA_024696355.1. Lineage (GTDB taxonomy): Bacteria > Bacillota_I > Bacilli_A > Erysipelotrichales > Erysipelotrichaceae > Bulleidia. The sequence goes on from JAILGV010000072.1 coordinate 5,642, forward strand.
TCATCGTTTGCGGAACAGAAGCGGAACAATATCGAACGCATGCAGGCTGCCTACAGCAGACAGCAGAAGGATATCGAGCGTCTTGAGGCGCTGATTGAAAAATTCCGCTACAAAAAGAACAAGGCGGCATTTGCCCAGAGCAAGATCAAGTATCTGGACAGGATGGAGAAGATTGATCCGGTACGGAAGGCGGATGACAGATCATTCCATGCGGAGTTTACACCGCGCATCAAAGGCGGGGAAAAGGTTCTGGAAATCGAGAAACTGAAAATAGGCTACGCAGACGTTCTGGCGGAAATCACCATGAGCATGCGCAGATGCGACAGGGTTGCGGTCATCGGTCCCAACGGATGCGGGAAATCAACATTTGTAAAAACTCTGATGGGACTGGTGGAACCCCTGGGCGGATCATTCCTGTACGGCCATCAGATTGAACGCGGATATTTTGACCAGCAGCTGGCTCAGTTTTCATCGGGAAAGACAGTTCTTGAGGAACTCTGGGATGAATATCCGGATCTTGACAGAACAACTGTCAGAAGCGTTCTGGGAAGATTCCTGTTTTCGGCAGACGATGTATTTAAAACCGTCGATGTGCTTTCCGGAGGGGAGAAGGTGAGGCTTTCCTTTGCCAAGCTTCTTCTGAAGCATTCCAATCTGCTGATTCTCGATGAGCCCACCAATCATCTGGATATTCCCGGAAAAGAAGCGCTTGAGGAATCCCTGAAGGGATTCACGGGAACGATTCTGTTTGTCTCACACGACAGATACTTCATCAAGCAGATAGCGACATCCCTGCTGGTTATGGAAAACGGAAGTGCGGAGTTTATCCCGATGACATACGAAGAGTATGAACAGATGAAGGACGGGGAAGTTCAGGCACAGATTCCCGCCAGACAGACTGAAGAGCCTTCCGCAAAAAAGCAGGAAAAACGCCTGAGCCCGGAAGGTCTGAAGCGTGAAATCGCAAAGGTTGAAAAAATGATTACGGAAAAAGAGGAGGAACTGGAGGAACACAGGGCACTCCGCTTTGAACCGGAATACTATCAGGATTATCAGAAGATGAATGAGCTGGATGAGAAGATTGATGATATTCACAATGAGCTCGCGCATCTGTATGAACGCTGGGAGAAGCTTTCTTCATAAACATGCAGAATTCACAGAAATGAAACAGCCCGGAATAAACAAACCGGGCTGTTTTAAAAAATGCCGGATATTCCGGCATTCTGATATGGCGGAAGAAGAGGGATTCGAACCCTCGCACGCTTGCACGTCTGCTGGTTTTCGAAACCAGTCCCTTCAACCACTTGGGTATTCCTCCGCAGCAACAGCAATTATATCATACTTTTTTTTACATAGATATGATTAATGGAAAGGAAAGATGGAAGGTAGTAGAATAGGACATGGCTGAAAGGAATGAATTATGAAAGCAAAATTTTCTGAATATCTTAATTCTGCAGCGCCTTCACTGAAGAAACTGATCCGTATGCTGAAGGAGAAGTATGACTATGTCAGCATCCTTTCGACAGATTCGGACGGTTTCCGCATGATGGTTTCACAGAGATCCAAGTCTGTCACATCCGGGACGATGATGACCGAACGGGGCAGCGTCGTGCGTGTCTGCAGGGACGGTCTGTACAGCGAATATGCATTTAATTCGTTTGATCCGGACAGGATCGGCGAGACTTATGATGAAATCTGCAGACAGCTGGATGCCCAGTGCGAACTGCTGAAGGCGACAGGTTCAAAAGTCTATAAGACAGATGTGCTGGACGATGAGCCGCTGACGCTGTTTGCCGAAATGGAGACGGGAAGCCTGCCGGAGGAAACTGATCTGTCGGCACTGATGGAAAAACTGTCGGCACTTTCCGACAGGGGAATGACGCTCGGGGAACATGTCATTGACTGCCGGGTGATTGCCCAGTCTACGCATGTCAACAAGATGTTTCTGACAGCGAACCGCGATCTGCGCCAGAGTTATGTATATTCCGAGGGGAATATCGGTGCAATCGTGATGAAGGACGGACACAATGAAATGTCCTTCCAGGGTGTTTCCGGAAGGAAGGGACCCGAAATATTCGACGGCTTTGAGGCGGTTCTGAAGGAAGCGGTTGACACGGCAGAGGAACTTCTGACGGCTGAGAAAGTTGTGCCGGGCGAGTATGAAATCATTGCCAGTCCCGAAGTATCCGGACTGATTGCCCATGAGGCGTTCGGACACGGCGTTGAAATGGATATGTTCGTGAAGAACAGGGCTCTGGGAAAAGAGTATATCGACCACAGAGTCGGCAGCGATCTTGTTACGATGCACGAAGGTGCCCTGTGTGCGGAAGCGGTGGCGTCCTATGCGTTTGATGATGAGGGAACACCGGCCGGCGATGTGACGGAGATCGATCACGGAATTCTGAAAACAGGAATCTGCGATGCTCTTTCGGCGAAGCGTCTCGGCACGGTGCCGACCGGAAACGGCAAGCGCGAGAACTTTGAACACAAGGTCTACACCCGCATGACCAATACGATCTTTGATTCGGGGACCGATACGCTTGAAGACATGATTGCGTCCGTAAAGTACGGCTATCTGCTCAAGGGCATGCAGTCGGGAATGGAAGATCCCAAGCACTGGGGCATTCAGTGCATTGTGGAGAGAGGCTATGAAATCAAGGACGGGAAGCTGACCGGAAAAGTGGTTGCACCGCTGGTTATGACAGGTTATGTGCCTGATCTGCTCGGATCCGTAAGCATGTGCTCTTCCGACAGGGAAGTGTTCGGATGCGGCGGATGCGGCAAGGGACACAAGGAATGGGTCAAAGTTTCCGACGGCGGACCGTATCTGAAAGCGAAAGCGAGGCTTGGATAATGCTTGAGAAAATTATTGAACTGCTGAAGAAGGCAGATACCGACGGCTGGACGGTCACGGATACCGTAACGGAAGGATGGGAGTTCTATTTCATCCGTCATGATCTGGATCAGAACCGGGTGCGCAATACAGAACATATCATCGTCAATGTATACAAAAAATTCCAGGACGGAAAATATCTGGGAAATGCCAGCGGTGAGATCGCACCGACAGCCTCTGAAAAGGAAGCGGAAAAGATCATCAATGACCTGATTTCCAGGGCAGTGCTGGTGAAAAACCCGGTTTATACGCTGAATCCGAAGGCAGTCAGTGAATGCGGCGGCGAAATTCCCGATGTGAAGATGATTGCAAAGGACTTTATTGAAGCCATGCAGGAAGTCAGGGAAACAGAAACCGAAGACATCAACTCATATGAGATCTTCGTCAACAGCTGCCGCAGAAGATTCCTTTCCTCGGAAGGAACAGACGTTACATTCGTTTATCCTTCCTCCATGATCGAAGCGGTTGTCAATGCCAGAAAAGACGGACACGAAATCGAACTGTACAGGATGTACCGCTCGGGAACCTGTGCAAAGGAGGATCTGGTCAATGATCTGCAGGCAACACTGAAAGCCGGATGCGACAGACTTGAGGCAAAGAATACACCGTCGCTCAATACGATGCCGGTGGTATTCTCCTCTGATGCGGCACTGAAGATTTACGAGTACTTCATTGACAGAATGAATGCGGGTTACAAATATCAGGGAATCTCAAACTGGGAGATCGGAAAACCGGTCGCGGAAGATATGCAGGGCGACAGAGTGACGGTTGACATCGTCAGACAGCTCGCCAACTCTTCGATGAATTTCGATTTTGACGGCGAAGGCGCACCTGTCAGGGAATGCACGCTGATCAGGGACGGCATCGCACAGAATTTCTACGGAAACCGTCAGTTCTCACAGTACCTCGGTCTGAAGGAATCAAGCAATGCCTACAATTTTGTTGTGACAGGCGGCAGTAAAACCGAGGAGGAACTCAGGAGCGGAAGCTATCTGGAGCTGGTGGAATTCTCTGATTTCCAGGTCAGTCCCTTCAACGGCGATATTGCCGGTGAGATCAGGCTCGGCTATTATCATGACGGCGGAAAGGTCACGGTAATCAGCGGCGGTTCCGTTTCCGGCAGTATGAGAGACTATGCAAAGAACATGCATATGTCGCTGCAGCAGCGTCAGTACAACAACTTTGTGATCCCGGCATTCACCAGACTGGAGAATGTCAGAATCACCGGAGCTGAATAGGAAGAATCAGGACTGTAAAATACAGTCCTTTTTCTTTTAAGATACCTTGACAGATGAGGTATCTTAGTTTAATATTTCAATGTCGGACGACAGGAGGTTATTATGGCTGCAGTAACAGCTGATATGATCAGAGGCAACACTGATACAATCATCCTCCGCTTTCTGAATGAAAAAGACTCCTACGGATATGAGATCAACAGACAGATCCGCTCCCTGACGGATATGAGGTACGAACTGAATGAGGCAACACTGTATACCGCATTCAAGAGGCTTGAAAAAGCCGGAATGATCACGTCCTACTGGGGAAATGAAGGAAGCGGTGCAAGAAGACGCTATTATTCGATAACGGAGGAAGGAAGAAAAGCATACGTAAATTCCGTACAGGAATGGGATGAAGCAATTGAAATGCTGGAAAGGCTGATTAAGTGATATGTACAGAGTAAGAGAATATATTGACCGTTTTTTCGCGGACTACCGGATGTCCGACGAACTGTATGACCTGAAGGACGAAATAACCATGAATGCGCAGGACCGCTATAATGATTATATTTCCATGGGAAAAAGCAGCGAAGAAGCAGCCAGGCTGGTGATTGAATCACTCGGGGACCTGAACAGTCTGATGGAGGAAATCAATGCAAGTCCGGCAGGAGATGACTTCGGCGGCGTGATCAGCAGAATCGTCGGTGCGATATTTGACGGCGGAAAGGTGCGTCATGCGGACAGCTGCGAGCGTTCATTTTCCGATATCCGCCGGATATATGCGGAACTGAAGTCGGCAGATATCGAGGCTGAGGCTTCCCCTGACGCAGATGTCCATATCTGTGCGGAAGGACAGACAAAGCAGCTGCACTTTACAGCGGAAAACGGCAGTCTGAGAATCCGTGAGGACAGCCTGTCCGCCGGCGGCATTGACAGACTGAAGATGCTTCTTCCGGGGCATCTTGACAGACTGGAGATTCACAATGTCAACGGTGACCTGTATGCAGAAGATATCAGCGCTGATGAAATGATCATCAACGCTGTCAACGGTGACTTTGACCTTACGGACATTGACTTCAGAACACTCAGTATGGCAGCGACCAACGGCGACGTTGATCTTGCGACGGACTGTGTATTTGAAAAGATCAGCATCCGCACTGTCAACGGTGACGTTGACTGCAGGCTGTACGGCGTGCCGGGAATATCCCTGAGTGCAAATACGCTCAGCGGAGACATTGACAACATCAAGGAATATGACAGCAGTCATATTGTCAGCGTAACAACAGTCAGCGGCGATATTGACATCAGCTGAGGACAGGGGGGAACGATATGTATTATGTGCCTGACGGAACAAGAATCTGCGGATTCTATGAATGCCGGAAATGTTCAAACAGGTTTCTGGATCTGCGCACGGCAGCGAAGATCGTCTGCCCGTACTGCGGGGAGGAACCTGATATGGAGATCGGCCCGGATGATGCGGCCGCAGAGCCGGCGGAAGATGCATATCTTCTGAAGATTATCGAAGGGGATGATGTCGCAAAATACGACGCGCTTCTGTCCCTGGCGGTTACCGGCGGCAATTATGAATGGATCTGAAAATTCCCGGGCGGCAGACTGCAAAAAGCAGAATTCAGGGACAGGCACGTTGCGTGAAACTGTTTCATGATGATATAATGACTTCGATTAACGGAGGTTATGAGCCATGGGATTAAAGGATAAGCTTCTGGAATTCGTCGCACCTGCCGATGAAGATGAAGAAGATGAAGAACTCGAAGAGGAAGAAACAGAATACAGACAGGAACCGAAACCGGTCAGTTCTTACGAATCATCAAAGAACAGCAATGTAAAGAAGGTCTCCGCAGACACAAAGATGGTTCTTTTTGAGCCGCGCAGCTTTGAAGAAGCAGAAGAAATCGCAAGACATCTTAAGAGCAGAAGAGCTGCTGTCGTCAACCTGCACAGACTGCAGAGAGACTATGCACAGAGAACGATCGACTTCCTGACAGGCGTTGTATTCGCTCTTGACGGAACAATTCAGAAAATCGGACATAACGTAATTCTCTGCGCGCCGAAATCAATCGGTGTAGACGGTAATATTTCACTGGACAGCGATGACAACTGATTCCCCGTCACAGATGCTGGTGCATCTGAGGGATCTGAAAAGACAGAGTGAAAGAAGACACATGCATCTGGAGTCGTCCTTTCTTAATGAAGAGGAACTCGCAGAATGCAGAAGAGAATTTCCGGAATCTCTTTATATCCGCTATGACGGCGGTTATGAAGGAGCTCGCAAGCAAAAAGTCATCTTTCCCCGTGATGAGGAGGATGACTTTTCTGATATTGTCTGCCTGGAGGCGCTGACGGACCAGCGTTTCCGTGAAATCGGCCACAGGGATATCCTCGGTGCGCTGATGCATCTTCAGATCGACAGGCACAGCTTCGGAGATTTCTGGATTGAATCGGACCGTATTTATCTGTACACAGGCTCACAGATGGCAAGGTTCCTCTGTGACAATCTGACCCGCATCAGCAATCTCAGTGTGTCCTTCCGGCAGATCGATGAGCATCCCGTGCAGCAGTTCCATACAAGGCAGATCGAAGCGGTCATTGCCTCGGAAAGAGCGGATGCCGTAGTGGCCGGGCTGGCCCGTGTCAGCCGCAGCGAAGCGAAGGAAATGATACGGCAGGGAAAGGTCCAATTCAATCACGTGACGCTTGAAGAGCCGGATAAGTTGTGCAATAATGGAACCACGGTTTCTATCAGAGGAACGGGTCGTTTTACTTATGTCGGAATCAGGCATAAAACCCGCAAGGACCGTGTCGCTGCAGTGTTTCTGCAGGATATTCAGGGAAAGGAGCGATGAGCCATGACAGCACCCAGGCCGACATTCAGAGTCATGAAAAATGGCTATGACAGGTTTGCCGTTGATGATGCTGTGGAGCGCTATGCGGCGCAGGTTGATCAGCTCGAAAAGCAGCTGGCCATTTATCAGAAACAGCTTGAGGAGACGGCTGCCAGACTGAACGAACTGCAGATCAGATACCAGAATCTTGAGAATTCGGTTGATGCACAGAGACAGGCAGCGGACAACATTGCAAGGCTTTCTCTCCGTGAAGCGAACGAGATTATTGATACCGCGCAGAAAAATGCCGATATCATTGTGCACGAAAGTCTTGTGACGGCAAGACTGATCCTTACGGATCTGTCCAAACTCTACGGTGACGCAGACGCGGTGAGAAATTCCACGCTGCGCAAACTGCAGGGGCTGGTAAATGAACTTGATGAGTTCCGCATGCCGAAGATGCCGGATCTCAGATGGCTTGCAGAAGCCGAAAAGAAGATGCGCTGACAAAGGACGCGCCGTCTGATCTGAAGTAAAAGAGAGCCTGCGTTTGGTGAAAGCAGGACGGAGGAAAGGAACGGACATCACCTTTTGAGCATTCGTAATTCCTGCGTTAAAGGATCAATGAAGGGCACGAGCAATCGTGAACTAAGGTGGTACCGCGCTCAACAGCGTCCTTAGAGATAAGGACGCTTTTAGTTTCCTAAAGGAGAAAGACAAAATGGACTACAAACAGACACTTCACATGCCGAACACCAGTTTTGAGATGAGAGGCAACCTGGCGAAAAAGGAACCGGGAATTCTTAAGGAATGGGAGGAAGCTGACAGCTATCACAACATTCTTAAGCATCACGAAGGAGAAAAGTCGTTTATTCTTCACGACGGTCCTCCGTATGCAAACGGAAATCTTCATGCCGGAACAGCAATGAACCGTTCAATCAAGGACTTTATTATCCGTACGCATGCCATGAGCGGCTTCTATACACCGTTCTTCCCGGGATGGGATACACACGGCCTGCCGATTGAAAATGCTGTTCAGAAACTCGGCGTAGACAGAAAGAAGCTTCCGGCTGCAGAGTTCCGCAGGAAGTGCGAGGAATATGCCAGAAGTCAGATCAAAGTTCAGATGGCTACTGAAAAACGTCTGGGAGAAACAGCTGACTATGAGCATCCGTATATCACACTGACGAAGGATTTCGAGGCACGTCAGATCCGCTCCTTTGAAAAGATGGCTCTTGACGGTCTGATTTTCCAGGGACTGAAGCCGATTTACTGGTCTCCGTTCAGTGAAACAGCAGTGGCTGATTCCGAAATTGTATACAGAGACGTCAAGGATGCAACGATTTATCTTGCGTTCCCGGTCGCTGACGGAAAAGGTGTTCTTGACAGCGATGACTATTTTGTCATCTGGACAACAACACCGTGGACAATTCCGTCCAATGAAGCTGTCTGTGTTCATCCGAGACTGAACTATGTTGAAGTTCTGACCGAAAAGGGAAAGCTGATCATGGTTGACACGCTTGCCGATCAGCTGCTTGAAAAATTCAAGCTGGAAAACAAAGGCATCCTCCGTACGTTCAAAGGCGAAGAACTGGAGCTGATGACATATCATCATGTTGTCCTCGACAAAGACTGTCCTGTCCTGCTCGGTGAGCATGTTACGGACGAAGACGGAACCGGTATCGTACACACTGCCGGCGGCCACGGTCTGGATGACTACTATGCATGTCAGGCATACGGCATCGCGCCGATCTGCTCTGTCGATGAACGCGGCTACATGAATGAGGAAGCAGGACCCGAGTGTCAGGGGCTGTTCTTTGAGGACTGCTCCAAAAAGATCATCACGATGATGAATGAAAAGGGACTTCTGCTGGCTGTTGAAACAATGGTCCACTCTTATCCGCATGACGACAGACTGAAAAAGAAGGTTATTTTCCGTGCTGCAAAGCAGTGGTTCTGCTCGATCGAAAAGGTCCGTGAACAGGTGCTGGATCAGATCCAGAATCATGTCACATGGCATAATGAATGGGGTCAGGTCAGAATGTACAACATGATCCGCGACAGAGGTGACTGGTGCATTTCCAGACAGAGACTCTGGGGTGTTCCCATTCCCATCATCTATGCCGAGGACGGCTCCCCGATCATGGAGAAGGAAGTGTTTGACCATATCGCCGACCTGTTTGAACAGTACGGTTCCAATGTATGGTTCGAAAGAGAGGCAAAGGACCTTCTGCCTGAAGGCTATGTCAATGAAAAGAGCCCGAACGGCATCTTTACAAAGGAAAGCGACATCATGGATGTCTGGTTCGACTCCGGCTCCTCGCACAACGAACTGCGTGCAAGAGGATATGATTATCCGTGCGACCTCTACTTTGAGGGAAGTGACCAGTACAGAGGATGGTTCAACAGTTCACTGATCATCGGTACAGCCACAAACGGTTCAACTCCCTACAGGGAAGTGCTGAGCCACGGCTATGTCTGTGATTCCAAGGGTGAGAAAATGTCAAAATCCATCGGCAACGTCGTAAACCCGATGGACATCATCAACAAGTACGGTGCTGATATTTTCCGTCTGTGGGTTATGGTGTCTGACTTCAAGCAGGACCTGCGTCTGGGTGATTCCAACATCAAGCAGGTTTCCGAACAGTACAGGAAGATCAGAAACACATTCAGATTCCTGCTCGGCAATATCAATTCCGAAGACTTTGATCCGAAGAAGGATATGGTGCCGTATGAAGAACTGGAAGCTTCCGACAGATACATTCTGGTGAAGCTCAATGATCTGGTTGCGGAATACCGCAGAAACGTTCTGGAATATGATTATGTGGCGGCCAACAAGAACCTGATGAACTTCATGGTCAACGAACTGAGTTCCTATTACTGTGATTTTACGAAGGATATCCTTTACTGCAATGCGGCTGACGACAGAAGACGCCGCATGGTCCAGACAGTATACTGGCAGTGCACCGATGCGCTGGTCAGAATGTGGGCGCCGTTCCTGTGCTATACGGCAGAGGAAGTCTGGAAGCACTTCTCCTGTGACGAGGCGGAATCTGTTCACTATCTGCACTATCCTGCAGTCAGGGAATACGCAGATGCCGATCAGCTCAGGGAGGAATTCGGCAGACTGCTGGAAGTCCGCAGTGATGTCAACAAGGCAATTGAAAATGCCAGAAATGAAAAGCTCATCAATTCCGCACAGGAGGCGGAAGTGACGCTGCACTGCACGGAAGCAGACAGAGATCTGCTGAACGGGGTTCTGAAGAAGGATGCCGCACAGTGGTTCATCGTTTCCAAAGTCAGCTTCTCTGAAGGTGAAGGCGCGCCTGTCATCAGCAGGGCTCCGGGTGTCAAGTGTCCGAGATGCTGGAACTACAGCACGGAAGCAGACGCAGAAGGTCTCTGCCCGAGATGCCATGCGGTCATGAACGGATAAGCTTCAGAACATGTATGATAAAATGGGATCATGAAAATGATCTCATTTTTTTAAGGAGGCAGTTTATGGAACAGCTGATCACCATGCGGGAAGCGCTTGAAAAAAGAAGAAGCGTCCGCAGCTATGATATGAATGCCCTGGACGCTGAGACTCTCGGCAGCCTGAAGGCATTTATCGATTCCGTCAAACCCCTGTATGAGGACGAGCCTTATGCATGGGCAGTTGCAGGACCCGATGAAATCAAAACAATCCTGCGCTGGAGGGCTCCGCATTATCTGGCACTTTTCTGCAATGATACGCAGAAGGGCAGAACGAATATCGGCTTTATTTTCGAGCAGGTTGTTCTGTATCTGACGTCACTCGGCATCGGAACGTGCTGGCTGGGCATGGCCGCAGTCAGGGATCCTGAGAAATACAGTGATCTGAAACCGGCGATTACCATTTCATTCGGAAGGGAAGCTGAGGGCAATCCGTGGAATACAACCGGAAAATGCGTCAGAAAGGAACCGGGGAAACTGATGGACAGGACAGACAGCAGACTTCTGCTCAGCCTGAAGGCGCCCAGTGCCGTAAATTCCCAGCCGTGGTATTTTGTGCACAGCAACGATCAGGTGGATGTATACTGTTCCCTCAGCCTGATGAATGCGCATATCAGGGATATGAATCTGATTGACATCGGTATTATTCTGGCTCATATCAGAACCGATGCACCGGAGGAATTCCGGTTCAGCGTCAGGGAACAGCCGCCTGTGCGAAAAGGATACAGGTATATCGGAACGCTTTACTGAAAAAGAAAGCCTTTGCCGGAATAACATGAATTCCGCAAAGGCATTTTTTTACAGTTCGATTTTTCTGAATTGTTCCCAGGGCAGATCCTTTTTGCCGAAATGTCCGTAGTTGGTTGTCTTTCTGTAAATCGGCCTGCACAGATCGAGTTCCCTGATGATATTGGCTACACTGAAGTTAAAATTCTTTCTGACGATTTCAGAGAGTTCGTCATCAGTGTAATCCGATGTTCCGAAGGAACTGACATTGACGGAAACAGGCTCCGGTTCCCCGATTGCATAGGACAGCTGGATCTGTGCTTTGTGAGCCAGTCCGTTGGCAACCAGATTACGGCAGACATATCTTGCATAGTAAGCGGCAGACCGGTCAACCTTGGTGGGGTCTTTGGAAGAGAAGCAGCCGCCGCCGATCGGTGCGTATCCTCCGTAGGAATCGACTACGATCTTTCTGCCGGTTGTTCCGCTGTCTCCCCAGCTTCCTCCGACGATGAAGGAACCTGACGGATTGATCAGAAACTTTGTTTCACTGTCAATCAGTCCGGGATCCGTAACCGGTCTGATCACTTTCTCAAGAATCAGCTCTCTCAGCTCCTCCTGTGTAATATCAGGGGTGTGCTGCGTGGATACAACGACGGCATCGATTCTTTTCAGTTTTCCGTCTTCATATTCGGCAGTGACCTGAGTCTTTCCGTCAGGTCTCAGACGGCAGTCGGACCTTCTGACTTCCTCGAGCTTTGCGGCAAGTTTATGGGCCTGGCAGATGGCAAAGGGCATCAGTTCCGGGGTTTCGTCACTGGCAAAGCCGAACATGATTCCCTGATCACCGGCACTGACTTCGCCGTGGGCAACGGCATCCCGGATCTCGGGTGACTGTATGGTGACTTTGGTGATGACGTGATATTCTTCGTCATAGCCGATTTCCCTGAGAACCGATTTTGCGATTGCTTCATAATCGAGTGATGCTGCTGTGCCTGCCTCTCCGTAGACCAGGATCAGATCATCCTTGATGGTTGCTTCAACAGCCATGTGAGCTTCCGGGTCCTGTTCAAGAGCTGCATCGAGGATGGAATCTGCGATCAGATCACAGATTTTGTCAGGATGGCCGCTGGTGACGGACTCTGATGTGAAATACATTTTTGTCATAAAAAAACTCCTTCCGTTCAGTCTTTTCAAGATCTTCAGAAAGAGCTGCTTTTTCTCTTTCTTTATCGATGTCAGCATTACCACCTTACATATCTTTTTCATATGCAGGTTGGTATGAGGCCGGCGAGCTGACTCTCTTGCCTCATTCTTGATAAAAGACGCTATTATAATGCCACTGATACATGAGAAAATCAACAGAAATGTTTAAAGCAAAAACAGCAATGGGATTATTTCGTGCAGGCTGATTGATATATAATAGAAATATGAAGTGGAAGCTCAGTGAGGAAGTCAGAGACAGGATCGCGGCATATACGATCAGCGGTCTGATTATAGCGGCTGTAATGCTGGTGTTTTTTAACTGGCCTTCGATTTCGGTATTTCTAAAACGCATCTTTACGGCACTTTCACCTTTTATCTGGGGACTCTGCTTCACGTTTATACTGATCCCGGTCAGAAATGTACTGGAAAGCAGGGTGCTGGCAAATACGAATCTGACGCCGAGACACCAGCGGATCATTGCCGTCGTTATTTCGATTCTTTTACTGCTGGCATTTATTATCGTGTTCCTTGTTCTTCTGATCCCGCAGCTGTACAACAGTATTTCGCTTCTGCTGAACAGCATGGACAGCTATATCAATACGGTAAACGGCTGGCTGAATCAGCTTCATGCATCGGGACAGTATTCCGCAATGGTAAGCAATCTGTCGGATTCGCTCAGAAAAATGCTCGAAGGCATTCTGACCGGCAGCAACGGCATTCTGAACAGACTGGTCAATTATTCCGTGACATTTGTAAAGGGAATTTCCAATTTCTTCATCGGTCTGATTATTTCCGTGTATATCCTGCTTGACCAGGAAAGATGGACAAAGCAGATCCGCAAGCTGACCTTCGCGTTTCTTCCTGCGGAGGCAGCCGAAAATCTGTCTCATATCTGCAGTCTGATCGGGGGAATGCTGAATAAATTTGTGTTCGGAAAATCGCTGGATTCCCTGATCATCGGTGTCGTGACCGGCATCTGCTGCGGCATTATGAGGATGCCTTACAGCCTGCTGATTGCATTCGTAATCGGCATCACCAATATGATTCCCGTATTCGGTCCGTTCATCGGTGCTGTTCCGTGTCTGTTTATCCTGCTTCTGATCAGTCCGATCAAAGCCCTTGAGTTCGGAATCTTCGTTCTGATCCTCCAGCAGATCGACGGCAATATCCTCGGTCCGTATATTCTGGGAGATTCCATGGGTCTGCCGGCGCTGTGGATTATGTTTGCGATTATCCTGGGCGGATCACTGTTCGGGATTCTGGGAATGTTCCTGGGCATACCGATATTCAGTGTATTCTATGTGCTGCTCAGGGATTTTGCCAACCGGAAGATCCGTGAAAAGCGCGTCAAAGTATAACTGCATGATTCCTGCGTATGCAGGAATTTTTTTATATCTGCCGGTCTGATCTTGACAAATATATCGAAGTGTGATATATCAAAGTCAGATATACGGAGGATATATGAACGAAAGGATCAGAAGGATATATGTTCCGATGACAGAGTCCGGGTTTTATATCCTGTTCTGCCTGCAGGAGCCGCAGCACGGATACGGAATCGGTCTCAGGGTAAAAAAACTGACCGGCGGCGAAGTGACGATCGGTGCGGGAACCATGTACGGAACTCTTTCAAAAATGGAAAAGGACGGGCTGATCAGGTTTTTCGCAGAAGAGGACAAGCGCAGGCTTTACCTGATTACGGATGCCGGACGTGAAGTCCTGGAAGCTGAACTGAAGAGAATTGAAAGGCTGTATAAAAACAGCAGAGGAGAGTGTACGGATGAGTAAACTTTATGCAAGGATCTTTACAATTGCGGATTATGAAGAGGAAGAGGACTGGCTGAGGCAGCAGAATCAGAACGGTCTGAAAATCGTTAAATTTACCGCACCCTGCTTTTATACATTTGAGGAATGTGAGCCGCAGGATGTTATTTACCGTCTTGATTACAGAGAAGATGCAGATACCGATGAGTACCGGCGGATGGCGTCGGATTTCGGCTGGGAGTATTTCGGTCAGTTTCTCGGCTGGCTGTATTTCCGCAAACCGGCAGCGGATGCGGATGTGAACGGCGAAGATGAGCTGTTTTCCGATAATGCCTCCCGTGCGGAAATGGCTGAGAGCATTCTGCGCACCAGGTTCGTGCCGGTCGCTTTGATTTTCTTCGTCTGTGTACTGCCGAATCTGTACAATGCCGTCAGCGGAAGAATGGGCTTGCTCAGCGGATTCTTCGGTGCTTTCTTCGGCATAATGCTGGGGATTTATATATATCTGATTATTCACTGCGGAAGGAAGCTGAAGGAAATCAGGGACAGATACCGGAACTGACACAGATGCAGATACGGATAAATGAAAACCGCCGGAACTGCCGGATACGGCATCCCAACGGTTTTTTTCTGTGATACGGATCGGGGGATTACAGTGTGTACAGAATATCCATGTAGGACGGCATTTTGTAGAACCGTTTGTCGGCAATTACCTCATAGGAGTCAATGGCTTTTCTGACATCCTCCATCAGCGGACAGATTTCATAATAGAATTTCTTTCCGGCAGCGGATGTCTGACCTTCTGCAGAAAGTGCGCAGAACTTCTCATCCAGTTTTTCGGCGGACAGATAGATATCATCTATCGCTGCATCAAGCCTGCTGCAGCGGTTCTTCAGATAGGCGGGAACTTTCTTTCCGCATGCGGCGGCAGCCTCCATATTGAATTTCAGATCTGCAGTGACAGCGGGCAGAATGTCCTTCCTGACCATTTCAAGAAGTGTTCTGACTTCGATTGTGACGGTTTTGATGTACTGTTCGGTATAGATTGCTTTTCTGGCGGTCAGTTCCTTTCTGGAATACACATTGTATTTTGTGAGCAGATCGATTGTGGCGGGATCGTCAAGGATATCGATTGATTCAATGAAGCTTCTGACATTCGGCAGGCCTCTTCTTTCAGCTTCTTTGACCCATTCTTCTGAATATCCGTCACCGGAGAAAAGAATCCGCTTGTGATCATGAATGATTTTGCGGCAGACTTCCAGCGCCTTGACGCGCACGTCCTGCAGATACTTGATGCCCTCGAGCTCATCCGCAAATTTGTTCAGGCTGTCGGCCATAATGGTATTCAGTACAATATTGGGAACAGCAGCGCTCATGGACGAGCCCACCATTCTGAATTCAAACTTGTTTCCGGTGAAGGCAACCGGTGAAGTTCTGTTGCGGTCCGTATTATCGTGGGGAATATAGGAGAGACCGGAGATCGGATTGAATTCCGTGACGGTTTCTTTTTTTCCGGACTGTGCGGGACTGTTCATATAGAGACCGTACAGAATCTGTTCGATATAAGCACCGAGATAAACGGAAATAATTGCGGGAGGGGCTTCGTTGGCACCGAGACGGTGATCGTTTCCGGGATTGGATGCGCTCATTCTCAGAAGCAGGGCATTTTCATCAACCGCTCTGATGAAGGAACAGATAAATGCCAGGAAACGGATGTTTTCGGCAGGTTTGTCGCCCGGCGAGAAGAGGTTCTGGCCGTTGTCCGTTGTGATGGACCAGTTGTTGTGCTTTCCTGAACCGTTGATTCCGGCGAACGGTTTTTCATGCAGAAGACATGCGAGTCCGTGCTTTTCGGCGGTTTTGTTCAGGATTTCCATGGTCAGCTGGTTCTGATCCACGGCCATATTGCCGTCACTGAAGACCGGGGCAAGTTCAAACTGCTGAGGTGCGACTTCATTGTGCTCTGTCTTGGCATAGATGCCCAGCTTCCAGAGTGAATGATTGACATCCTTCATAAAGGCGCTGACACGTTCCGGAATGATTCCGAAGTAATGGTCATCCAGTTCCTGTCCCTTCGGGGCGGGTGAACCGAACAGAGTTCTTCCGCAGAGTTTCAGATCGGGTCTTGCGTCGACGAACTTTTTGTCGACCAGGAAGTATTCCTGTTCAAGACCGACGCTTGTGGAACAGGATTTGACATCCTTTTCACCGAGCAGGTTGACCATCCGTGTGCTGGCATCGCTGAGAACCTTGACTGATTTCAGCAGGGGATCTTTTTTGTCAAGTGATTCTCCGTTGTAGGAAACGAAGATGGTGGGAATGCAGAGAACGCTTCCCTTGATAAAGACAGGTGACGTAACATCCCAGTATGTATAGCCGCGCGCCTCGAATGTTGCACGCAGACCTCCGCTGGGAAAGGAAGAAGCGTCAGGCTCACCTTTGATCAGGTTCTTTCCCGAAAAATGCGTGAAGGGCTGTCCGTGCTGATCGGGCTCGATAAATGCATCATGCTTTTCCGCCGTGGTTCCGGTCAGAGGCTGGAACCAGTGCGTGTAGTGGGTTGCGCCCTTTTCAAGGGCCCAGCGTTTCATTGCGTGTGCGATAGCATCAGCTGTAGGTCTGTCCAGTGATCCTTCGTTGGTGACAGTTTTCTTGTAAGAGAGGTATACAGGGCGCGGCAGACGTTCCCGCAGTTCGTTTTCCCCGAATACCAGAGAACCGAATTCTTCATAAGGTGCTTCCATGGTTGTATCCTCCTATGTGAATCATTAAAATCCCAAAAAAGAGTGATGTCAACACAAAAAATCGAAAAAATCTGAATAAAAATTCAAAAATACAGGCAAAAACTGAAAAATAATTTGAAATAACGCAAAAAAATTTAAAAATTAAGCAGTTTTCAGAAATTTGAAATAAAAAGGCAGCTTCCGCTGCCGTTATTGCCAGTTGTACCCGTCGTATCCGTAGGGATCTTCAGAGGCATCAAGCTGCACGCCTGTTACCTCCGGGATTTCATCCATCAGAATGGCCTGCACGCCGTCTGTCAGCGTGGTGTCGATTGCCATGCATCCGGCACACGCTCCGATCATTCTGACGGTTACGATCCCGTCCCTGAAGTCCACCAGCTGGATATCGCCGCCGTCACTCTGAATGTAGGGCCTGATCTTGTTGATGACCCGCTCGATTCTTTCGAGAACATCGTAGCTTCCGGGATTTACATTTTCACTCATATTCTGCTTCTTCTTTCTTATTGCCTGCTAAAACCAAAAATTGATTATCAGTGCAGTTGCTGCACCGAGAATAATACCGCCGAGCACTTCCGACCATTTATGGCCGAGCACTTCCTTCAGCTTGATATCATATACGGGATCCAGGAAGTCCACATGGAACAGATCCTGAACATCCTTGACTAATTGTTGCGTAACTTGTGCATTTTGTCCACTGTAATACCTCACGTTCGCGGCATCGTAAATTACGATGATTGCAAGAATCGAACTTACCGCGAAAAGAGTGGAGCGGAAATTTTCCTGAATGCCGACGGACAGGGCAAGTGCAGTAACCATTGCACTGTGGGAACTGGGCATGCCTCCGCTTTCAACAGCCATGTGCGGCTTCCAGTCGTGATGCATGGCTGCCCGGATAAAAGGTTTCAGAATCTGAGCGATCACCGCTGAGATCAGCGCTGACCAGAAAGGATACATACTTTTGATCATTTTTCACCTCACCGCAAAGTATAGCACACTGAAATAAGGTCGTGTTACAATGATGTGCGGAAGTGAAAAAGGAAATGAATTACAAAGCAGGACAGACAGCAGAAGGAAAAGTAACCGGAATCCAGCCGTATGGGGCGTTCGTGTCTCTTGACAAGGATACCAGCGGACTGATTCATATATCGGAGATCAGTGACGGTTATGTACGGGATATTACGAATTTCGTCAATGTCGGAGATACCGTAAAGGTGAAAATCATTGATTTCGACAGTCAGAACAATCAGGCAAGACTGTCATTGAAGGCACTGAACAGAAGCCGTACGAGAATCCGCAAGAGACCGATGACGCGCCGCAGCAGCGCACCTGTCATGAAACTCGGATTCAGTTCGATCGAAAAAGCAATGCCGCGGTGGATCAGAGATTCTGAAGAAATGCTGAAAGGTTCAAAATGAGCCTTTTTTATTTTGCGGCTGTGTGTATGATAAAAACAGAGAGTGCTTTGCGGAAAGGACAGACGGGTTTATGGAGAAAATAATCGTTCAGGTAAGAAATGTTGCAATCGGTGAAGGGCAGCCCAAGATCTGTATTCCCCTGACGGGAAAAACAGAAGGGGAAATCAGGTCATCTCTTCGTGCGGTACTGAAAAGCCGGCCTGATCTGATCGAATGGCGCGCTGATGACTTCCGTCAGGTCCATGATGAGGAAAGTGTTCTGAACATGCTCTCTGAAATCCGTTCGGCTGCCGGTGACATCCCGATCCTGTTTACGGTCAGAACAAAAAAGGAAGGCGGACATGCCTCTTTTGACGCAGATGAGTACGTGACGCTGAACAGGGCCGTATGCCGCAGCGGCGACGCGGACATGATTGACTGCGAACTGTTTTCCGGAGAGGAAACGGCCGCCGAAGTGATTGCCAACGCACATGAATATGATGTCAGGGTCGTCCTTTCAAACCATGACTTTCAGAAAACACCGGGACGCGATGAACTTGTAGGCAGAATGTGCAGGATGCAGGAACTCGGCGGAGATATCCTGAAAATTGCAGTTATGCCGGCTTCACGGGAGGATGTGCTGACTCTGCTTGAAGCGACATCCGTCATGTACGGAACATATGCCGTTCAGCCGCTGATCACGGTGTCAATGTCCCCGGCGGGGGTCATTTCCAGAATCTGCGGGGAGTCCTTCGGCTCGGCGGTTACATTCGCCAGTGCCGCAGAACCGTCGGCGCCAGGTCAGCTTGACGCGGCTGTTCTGAGAAAGATTCTTGAGGAAATTCACAGGAACATAAAAAGCGAATCAGTCTGATTCGCTCAGTTTATTTTTATGCGGTCCTTCAGGCCGTCGGTATATGTGATGCAGTAGTCGCCGTGTTCGAAGCTGTATTCATAATCCGCGGCTTTTTCTTTGTCCATAATCCATATTGCCTCGGCAGTTTCGCCGGGATGGGCTTTCCGGTATTCCTCGAGAACGTGCTTTCCCTGTTCGACGGTCATGGTGAACAGCGTGGTGGACAGGCAGTCGGCCGATCCGCTGTCAGTGGCAATGATCGACACGGAATGGAAATACTCGGCCGGGTAAAGGGTCTGCGGGTCAATGATGTGATGATAATTCTTTCCGTCGTCAGCTGTATAGTAGCGCTCGTAGTCGCCGCTGGTTACGAAGGACATGACGCCCGGCATACTGACAATCATGAAGATGCTGCCTCCGGACGGATTGGTGATTCCGACATTCCACGGCGTTCCGCTGTATTTGGGGCCGAGTGTCCGGGTGTTGCCGCCGGCGTTGATCGCGCCGTGAATTTCCCCGTCCTTTGTCAGAAGAAGACCGGTCTGTTCGGTGGCATATCCTTTGGCTATTCCTCCCACGTCAAGTGATGCCAGGGGATCGGTGATAAAGACCGTACTGTTTTCCTCGTCGATCTCAATGAGATCCCAGCCGGTATGCCTGTAAGCTTCAAGCAGCTCATCTCTGTCAGGCAGGGGGGCGGTTTTTCCTTCGGCATTCAGATCGATTCCTTCGCTTCTGAACTGATGCCAGATTTTCAGGACAGCGCCCATCGTCACATCAAATTCGCCGTCCGACAGATCATAAAACTCTTTTGCCTTTTTCAGCATGGCGATCACTTCCGGATCTGTTTTCACCGGAGCTGTTCCGGCGCTGTCATTGATTGCCCTGATGTTGTCACCGGTGCTTTCACCGTAAATATCGAACAGTTCGTTATATCTGCTGAATGCATCGCACATAGCCGAAAAATGCGCATCAAACTGCTCTTTGGAGGACGTGGTTTCAGTGAGCTGGATGACGGTATCGAAGCCGGAGTCAACAGTTACATTATTATATGTATTTACGGAAAGTTCTTCACTCTCCGTTTCTTCGGCAGGGACAGCCCTGCATCCTGAGAGCAGGGAAAAGCATATCAAAAAAATAAGGCAGATGATTTTCTTCATAGCAGTGGAATTATATCACAAACAACTGGGTTTCTTAGTGTAAAGGGGTTACATTAATGATATAATTTTAATGATTTTTAAAAAGGAAGGGTAAACATTATGTCATTTTTAACCGGACCGATGCACTTTCATCTGGACGGTCATAAGGAACTGACAGCTCACAAGGAATACCTTAAGCTGCCTGAGCCTGATGATCTTTACATTCCGCTGGTGAACGGCAGAGCTGCCTGCAGGCCGCTGGTGAATGCTGGTGATGAAGTGAAAGTCGGACAGAAAATCGGTGAACCAACTGACGGGTTCTGGTATGTTCCTATTTTCTCGCCTGTCTCGGGTACTGTTGTAGGCGTTGAGAAACGTATGACAACTATGCTCAAGCCGGGAGAGCACCTTCACATTAAGAATGATCACAAAGGAACGGCAGTTCGTGCTTTTGAGCCGTTTGACTACGAGAAGGCATCGTGGGAAGAACTTCATTCGTTTGTTAAGGAAGCAGGAATGGCCGGTCTCGGCGGAGCGGGATTCCCGACATTTGCCAAGTATTCAAAACCGGAAGGTATTGATCTGTTCATTGTGAATGCAGTTGAATGTGAGCCGTATCTCACAGCCGACTACAGGAATGCAATGGAAAATGCTGAACTGATGAAGGCAGGTGCGCTTGCTCTGCTCAAGCTGTGCAAAGCTCCCAAAGGTCTTGTTGCGGTAAAGGAAGACAAGAAAGATCTGATCGAAGTTCTGCACAGGCAGTTTGACGGTACCGGAATTGAAGTGGCTCCCGTCAAGGATATTTATCCGGCAGGCTGGGAACGTACGCTTATTTATATGCTTACGGGAAAGCGCTACGACAGACTTCCTGCTGAAGCAGGCTGCATCCTCAACAATGTCAGCACCTGTATCGCTCTGGGCAACGCCATGGTCAACGGCATGCCGATCACACACAAGATGGTGACGGTTTCCGGTGACGGCGTACAGGATCCCCACAATGTCTATGTTCCGGTCGGCATGCCTGCCGGTGACATTATCAGACAGTGCGGCGGATATGTCGGTGAAGACTGCCTGCTGATTGCCGGCGGACCTATGATGGGCAAGACAATTCCGAATGATCAGTTCGTAATCGGTATTGCCAACAACGGTCTGACCGTTCTGCAGCACCGTGAACCGTTCTCCGTCAAATGTCTGCGCTGCGGCAAGTGCACGGAAACATGTCCTTCAGGACTTGAACCGGTGCGCATCAACTTCGCAGAAAAGACAAAGGATATCGAGCTGCTCAAGAAGCTGGATATCATGTCATGCATTCAGTGCGGATTGTGCACATACATCTGTCCGTCAAAGCTTGATGTGACAGAAGGCGTGGCAAGAGCAAAGCGTTATATGACTCTTGCGACGAAGAAGTAAGGGGGTTATGAGCAATGAAATTAACATTTAAGCCCTCACCGAACTACCGTACAGCACAGAGTACATCCGGAATCATGTGGGATCTCACAATGTGTCTGTGTGCGGTCACATTGTTCTCGGTTGTTTACTACACAGTGGCAGGCGGCGTCAGCTACGGTCTGCGTGTAGTGATTATGATGGCGGCTTCGGTTGCGGCAGCACTTGCAACTGATGCGGCTTATCTGAAAGTGATGAAGCAGGATATCAAAAAAGGTATTCTGTCATCCTATTCCTGGATCACGGCGATGATCCTGGTTCTGATCTCACCGATCAAGGCAAGCTGCTACGCAATTATCATTGCAACGATTATTGCCGTATTCTTCGGCAAGCTGGCATTCGGCGGCTTCGGTCAGAATATCTTCAACCCGGCTGCTTTCGGCGAAGCGATCATCATGAACAACTTCGCTGCGACATATGCCGAAGATCTCTATACAGGTGCTACACCTACAACAGCAATCAAGGCATTCGGATGGCTCGCTGACAGCGGCAAGCTCAATTCTCTTGTGGCAGGCTACGGCGGATACGGAAGAATGCTGATCGGCGGCTATATCAGCACAATCGGTTCAACATGTGCTCTGCTTCTGATTCTGTGCTGTGTC
Organism: Solobacterium sp.; assembly: GCA_024696355.1. Taxonomy (GTDB): domain Bacteria; phylum Bacillota_I; class Bacilli_A; order Erysipelotrichales; family Erysipelotrichaceae; genus Bulleidia. Next base: position 27,943 of record JAILGV010000072.1, read on the forward strand.
TTCCTGATCTGGAGAAGAGATATTGACTGGCAGGCACCGGTATTCTATATCGGAACAGTATTTGTTGAAACAGCGGTCATCGGTCTTATGAAGGGAAGCGGTCTGGGCCTCGGCTTATTCAACGTTCTCGCAGGCGGTGTTCTGTTCGGCGGCATATTCATGATGACCGACCCTGTCACAAGTCCTGTGACGATTCCCGGACGCATCGTATTTGCAGTGGGAGCTGCGAGCCTGACAGTTATTCTCAGAGGCAGATCCAACTTCGCTGACGGCGTTCTCTACAGTATCCTGATCATGAACATGCTGACACCGGCAATTGACAAGCTGTTTGACGGCAGCCAGATCAAAGATGCTGCGAAATTCAGAAAGTATACACTCATCGCTTCTGTATGTGCACTTGCAGTCACACTGCTGGTCGGAGGACTTTCCTCTGCAAAGAGACCTTCCTCCACTGCAAAACCTGCTGAAATTCCGCACGTTTCCGCTGCTGCCAAAGCAAGCAGCTTCCCTGAATACGAACCGTCTGCCGAAGAGATTTCAAATGACGGCACAACAGCTGTTTACCATACAACAGCAAAGGGATTCCATGCTCTCAACGGCGGTGGAGAAGAACTGAACGAAGCGGATGTAACAATCGATCTCGCCACAAAGACAGTCAAGAAGGTTGAAATAACAGTATTCGGTGACACAGCGGGTATCGGTGATGTCGCAACATCTGACAGCAAGCTTGCGGCTTATGAAGGCATTTCCTCAATCGATGAGGTCGATGCAGTCTCGGGCGCAACATTTACAAGCACATCGGTTAAAGCAATGGTTGAAGCCGCACTGAATACTGCGGCTGCCAACTGAGGAGGAATGACATATGAATAAAGATTCTATTTTATACAAAGTCGTTCTTCTGGGTGCCCTCTGCGGTATCTGCGGACTTATGCTCGGCGGCATCAACTCGATTACCGCACCGGTTATCGAGGCGCAGGCACTCGCTGCAGAAAAAGAAAATCTGGAAAAAATCTATCCGGGCGCTTCCTTTACTCCGGTTGCGGAATTTGAGGATGAATCCGGTCTGATCGAAGGAATTTTCATTGCTGAAGGCAAGGGAACTGTTTACAAGCTCAGAAACATCGGCTACAACTCCAACGGCTTTACATTTATGGTTGCCTTCAATGAAGACGGCACAGTCGGCGGCTTTACAGCTGTTGAACAGAGTGAAACAGCCGGCATCGGTTCAAGATGCTTTGATGATGAATATGTAAGTCAGGTCACTGCACTTACAAGTGCAGACGAAGCACCTCTGCTGTCCGGCGCAACTCTGACGTCCACTGCGATCCATGACGGAATTGAAGCTGCCAGAGCGCACTTCAACGGCAATGCCGGTAACTGAGGAGGCTTGACATGGAAAAGAAAAACGGATTCTTAACAGAGCTTATCCTGAACAACCCGGTATTCGGACTTTATCTGGGTATCTGCTCTGCACTCGGTATTACGACAGCGCTTGACAACGCTGTGGGTATGGGTATTGCAGTTATCATTATCCTGACAATCTCAAATATCGTCGTATCTCTGATTGCTCCGATTACACCGGATGAAATTCATATTCCTGTATATATCGTAGTAATTGCCACACTGGTTACGATTGTCGGACTGCTGATGCAGGCATTCATGCCTTCTCTGTATTCCACACTCGGAGCCTTCGTTGACCTGATCGTCGTTAACTGTATTATTCTCGGACGTGCTGAAGCATATGCGAGCAGCCATAATGTCAAAGATTCAATCAGAGACGGTCTTATGATGGGTCTTGCATATACATTTGCAATTCTGGCAATGTCACTGATCCGTCAGATTCTCGGAACAGGTGTTCTCTCACTTTCCAATCCGCTGACACAACAGACAATCTTCTCACTGAGACTGCTGCCTGCCGGATATGAAATTCCTGTACTGACCAGTCAGACAGGAGCGTTCCTTACATTTGCATGCCTCGCTGCTGCTGTGGCTGCATACAAGAACAGTATCGATGAAAAAGAAGCTGCTGCTGCTAAAGAAGCTGCCAAGAAGGCCGCTGCCGACAAGGCTGCCAAGGCGAAGGAAGCTGCTGCGAAAGCCGCTGCCGCCAAGGCTGCCGCTGCCAAAGCCGCTGCAGAGAAATCTTCTGTAAAGGAGGGCGCTTAATATGACGATTGGTTCACTGTTTACAATCCTGATCGGCGGAATGCTGATTAATAACATTATCCTTGCAAGATTTATCGGCATGTGCCCGTTTATGGGTGTTTCCACAAAACTGAGCTCTGCCGTAGGCATGGGTATCGCCGTTATCTTTGTCGTATTCGGTGCATCCGTTATGTCGTATCTGCTGTACTACTTCGTTCTGGTACCGCTGAATATTACATATATGCGTCTGATCTCGTTCATTCTTCTGATTGCATCCTTCGTTCAGTTTGTTGAGATGTTTATCAAGAAGACTTCACCGTCTCTTTACAAGTCACTGGGTATTTATCTTCCGCTGATCACAACAAACTGTGCAGTTCTCTATGTTGCGATCGACAATATTACACAGAAGTACAATCTGATCGAAACAATGGTCAACTCGATCGGCGTACCTGCAGGATTCATGCTCGTGCTTGTGATCTTCGCTACAATCCGTGAACGTCTGTCCGGAAACGACGTTCCGAAGGCATTCCAGGGAAATCCGATTGCGTTTGTTGTAGCAGCGATTATGGCGATTGCATTCGGCGCATTTGCCGGACTGGTATAAATCAGCCATGAACGGACTCTATGCTGTTCTGGTTGCCGGAGTTCTTCTCGGTCTGTATGTAATACTGATGACCCTGAACAAAAAAACCCCGGTTCCCGAAGGCTGTGAGAATCTCAGGCCTGACTGCAAAGCCTGCGGCATCGCCGACTGTGCAGTGAGAGTGAAGTACGAAGAAAAAGAAGGAGCGAATCTGAAATGATTAGTGCAATGTTGACAATGCTTGTGGTTGGTGCTGTCTGCGGACTGCTTCTGGGAATTGCGTCAATCGCATTCCATGTGGAACCTGATCACCGTGCAGAAGAACTTCTGGCAATGCTGCCGGGTTATAACTGCGGCGGATGCGGTTATCCCGGATGCTCCGGTATGGCTGCCGCTCTGGCAGACGGATCCGGTGATGTGGAAAAGTGCAAGCCGTCCAAAGCTGAAGCAAAAGCTGCCGTCAAGCAGTATCTTAAGGATCATCCTCAGGCTGCATAAGCAGTCAGTCGATATCTGAATGTGAATGACCCCGCTGATAAATGAGATCAGCGGGGTTTTCTTTCGGGGAAGAAGCTGACCGCCGTCTATTAAACAGACGGAGGAACGTGTATGAAAATGATAGTACTTAAGTCTGCAGCGGCGGTTACCGTTTCAATCCTGATTGCCATTCTGCTTCTGTTCGGTGTATCACTGAAAGCCTCGCAGCTTCTTGATCTACAGACGACGTATATAGCGTCAAAAGATATTCTTCCCCGCACAAAGATTTCGGAATCCGATCTGATCGAGATCAGCGTGCCGGCGGGATATCTGCTTGATTATTCAGTGAATGACAAAACACAGATCATCGGGAAATATACAGATATCCAGGGCAAGATTCCTGCCGGATCCGTGTTCTACAAATCCATGCTGTATGATGAGAAAAGCCTGCCTGACTATCCTTCGGCACAGCTGAAGGAAGGACAGTCGGCGTATACCCTGGAAACGGATCTTGCCCGCATGGGAGGACTGATCGTACCGGGACAGAGGGTTGATATCTATGCTTCAATCACAGACAGGGACGGCACGGCAGTGACGGGAATTCTGGAGGAGAATGTCCGGGTGATCTCGGTCAAGGATCATAAGGGACTCGATCTTGATGATCCGGAAAGCACCGGAATTCCGTATCTTGCCGTTCTGGCTGTCAGAAGTGCTGATCTTGTATATCTTTCTTCCGCTGAGGAGTCGGGGACAATCCGCCTGTTTTCTTCCAGCAGGACATATGATGTTTCTGCCGAGGCACAGATTGCGGCGGATTCACCGGTTGTTGCCTATCTGATGAAAAAGGAAAGTGCGGTATAGGTATTCGCATCATCTTAAAGATTAGTTAAGACATTCTTAAAACATTAATTCTGCCTGTACAGTATAATGAAGCTATGAAACTGATCAGAAGAATACTCGCGGTATTGATCCTGCTGATTGTGGCGGCGGTGTCATTATTGCTGTTTCGGGGACAGAGTCTGTACAGGACAACTGTGGCGCAGATGCCGATTGAAGAGGCGGCTTCACAGTATCTGGAAATGGACGGATACCTATCTTACGACGAAATAGACGCTGACTTTGTCAATGCCGTGATCGCAGTTGAAGACAAACGGTTCTTTGAGAGGCACGGGTATGACTGGATTGCGCTTGCCAGGGCAGTCATCAACAATTTCCGATATAAGTCTGCCGTGGAGGGAGGAAGCACAATCTCACAGCAGATTGCCAAAAACCTTTACTACCAGACAAGAACAAGAGGCATAGATGAAAAAGTGGCGGAAGTGTTTATCATGCACGATCTGGAGGATATCTACAGCAAGGAGGAGCTGTTTGCACTGTATTCCAATATGAACTACTACGGCGACGGCTTCTGGGGCCTCAGGCAGGCGGCACAGGGATATTACGGTGTATCTGCAGATAACCTGAGTATTGCAAAGGCTGCAATGCTCGCGGGCATTCCCAACGCACCGGGTGCCTATCAGCTTTCGACAGGTTATGATCTTGCCAGAAGCAGACAGAAAAAAGTCCTTAGCAGGATGCTGGCAACCGGTTATATTTCTCAGGAGGAGTATAATACGGCGCTGGAGGAAGATGTATATCCGGTGCAGTGACGGCAGAACGTAAAAAAAGATGCACCTTGTACAGCATGTACTGTTCAAAGGCGCATCTTTTGCTATGGGGCGGCTGAAGAGACTCGAACTCTCGAATGCTGGAGCCACAATCCAGTGTGTTAACCAACTTCACCACAGCCGCCGTCAGCATGTTCGATTATAGCGTAAACAATGAAATTAGGCAAGCACTAAAGATAATTTATCTCGGAAGAACAGAGAGAATCTGCTTGATCCTTTCCGCTTCCTTCTGATCGAGTCCGACAAGGCTTCCGTCGGCTTTTTCTTTCAGAATGACTGCCAGTCCCCGAGCATCCGGATCAACAGAATCAAGGATGCTGAGATGATTGTCGGTACTGCCCGGTGCGGCAGTTCTGTTGTGAATCACTACATAGGGAAAGCCGAGTGCGTCGAAAGGGGAGATGACAAGCTCTCTTTTCTCTCCGGTCGGTTCATTCTTTGATGTCCGGATCACCTTGTTGCATTCAAAGAAGATAATGTCGGCCATGCTTGCCCTGGTTTTGCGGACGTCCGTATTCTTCCTCACTTCATGCAGATATCTGCGGAGCGTCAGTCTTCCCGAAAAGGTTACGGGTGCATCATGACCGTAAAGCGCCACTGTATTAATGATTGTTCTGTAGTATTCAAAATTGTCTGCCATAGGTACCTCTTTACAATCATAGCGGAATCTTTTCAAAATGGAAGCCGTGAGAAGATTATAATGATGATATGCAGACGATTGATCAGGCACTGGATAAACTGGGACATTCAAAGTTCAGATCTTCTTTTCACCTGAAGGAGGATCAGAAGCAGTATATCGCCGAAAAGGGGATGGATGTCATACGAAGACATGCAGAAGATTTTGTCCGGCAGAAACTGGCGCCTGCAGAACCTGTCAATGACGGAAAGCAGACGCCGATGAAGGGACATCCTGTGTTTATTGCCCAGCACGCAACTGCATGCTGCTGCAGGGGATGTCTGAACAAATGGTATAAAGTTCCGCTCCATCAGCCGCTGAGCGAAGAACAGCAGAAGAAAATTGTCAGCCTGCTGATGGCGTGGATTGAAAGGGAAGCAGAATAAAAGGGCAGAAGCCCTTTATTTTATTCTTCGATGTAAACGCGCTTCATGACGACCGGTGTCAGCGGTCTGTCCTGGAAGTTTCTTCTGACGGCAGCGATTTCATCGACAGTTTCGATTCCTTCTGTCACATGGCCGAATGCAGCGTACTGTCCGTCAAGATGCGGTGCATCCTTGTGCATGATGAAGAACTGACTGGAAGCACTGTTATAGTCCATTGCTCTTGCCATGGAAATGACGCCTCTGACATGTTTGATCGGATTGTCATAGCCGTTGGCCCTGAATTCCCCGACAATGTTTTCCCTGCTTCCGCCTGTGCCGTTTCCTCTGGGATCGCCGCCCTGGATCATAAAGCCGGGAATGACACGGTGGAATGTCAGACCGTCATAGAATCCTTGTCTTACCAGTTTCTCGAAATTGGCTGCAGTAATCGGAGCGCTCTCCTTGTCCAGCTCGATTTTGATGGTTCTTCCGTTATCCATTTCAATAACAATCATAAGTGGTCTCCTATTTTTTCATCGGCTGACTGATTTCTGAGTTTCCGGAAAGAATATCACTGAGATCTTCCTCCTCACCGACAACTTCCGGAACAATTGTTTCGTGCACGGGCTGCCTGGCAACCTTTTTTCTTCTTGCTCTTTTGACTGCATCGTTGTCACGCTTCAGGCTTTCCTCCACCTTCATGCGGTGACTCAGCTGCTTCATATAATCAATTGACAGATATGCATCAACCGCAAGAAATGCAAGCATGAAAACGCTCAGCCCGAACAATTCTCCGTTCAGCAGCATGAACAGGAATATGATGGCGAGCATAATGTCGCCGGCTACCATAATGCCGGAAAGAACACGTTTTAACTCAGAACTCATAGTCAGTCAACCTCACCCGTACATTCTAACATAAGAAAACGGTTCTCTGACAGAACCGTTATTCAATGGTATCAAGATGAACGGAGGAAACTGCGGGCAGGCTTTTCAGCTGTTTCAGCAGCGACTCCATGGTTTCATTGAGCCGGGTTATATCCAGTGAGATTGCCACAGTCGCCTTGCCGCTGACAGGCGCAGACTGGGAAATGGTTATAACAGACGCGTTGGCACTGCTGAGCTGCTGCAGAACTGTGGAAAGGGAACCGGCTTCATGCTTCAGCAGCATGGACAGGATCGCTTTTCTCTCCGACTGGGAATCCTGCGGGCGGAATACATAGTCCCTGTATTTGTAGTATGTGTTTCTGGATATGCCGGTTTTTCTGACGGCTTCCGTAACCGTGGCCGCTTCATGCGAACTCAGAAGCTCCCTGGTTTCAATGACTTTTTCAAGATAATCAGGAAGGATTTTTTTGTTCACAATCAGATAATCGCCTTCCATGTTCCATCCTCCGTCATCTGAGCTCCTTCGGCCGTATGCAGACATTCAACACGCCAGTTTTCGGGCAGTTCCCTGATCAGCCTGACAGCTTTTTCATCAAGCGGACTGTCACTGATCAGAAGACAGGCAGAACCCGAGCCGCTGATTGTCATAACGCCGTTTACTGCTTCTTCTGCAATTGTTTTGACCGTGTCGAAGTGCGGGATCAGTTTTTTCCGGTACGGCTCGTGGATCACGTCGACGGCTGCCTGCTTCAGAAGTGCTGTATCGCCGGTTCTGAGTGCTTCACACATCAGAATGGCATGGGCTGCCGTTCCGGCTGCGTCAGACCTGCTGTATGAAGCAGGGAGAATCTTTCTGGCTTCATCTGTTCTGACTTCAAGATCCGGAATCAGTACGGTGAAGTGCCATTTTTCATGCAGGGGAAGCCTGCGGAATACATAGGAACCGCTGCTGTCCTTCAGACATGCTGTCAGGCCGCCGAACAGACAGGGGGCCGCATTGTCGGGATGACCCTCCATTTCGCCTGCAAGCATAAATACTTCCTGCCTGCTCATGCTTTTGTTCAGAAGATGATACGCAAGAATACCTGCGGATGTCATCGCTGCGCTGGAGCCGAGACCTCTTGACACGGGGATCCCGCATTCTTCAAATCTGACATGCAGGTTCGTCCCGCCGGCTCTGCGGTAGGCACGCACAAACATATTGTTTTCATTGCTGAAGCGCTCTTCAAAGCCCTCCAGAATCAGCTCATCGCTTTTTTCTACGGAGAACGTATTATAGGCGGACAGGGCCAGACCGAGACAGTCAAATCCCGGACCGAGATTCGCCGATGTGGCGGGGACTCTGATCTTAATCATGTGACAGCTGCCTCATTCTTTCTGCGATTGCATCAATTCCTTCACTGACTTCAATTGAGCCGGTGAAGCGCACGGGAAGCGTTTCAAGTTCCGCAAGTCCGGATGGTACGGGCAGTCCTGTCTTCTCTGACAGTTTCTTCATCGCTTCAAATTCATCTTCAGGCACATCGTCCGAAATGCATGACAGGACATCCCTGCAGAATTTGAACGGGCTTGCCGTCGAGAGAACGATGGAAGGGCAGCTGCTGTCTGCCTGGCGGTACTGCCGCATGGCGTGCAGTGCAACTGCAGTATGCGGGTCAATCAGAACACCTTCATTTTTATAAAGCTCACTGATTGTATCGCGGCACTGCTGTTCGTCAGTCCAGTATGCATCGAAATCCTTTCTGATTCTCTGCAGAATTTCCTCACTGACGGTATAGGATCCTTTTTCCTGAAGCTGCTTCATGCAGGATGCAGTGAACTGATCATCGCCGTCACTGATCATAAAGAGCAGACGCTCCAGATTGCTGGATATCAGGATGTCCATGGACGGACTCATGGTCAGCCGGAAGGGACGGTCGGTTGAATAAGTGCCTGTACGCAGGAAATCAGTCAGGACATTGTTTGAGTTGGAGGCACAGATCAGCCTGTTAACAGGCAGTCCGATCTTTTTTGCCAGCCATCCGGCAAGGATATCACCGAAGTTTCCGGTCGGTACAACAAAGTTTACGGGATCTCCGCATCTGAGCGCACCTTTCCTTACCAGTGCGGCATAGGATGTGATGTAATATACGACCTGCGGGATCAGTCTTCCGACATTGATTGAGTTGGCACTTGATATCCTGACGTGCCGGCATGAATCCAGTACTTTCGGATCACTGCATGCCTGCTTGACCATGCGCTGGCAGTCATCGAAGTTGCCTTTTACGGCAATCACGCAGACATTATCACCGCGGCTTGTCTGCATCTGCTTTTTCTGTACGGCGGAAACACCCTCTTCAGGATAGAAGACAGTGACCGCGGTATGCTCGACATCCGCAAATCCGGACAGAGCTGCCTTTCCGGTGTCGCCGCTGGTGGCGGTGAGAATGGATATTGTGTCGGCGAGATTTTCTTTTTTATATGCGGCTGTAAGCAGGCGGGGAAGGATGGTCAGTGCGATGTCCTTGAAGGCACTGGTCGGTCCGTGCCACAGTTCCATCAGCCAGCCGTCGGAAATTCCGGTAACCGGTACGATGTCCGGTGTGTCGAATTTGCCGTCATAGGCTCCTGCAACACACGCACTGATTTCTTCCGGCGTGTAGTCATCCAGGAATGCGGAGAGAATTCTTTCTGCAGTCTGCCTGTATGTCAGTCCGATAAAGTCGCTGATGCTGATCTTTATATCGATTGTCTCCGGAACGAACAGTCCGCCGTCATCGGCAAGGCCCTTGATCACCGACATGTGTGCCGAACTGGTGATATTCCGGTTTCTTGTACTTAAATAGCGCATGGCTTTTCTCCTTGTATCTCGAACTACTGTATGATACTATGTTTGTGTTTTGAAAACAACTGTATTTGAAATGAGTACAAATATTACGGGGGAATGTGTATGAAAATCGGGCTTCTCGGACACGGTGTGGTAGGCGGCGGAGTTACCGCGGTTATTGATGCAGGCGCATCTGAATCCGTAAGGAATCTGGAAGTGACAAATATTCTTGTCAAGGATCAGTCAGAGGTTACTGACGGCCGCATGTCAACAAATGCGGATGACGTTCTGAACGCAGACATTGATGTTGTGGCAGAGTGCATGGGAGGTCTTGAACCTGCGCATTCATTTGTGAAACGGGCTCTGGAGGCAGGACACAGTGCCGTCACCTCCAACAAAAAAATGCTGGCCAATTATTTTGAAGAGCTGATGGAAACTGCTGAAAAGAATCATGCAGTTCTTTTATACGAAGCAACGGCCGGGGGCGGCATTCCCTGGATGGCCAATCTGAGGCAGATCAGAAGAATCGACAGAATTCTGAGCTTCCGCGGCATTTTCAACGGAACGACCAACTATATTCTTTATCATATGGATCTGGAGGACCGTGATTTTGATGAGATGCTGAAGGAGGCGCAGGATCTCGGCTATGCCGAAAGAGATCCGAGTGACGATATTGACGGCTTTGACGTGCGCTATAAAGTGCAGATCAGCTGTGCATCCGCATTTGATCAGATTGTCAGTCCGGATGACATTCCTGCGTTCGGCATCCGCTTTATCAGTGCGAAGGATATCGCATGGGCAAAAAGCCGCGGAAGAACAGCGAAGCTGATCGGCAGGGCGGCAATGAATGAAAAAGGGCTGCAGGCATATGTTATGCCGGTATTCCTGAACAACAGTGACTATCTCAGCAGAATTCCCTCCAATCTCAACGGCATCGAATCCGTCAGCGTCACGCTCGGGCCCGCCGGTTTTATCGGACAGGGGGCCGGATCACTGCCTACCGCGCATGCGGTTGTCCAGGATCTGATCAGCATTTCCGAAGGAATTGAGGAGCACAGGCATTTTGAAAAATCTGCAGTTGCCAACGGGGAGGTAAATGGTGTTTACTATATCAGAACTGCCTGCCCTGAAGCATTTACGGATATTACGGATGAGGTGATCTGTGAGGGAACACTGATCACACGGAAAACCGGTCTCAATGCAGTACTGGAAAAGATTGCGCAGTGCGGTGATGAAAAGCTGTTTATAGCAGAGGTGGCTGAATGATTAAAGTGGCGAAATTCGGCGGCTCAAGTGTAGCCAATGCATGCCAGTTCAGAAAAGTCCGGCAGATTATTGAATCTGATCCGGACAGGGAATTTGTTATTTCCTCGGCATGCGGAAAAGAATCAAATGAAGATCACAAGGTGACTGATCTTCTTTACCTGTGCGAGGCGCATGTCAGATACGGTGTTTCCTATGAGCCGATTTTCGGACAGATTGTCGACAAGTACAGCAGGATCAAGGAAGATCTCGGACTGAAAATCGATCTGGACCATGAGTTTGAGATGATCCGCAAAGTGATGAAAAAGGGCATGTCCACGGATTATCTGGTCAGCCGCGGTGAATATCTGACCTCCAAGTGTCTGGCGGAATATCTGGGATATGATTTTGTGGACGCCGCAGATGTAATCTGTTTCCGCTATGACGGCGAAATCGACATGGAGAAAACCAGACTGCGCATTGAGGAACGCAAAAAGGACAACGGCATTGTGATTCCGGGCTTCTACGGAGCACTTCCCAACGGCGTGATCCGTGTTATGAGCAGAGGCGGCAGCGATATCACAGGGTCTGTTGTTGCCAATGTTGTCAACGCAGACGTATATGAAAACTGGACGGATGTGTCCGGATTCTTTGTTACGGATCCCCGCATTGTAAACAATCCTGTCAGAATCAACAGGATCAACTACAGCGAGCTTCGTGAAATGAGCTATATGGGTGCCAATGTGCTTCATGATGATGCCGTATTCCCGGTCAAATCAAAGAATATTCCGATCAATATCAGGAATACCAACGAGCCGGACAATCCCGGTACGATGATTATGAATGACTGCCGTGAACAGGATCAGATTGAGCCGCCGCATACAATCACCGGCATTACCGGAAGAAAAGACTTCACGATCATTACCGTGATCAAGAGCCACGCTTCCGCCGAAGTCGGATTCCTGAGAAAAATCCTGCAGGCTTTTGAGGACTACCATATATCGATTGAAAGTGTCCCGGCAACCGTTGATACGTTCTCCGTGATTGTAAGTTCGGAATCTGTCAGCAGCTGTCTGTATGATATTGTCGGAAGGCTGAGGGAGAACCTGCGGCCGGATGATCTGCGCATTGAGGACCATGTTGCGCTGATTGCGGTTGTGGGCAGGGCAATGAAGGAAAAGCCGGGCATGTCCGGCAAACTGCTGTCCGAATTCGGAAACAATCAGATCAATATCAAGATTATCAACCAGTCCAGTGATGAGCTTTCAATTGTTGTGGGCGTCATGAACCGTGACTTTGAAAAAGCAATCAGATGTATTTACGATAAATTTATTACAGAGGAGAACGGCCAATGAAAATCGGTATTCTTGGTGCAACAGGTGCAGTCGGCAGACAGATGATCATCTGCCTGGAAGAAAGAAATATTATTCCCGAAGAGCTCAGGCTGTTTGCCAGTGAACGGTCGGAAGGAAAAACAATACAGTTCAACGGCAGGGATCTGACCGTGCATGCGTTCAGTACGGAAGGACTGCAGGGGCTTGACTATGTGCTCGGCGCCGTATCTGCTGATCTTTCAAAGCAGTGGGCTGATGAAATTGTGAAGGCCGGAGCGGTTTTCATTGATAATTCCAGTGCGTTCCGCATGATTGATGAGGTTCCCCTTGTCGTGCCTGAAATCAACGGAGAGGATGCCCTGAAGAACAGCGGCATTATTGCCAATCCGAACTGCAGCACGATTATTGCAATGATGGCAGTCGCTGCAGTCAACAGAATTTCCCCGGTCAGAAAGCTTGTCGCCTCCACATATCAGGCTGTATCCGGCGCAGGACTTGCCGGAATGCAGGAACTGACGGAACAGGTAAGGGCTGTCTCTGAAGGAAAGGAAGTCAGTCACAAGGTGTTCCCCGCACAGATTGCCTATAACTGCATTCCGTGGATCGGCTCCGAAAAGGAAGGAATGTATACAAGCGAGGAACTGAAGATGGGCAATGAGGGACGCAAAATCCTTCATAACCCGGATATGAAGGTGACATGCACCTGCGTCCGTGTTCCGGTATACCGTTCTCATTCGGTATCTGTATCGCTTCAGTGCGAACAGCCGCTGGATCTTGAAGAAGTTAAGAAGGCGGTTGCCTCTTTTGAGGGAACCGTACTGATGGATGACGGTTATCCGATGCCTCTGGATACATCGAATCAGGACCTTGTCTATGTCGGAAGACTGCGCAGGGATGAAGCTCTGGAAGGCGGCATTGCCCTCTGGTGCTGCGGTGATCAGATCCGCAAGGGTGCGGCAACAAATGCCGTGGAGATAATGGAATATCTGATTGCGCACGGAATGTGCTAGAATATTTTCTGACAGCAAGGAGAACTTATATGATACGCAGACTGATCATGGCAGCGGTTGTCAGTGCGGCAGCTGTTGCGGCGACCATGCTTTATACAAAACAGAACGAAAAAGACGAAGAAAAAGACAAAAAGATCGAAGATGACGCTGATGAAATCAGATTCATAGATCTGGAACAGGAAAACGAAGAGAAGGAAGCGGAAAAACCTGAACAGCCGGAAGAATCTGAGAGCGTTAAGGAAATTTCGGAGCTTTACCCTTATCTCGGCACGAAATTCATCGCCGAGCAGTTTGTCAGAAACGAAGCCTTCAACGAACAGTATCCGGAGGATACACTGATCACGATCACGCATAAAGTGAAGTTCGAAGACATTGATCTTCTGTCTCAGTTCATCAGTATTGCCGAGGACAGCGGATATACGGCGGCCGCCCTGAACGAGAAAGAGTTTACGGTCTCCAAAAAGATGTTTACGGAGAACGGCTCAATTCTCTCGGATATCTACAATATTGCAAATCAGACTGCATGCCTGAAGGGAACATACGAAGGCTACAATATCGAAGCATAATATAAATGCCCGTAATCTACGGGCATTGCTTTTTATACTGAAAATTATTTAGTATAATGTATAAGCTTTTGAAAGGAACAGACATGGGTATTATAGAAGTTAAAAATCTGAGCTTCTCCTATGATGAGGAAGATAACGCAGTGGATGACGTCAGCTTCAGTGTTGAGGAAGGTTCATACACTACGATTATCGGACATAACGGAAGCGGCAAAAGTACGGTTGCCAAGCTGATCGCGGGTCTTCTTGAGAAGAAGAGCGGGACGATTGTCATCGATTCCATGGAACTCAATGAAGAAAACCTGAAGAAGATCAGAAACAGGGTGGGAATCGTATTTCAGAATCCCGACAATCAGTTTATCGGTTCCACAGTCAGGGACGATATTGCTTTCGGACTGGAAAATCACTGCGTGCCGCAGAACGAAATGGACGGGATTATTGAGGAATTTGCGTCCCGTGTGCGTATGACGGATTATCTGAACAGTGAGCCGACAAGGCTTTCCGGCGGGCAGAAGCAGCGCGTAGCCATTGCCGGCGTTCTGGCCATGGGTCCGAAAATCCTGATCTTCGATGAAGCCACCTCCATGCTTGATCCCCAGGGAAAAGATGAGATTAAAAAGGTGATCAATCAGATTCACCGCAAAAGCGGTCTGACGATTCTGTCGATTACCCATGATATAGAAGAAGTGACATCCGGAGATTACGTCATTGCCATGAATGACGGAAAGATCGCGATGACCGGCACTCCGGAGGAGATCTTTGCGAATGAAAAGAAACTGAAGGAAATCAAGCTTGATCTTCCTTTCAGTGTGAAACTTCAGAAGGAACTTGTGAAAAAAGGGCTGAAACTTGAAAAAAGCCTGACAATGGAAGGACTGGTGGAACAGCTGTGCCGATTGAATTCGAACATGTAAGTTATATATACAGTGACGGTACACCGTTCCGTTATGTTGCACTGTCAGATGTCAATCTGAATATTGAAGAAGGAAAAATGACAGCGGTCATCGGCCGTACCGGTTCCGGGAAGTCGACGCTGGTTCAGCATCTGAATGCGCTTCTTCTGCCTTCCGAAGGCAAGGTGAAGGTTCTTGACAGGGTGATCGAAGCCGGCTCGAAGCCTAAACAGCTGAAGAGTCTGCGCGGACAGGTCGGTCTTGTTTTCCAGTTCCCGGAGTATCAGCTGTTTGAGGAAACCGTCCTCAAGGATGTCGCTTTCGGACCGAAGAATTTCGGTGTCAGTGAAGCGGATGCGGCCGAAAAAGCCAGAAAGGCACTGAAGCTTGTGGGACTGGATGAAAGCTACGAGCAGAGGAGTCCGCTGGAGCTTTCGGGCGGTCAGAAAAGAAGGGTTGCAATTGCGGGAATTCTTGCCATGGATCCTTCCGTTATCGTTCTCGACGAACCGACAGCCGGTCTTGATCCGCAGGGCACTGTTGATATGATGAAGCTCTTCAGGGAGCTCAACAAAAAGCACGGGAAAACGATTCTGATTGTTACGCATGATATGGAGCAGGTATTTACGTTCTGTGACAATGTCATAGTCATGGAAAACGGAAAACCGCGTATTTCCGCAACAGTCGGCGAGTTTTTCAAGGATTCATCGCTCTGCAGGGAAATGGATATTCTCCCTCCGGCTCTGATCCGGATGAAGGATGCACTGCGTGAGAAAGGATTCCGTTTTGACGGAAATGTCAATGACATGAACGCTCTTGCAGGCGCAATAGTAAAGCAGGTGAAGAAACATGGGTAATATTACATTGGGCAGATACATTCCCCTGGATTCTCCTGTGCACAAGCTTGATCCGAGGGCGAAAATCATGGCGATGCTGCTGGTGCTTGTCGCAATCTTCTTTCCGGCAGGCTGGCTGGGCTACGGCATTATTTTCCTGGCTGTGTCGTTCATGATCATTCTTTCAAAACTGAGCTTTAACTTTATCTGGAAGAGCATGAAGCCGATGATGTTCATGATGTTCTTCCTGTTCATTATCAACTGCCTGGTTCTGAAAACAGGCACGCCGCTTCTGACCATCGGCAAATTTGCGATTTATTCCGATGCCGTCAAGCAGACGCTTTATATTGTTGTCAGACTGCTTCTGATGATCATGATCACCACATGTCTGACTGCCACCACAAAGCCGCTGGATCTGACGCTCGGCATTGAAGATCTGCTTTCCCCGTTCGGAAAGATCGGTGTTCCGTCGCATGAGATTGCAATGCTGATCAGTATTGCCCTCCGGTTTATTCCGGATCTGATCGATGAGACGCAGCGCATCATCAAAGCCCAGGAATCGAGAGGCGTGGACCTGAAGGAAGGCAAAATCATGGAACGCATCATGGCCGTCCTTTCACTGATAGTCCCGCTGTTTGTCAGTGCATTCCAGAGGGCGGAGGATCTGGCAAATGCCATGGAGGCCAGAGGCTATGCCCCCGGTGAGCCCCGTACCCGCTACAAGGTTCTGAAGATGAGGCGCAGTGACTGGCTTCTTCTGCTCGGTGCGGCACTCCTGCTGGCAGGAATGATTTTCCTTGCCTTCTTTGCATGATCCGCTATAAATGCACGGTTGCCTATGACGGAAGTGCATACTGCGGCTGGCAGTCCCAGCGCAGGGGTGATTCCGTTCAGGAAAAGATCGAAGAGGCACTGCAGAATATTACAAACAGAAAAATCAATATCCTGGCAGCCGGCAGAACTGATGCGGGAGTGAATGCATGGGGCCAGGTTTTTCATTTTGACACGGATCTGCGGATGAGTGAGAGAAAATGGCAGGGAGCGATCAACGGATTTCTGCCGAAGGATATCCATATCCGAAAGGTCGAGGAAGTATCATCTCTGTTTCATGCAAGATACTGCGTGCGTGCCAAGCGGTATGACTATACCGTGAATCTCGGTGAATATGATGTGTTCAGCCGGAATCATGCCTATCAGTGTCCGTATCCGGTTGATGTTGAGCGGATGAAGGCGGCAGCTGCTTATCTGGTCGGAACGCATGACTTCACTTCATTTAATTCCAACACTCTCAGGGAAACACCTGATCAGGTCAGAACAATCTATTCAATAGATTTTGCGCAGAACGGCAGTCTGCTTACCATATCCTTCTACGGAAGAGGTTTTCTCAGATATATGGTCCGGATGATGACGGCTCAGATTCTGGAAGCCGGCAGGGGGAGGATCGAGCCTGAGGATATCAGGACGATCCTGGAGAAGAAATCAAAAACTGTATCACGGCGCAATGCAAAGCCGGAAGGTCTGACGCTTTACAGGGTGGACTACTTTGAAGTGATTGCCGAGAATGAATCGGTGATCGTAAGGGAATATCTGCCGGAGGACGGACTCGAAGGGTCACAGCTGCATCAGTTTGAGCAGCTCGTGAAAGAGAAGAAGATGCCGCGTTATTATGCGCTGGCCGACAGGCACAGCCAGAAAGTATACGGATGTGCTGAAATCAATGACGGTATTGTCGTTCATGCATGCAGTCATGAAAAAGATCAGGATCTCGATGATATTTTAAGGCAGCTGAGCGAATACGGAAACGGATGCGGAGTGCAGGTGAAATATCCGGAAAACAAGTGAAATGATTAACGTATTATTGAAGAGGTCTGTTAGTTTTCGGCAAAGAGGGATATAATAAACATGATATATTCTTATAAGAGGACAGGAGAATTGTTATGAGTGATATTATTATCGGTAAAAATACCCAGACAAACACGGATTATGTAATAACTCTGCCTACTGTTGCGATTATTACAGGTAAGAAAATGGCCGGTAAGACCTTTCTGATGAGACAGATCATTGAAAGAAAAACTGACGGCAGAATTATTCTGATTACAAATAAACCCGATTCATACCGTGGCCTGAAAGAGGAGATCATTAAGATCACAAAAGAACATCCTGACTTTGAAATAGACGGACATCTGACAATCGCAGACTGCAGCGATGTTTATGATGATGACCCGGATCATGTGATTGATGATGCGATCCGCAAGTTCCACAAGAAGATCATAAAAGATGATCTGATTATTCTTGATGAGGCATATCCTTTCTTTGATGATCCCGACAGCAAAAAAGAACTGTATGATGCAATTGAGGAAAGCTGGCGCGAGGGAAGCTCATTCATCATCATGACCAACCGTACAAATCTCATTCTTGATGAAGTTCCCGAACTGATGAACCTGTGCACTTATGCCATCTGCATGAA
>JAILGV010000084.1 GCA_024696355.1 Solobacterium sp.
GGAAGCGTTTTTAAGACTTCGTTCAAATATCGAATTCTCGGATCTTGATGAAGTGATGCAGGTAATCAATGTTGTATCAACGAATCCGGATGAAGGAAAATCAACAGTTTCGACAAATCTGGCTATGGCATATGCCAAGAAATACAAGCGTGTGCTTCTGATCGATACCGACCTGCATAATCCTTCCGTTCATAAAATGCTGAAGACATCAAATTCAAAGGGACTGACAAATCTGCTGAAGGAGTACCAGAAAGGCGAGGCTCTGGCAGGCAGTCCGTATGTACAGCTGTTTCAGGTCGAAGAAGGAAGACTGCTGCATTTTCTTCCTGCCGGCACGAGAGTTCCGAATCCTCTGGAAGTGCTGGGATCCAAGCGTTTTGCGCTTCTGATCGAAGAGGCCAGGAAAGAATTCAACGTCATCATTATTGACTGTCCTCCCTACGGTGTTGTATCGGACAGTGTTCCGGTATCCAGAATCTGCGACGGAACCGTATATGTGGTTTCGGCAAAGGAAACAAACAAATACGCAGCCAGAGGGGCAATGGAAGATCTTACCAGAAACGGCGGCAGAATCATCGGGACTGTACTTACCAAAGTGGAAGATATGAATTCCGGTCACTACGGGAGGTATAATAAGTATGGCTACGGCTATGGCTACGGATACGGTTATGGCTACGGAGATTATGCCGACAGTGCTGAAAATGAAAAAACCGAGAATAAAAGTTGAAAGTACAAATAGTATTAAATCAATAGTAAATATGCTATGATAAACCCTACCGGGGAGAACTGAACGATATGGAGAAGAAGTTTTACAGGGAAAAATACAGGCTGAAGATAGCTGCGCTGGTTTTTATAGATGCGCTGGCTGTCATATTTTCCTATTGCCTGGCTCTGTTCATCCGGTATGACTGCATCTTCTCCAATATTCCGCAGGAATATATTGATCACGTGATTGTATTCGCACCGTCCGTGGCGGCTGTTTCACTGATTGTCTATTATTTCTGCAGGCTGTACAGGAGCATCTGGCGCTATGCGAGCGTTTCGGAAGTATACCGTGTGATTGCGGCATATATGATTCTGGCGGTGATCATTCCGCTGATGAATGTCGTCATGAAGGCATACTTCATGCCGAGAAGCGTGCTGGTAATCAGCTATATTCTTTCCATGATTGCCTGCATCGGTGTCCGCTTCAGCTACAGACTGCTGAGATATCTTGCCATTGTCAGGGAAAAGGAAGATGAGAATATCCAGAGGGTGCTTCTGATCGGTGCCGGTCAGGCGGCCAGGGAAATCATCAAGGATATTACGCTTGCCGGACATTCCGAATATAAGATCAAGGCGATCGTTGACGACAACAAGATGAAGCAGGGAAGAGACCTTGAAGGCATCCGGATTGTCGGCGGCAGGGAAATGATACCCGAGCTGGTAAAGAAATACAGCATCAACAAGATTATCTTCGCGATTGCCCATATCGATCCCGAGGAAAGAAGAAAGATTCTTACCATATGCAAGGATACCGGAGTCAAGACACTGGCAGTTCCCGGACTTTACCAGCTGTACAGCGGTGAAGTCAGGGTATCCCGTCTGCAGAATGTAGATATCGCAGATCTGCTCGGCAGAAAAGAAGTCAAGGGAGATACGAAGGAAATTGTCAAGGCTCTGTACGGACATACCGTCATGGTAACCGGAGGCGGCGGATCCATCGGATCCGAACTATGCCGTCAGATTGCCGAGGTACATCCGAAGCAGCTGATTATCTTTGACATCTATGAGAATTCAACCTATGAAATCGAACAGGAACTGAAGCGCACGTTCCCGATGCTGAACCTGGTTACGCTGAGCGGCGACATGACCGACAGGAAGCGTGTGGCTGATGTCCTGGATACCTACAAGCCGGATATTATCTACCATGCGGCAGCGCACAAGCATGTGCCGCTGATGGAAACAAGTCCTAACGAGGCAATCAAGAATAATGTCGCAGGCACAAAGATCATGGCCGAGGAAGCAGTCAGAGCCGGCGTAAAGCGGTTCCTGCTGATCTCGACCGACAAAGCAGTGAATCCGACCAATATCATGGGTGCTTCCAAGCGTCTGTGTGAGATGATCATCCAGTCCATGTCCAGAAAACAGGATACGACGGTATTCATGGCAGTTCGCTTCGGCAATGTTCTCGGATCCAACGGTTCCGTTATCCCGCTGTTCAAAAAGCAGATTGCGGAAGGCGGACCGGTAACCGTAACAGACAAGAATATTATCCGTTACTTCATGACGATTCCGGAGGCGGTATCCCTTGTCCTGCAGGCATCATATTATGCCAAGGGCGGAGAGATATTTGTACTTGATATGGGAGAGCCTGTCAGAATCGATGACATGGCAAGAAACCTGATCAGACTTTCGGGCTACAAGCCGGATATTGATATAAAGATCGAATATACCGGCCTCAGGCCCGGTGAAAAGCTGTACGAAGAACTTCTTATGGATGAAGAAGGAATGACCAAGACAGAGAACGATCTGATTTATATCGGTCATCCGATTTCAATGGACGATGAGAAGTTTGATTCCCAGCTGCAGGAACTGATTGACGCTGCATATCAGGAATCACCGGATATTGAAAAACTTGTTCAGAATGTAGTTACAACTTATAAACCTTATACTGAGGAGACAAAGCATGGATGACCTGATAAAGCAGAGACTGTTTGCTTTCAGGAGTTCATGCAGGCTCTATCTGAATGAAAAAGAAACCGCAAAGCAGCTTGAGGATAAGTATCCGGGCATTGAAAAGCTGAGTGATCAGAGTCTTTCGGTGCCGCATCTTGAAAGCTACGGTTACAAGGGTGACAAGGAACTGTATATATTCCTGAAACAGGATATTAAATTTGTAGAGGAAACATTTGACAGGATTGAAAAGACATGCGGATCCTCAGCCAGGGTGCTGATGTATTCCCTGTATGTACTGGGAATGACACAGGCGGCAGCCGCAGAGGAAAACGGCATCAGCAGAAGGCAGCTGCAGTACAGTCTCAACAAATGGATCAGGGCAGTTTTTGATGACTGATCAGAGAATTGTACTGTTCCGTGCGGAATGCCGCAGATACTCTGATTATCTCAGGGAATGGAGGATCATACAGACAGAACTGGAGATCATCCAGCATAAGATGGAAAATGTTTATTCACCTGACCCGAGGAAATCTGCCGGAAGCGTAAAAAGCGGCAGCAGCAGGTCACTGGTGGCTCTGATCGCTGCCAAGGACAGGACGCTGGAGAAAAGCAGAAGCGTGGAGAAAAAGATCGAATGGATCATGCGCTGCTTCTACAGCATTCCCTATCCTGCATACAGAGCACTGATCTGGAGAGTATATGTTCAGTCAAATAAAATCAGTGATTTAGCGGAAGAATTCGGTATACCGACTGATACGCTGTATCCTCTGATTTCCAATATTGTCAGTGGCATCATAACAGATGAAAGACTGAAGTATCTGATGCAGAAGCAGATAAATTAGCACGGGAGTCCGGACCCCGCGGATGCGGGAAAAGGACTCTTTTTTCTGCCTGAAAGAGCCTGTAAAATCATCGGTTTTTATGTACCGCAAAACAGATGCCCCGGTTTTCCAAAAAGCACAAAAAAGCTTATTTATGGTATTTAACAGACGAAAAACAGTGATATAATCAGAAAATAATACGATTTAATAAATATAATGTATAAAACAGAGATAATTGTGCATTTTAACGAAATATCAGAGTGAAATTGTAGTATTATGATATGGTTAGAAAAATGTATAAATCAGAGTGAGCGGAAACAGAGCATGTTGTCCTGTGTGTGACAGCATGTTTTATTTTTACTCCTTATGAAATATCAGGCAGGGGGAAGGTGCATTATGAACAACGACAGAAGCAGCACAGATGAAAATATCCGCAATCCGTTTCTCATGGATACACGATTTACGGGAATAGAACCCTTTGAATCAAAAATATGGCTGAGCAGTCCGACCATGCACGGTGAGGAACAGAAGTGGGTGGATAAGGCAATCCAGGAAAACTGGGTATCAACCGTAGGAAACAACATTGATGAAGTGGAAAAACAGATTGCCGAATATATCGGTGTGAAGTATGCAGTAGGCCTTTCCTCCGGAACTGCCGCACTGCATCTGGCAACAAGGCTGGCAGGAGAAAAACTCTACGGCCAGGCGCGTCCGTACTGCGGAACATTGCAGGGACACAAGGTGTTCTGCAGTGATACAACATTTGATGCCTCCATTAATCCGGTCGCCTATGAAGACGGTGAGGCAATATTCATTGATACTGAATATGACACATGGAATATGAGCCCGGAAGCTCTGGAAAAGGCATTTGAACTGTATCCGGATGTAAGGCTTGTTGTCATTGCACACCTCTACGGAACACCGGGAAAGATTGAGGAAATCAGGGATATCTGTGAGAAGCACGGTGCCCTGATCGTTGAAGACGCAGCCGAAAGTCTCGGAGCAAAATATCTGCTTGACGGCAAATGGATGGAAACAGGCGCTCTCGGAAACTACAACTGCATTTCATTTAACGGAAACAAGATTATTACCGGATCCTGCGGGGGCATATTCCTGACAGATTCAAAGGAAGATGCAGACAAAGTGCGCAAGTGGTCAACACAGAGCCGTGAAGACGCTCCCTGGTATCAGCATGAAGAAGTCGGCTACAACTACCGCATGAGCAATATCATCGCCGGCATTATCCGCGGACAGATCCCGTATCTGGATGAACACATTGCCCAGAAGAAGGCAATCTGGGAGAGATACGAGGCAGGCCTGAAAGATCTTCCCGTAAAGATGAATCCCTGGGACCGTGAAAAGAGCATGCCAAACTTCTGGCTCAGCTGCATGATCATTGACGAAGATGCAATGGCACCTACCGTACT
>JAILGV010000113.1 GCA_024696355.1 Solobacterium sp.
AATCCGCCAGTGTCCGGCCGTTGGCGATCGCGTCAATGGCGAATCTCGCACCATGACGGATGTCACCGCCAACAAAGATATCCGGCTCGGCTGTCTGCAGGGAAACAGGATCGGATTCAGCCGTGCCGTTGCCTCTGAGAACAACCTTTGTGCCCTTGAGCAGATCGCCCCAGACAGCTGCCTGACCGATGGAAAGAAGAACATGGTCACACTTGACAGTCTTTGTTTCAGATTCATCATATACAGGCGCGAATTTGTGGTTCTTGTCATAAACCTGAATGCACTGTTTCATGACAATACCGGTGATCTTTCCGCCTTCCACAATGATTTCTTTCGGGCCCCAGCAGTTTTTCACAGCGACGCCTTCTTCTCTTGCTTCGAGGATTTCATCAGCGGCTGCCGGCATTTCATCCGGTCCTTCCAGACAGTACATTTCAACTTCTGTCGCGCCGGCACGAAGGGCTGTTCTTGCGACATCGATGGCGACATTGCCGCCGCCGATCACGACTGTCTTGCCGGATAAGAGTTTGCCGTGATCATGGTTTGCTTCACGCAGGAATTCCACGCCGGACATTGCATAGTCTTCATTCGGAATACCGGCTTTACGGCCCGCCTGCATACCAATCGCGACATAGAATGCTTTGTATCCCTCGGCTCTGAGTTCTTCAATTGTAACATCTTTGCCAACCTCTACGCCGCATTTGATTTCTGCGCCCATCTGACGGATGACATCGATTTCAGCTTTGATGACATCTTTTTCCAGACGGAAGTTCGGGATGCCGTACATCAGCATTCCGCCCGGCTTTTCTTCTTTCTCGAAGATGGTGACCGGATAGCCCTTGGTACGCAGATAGTATGCCGCGGAGAGACCGGCTGGACCGGATCCGATCACAGCGATCTTGTAGTCATCCCACTGCTCGCCGACGTCGTTGGAGCATTCCGGTATGTATCTGTTTTCCGCTTTCAGTTCCTGCGCGGCGATGAACTTCTTGATCTCATCGATCGCGACAGGCTGATCGATCGTTCCTCTGGTGCAGCGTTCTTCACACCTGCGGTTGCAGATGGCACCGCAGACTGCCGGCAGCGGGTTGTCCTGCTTGATCAGCTTGAGAGCATCGAGATATCTGCCTTCAGCAGCCATCTGGATGTAGCCCTGGACAGCCAGGTGAGCGGGACATGCGGTCTTGCAGGGAGCGGTGCCGCTGTCATAGACATTCAGCTTGGCGTCGTCTCTGTAGTTCTTGTTCCACTTGTCCGGTCCCCACTTCTGGGCATCCGGGAGTTCTGTCAGTTTGTATGTGACTTCCGAACCGTCTTTGCGGCAGAGCTTCTGGCCGAGCTTGGCAGCGCCGACCGGGCAGACTTCCACGCACTTTCCGCAGGCAACGCACTTTTCTCTGTCAACGTGCGCGCGGTAAGCGGATGCGGACATGTTCGGGGTATTGAACAGCTGGGACGTTCTGATGGCGTTGCAGGTGCCGGGTGAGCAGTTGCAGATGCCGACGATCTTGTCTTCGCCGTCCAGGTTGGTGATCTGGTGCACAAAGCCCTTGTCTTCGGCGCGCTTGAGGATCTCCATCACTTCGTCATAGGTAATGTAATACGCGTCTTTGCGGGTCTCGACGATGTACTCTGCCATGTCGCCTACCGCAAGGCACATATAGCCTTCGATGTCGCCGACACCTTCGCCGCGCATTGCCTGCTGTCTGCGGCAGGTACATACGTCAACGCAGAATTTGTCATACTTCTTCAGCCAGTGGGAAAGATGTTCCACGCTGACGGATCTGCTTTCATGCTCGATCGCCTTCTCGACCGGAATGACATGCATTCCCAGTCCGCCTCCTCCGGGAGGAACGAATCTCGCAACTTTGCCGACCGGTACGCTGGAAGCGTAGTTGAAGAATGTCGCGACTTCCGGATGATCCTTCAGGGTACGGGATGTCATCATCATGTATTCGCCGGAACCCACGACCCACTTCGGGATGAAGTACTGTCTTTCATGGGCTTCGTTTTCTCTGTCGAATTCCATCAGGCCGATCTCGCAGATGCTCATAGCCATCTTCTCTGCTTCTTCCGGCGTCATGTCATTGCGTTCCGCCATCTCAGCAGGCGTCAGCTTGACGATCCTCTTCTTCTTGAACGACAGCATGAACTTCACCTGTTCCTTGGTCAGCAGTCTGTCCAGGATCCAGTAGTCAGGATGCTGAGGCGTCACGTCCTTCGGGCTGCGGATCGCGATATCATCCGTGATGATGTTGGCAAGCTGCTTTACAAGCTCATGCTTTTCCTCATCCTGAATGACAAAATCCTCATTGAAAAAGTCATTCTCATTGAACATGTAGTTCTTTAAATTGTCTGGTATCATGGGTTTACTCCGTTTCTCATTTCCACAATTTATAATATCATGACATTCTTCTTCCTGAGCCGTGAAGTATCGTAATGGAATTCACAACTTTTCCGAAATAAGCGGAAAACATGTAAAAAAACATGCAGGATTGAAAAAATGAAACATGAGAATGAAAGAACCGTCACATCAGCCCGGAAAAGAACTGAATGCAAAATGCTGTTTGGTGAGCATCAGTGCAATATTCATGTACTCTTCACATAAAAGTGCTATGATGTCACCCATGAGAAAATCATCTGACTCAAAACGGCGCTTCCGCATATTTGCGTTTCTGGCCTTTCTGTATATTTTCCCGGGTTCTGCCTTCTGCGGATTTGAACCGGCTTTACTGATTTCTCTTGGAACAGTATTTGCGGCCGGAACGTCCCTGAAAGAAAAAGAATTAAGAACTGCGATGCGGGTATTTCTGTCTCTGATGCTGCTGACGGTCACTGCCTTCCTGTTTGCCTGGATCAGTCAGGGAATACTGGGACTTGATCTCTTTGCGCTCGGCAGAAAAAAAGCCATACTTGAAATACTGATCATACTGGCCGCAGAACTTGTGCTGTGGCTGTTTACGAACAGTCCGAAGAAAAGTGCCGGGCTTGCGGCGCTGCTGATCAGCATCATGACGACAGCGGATTATTTCGTATATACATTCCGGGGAAGCGAGATGTCGTTCATTGATTTCATGTCAGTCAATACTGCACTGACAGTATCCTACAATTACACATACACGCTCACAGAAGAAATTGTCTTTGCGTTCGGGATCCTGATGCTGTTTCTTGCGGCCCTCAGCAGCCTGCCGAGCTTATCGGGCAGACGGAAGTTTGCCGAAAGACTGACGCCTGTGCCGGTTCTGGCAATGGCAGTCATGACGATCGGCACCAGTACCGCAGATCTGAATGCAGAATACTTTGAACTGGAAGGTTCCGAGAATAACGGATATCTCGTCAATTATCTTCTGCAGGTAAAGGAAACCGTTGTAAGGGAGCCGGAAGACTATTCCCTTCAGACCGTCGGTACGGTCGCTGAAGAACTGCATGAGGAAACAGAAAATGATACGGAAAAGCATCCGGACATCATCATTATCATGGATGAATCCTTTGCGGATATGAGCTGTATCGGAGACGGCATCACAACGAACCAGGAAGTCACGCCGTTTATCAGCAGTCTGAAAGAAAACACAATCAAAGGCTATGCCCTTTCCTCGGTATACGGCGGAGGTACGCCGAATTCAGAATATGAAGTACTGACAGGAAATACCATGATGTTTCTTTCGAAAGGGATCATGGCATATCAGCAGTATATCAGTCAGCCGAGCAGCTCCATGGTCAGCGTACTGAATAATATGGGATACAGGACGATTGCCATGCATCCGTTTAATTCATCGGGATGGAACCGCACCGAAGTTTATCCGCTGCTTGGATTTGATGAAATGTACTTCCTGGATGATTTTCCGCAGGAAGACATGATCCGCTTCTTTGTAAGCGATCAGGAAATGTTCGAAACGGTCGTAAAGAAATACCGAGAGAATATTGAAACAGAAGACAATGTATTCATCTTCGGCGTAACCATTCAGAATCACGGCGGATATGAATTCATACCGGAAGAATACCAGGGTCCTGAGCAGAGATATCAGAAAACCATCTCGATCGAAGGCAATACAGACGGTCAGTTTGACGATGCGGAACAGTACCTTTCCCTCGCACATGAAACGGATCAGGCGGTCCAATGGCTGCTTGAGGAGCTGGAAAAAGAAGAACGGGATATTGTCGTTCTGTTCTACGGAGACCATTATCCCGGACTCAGCGAAAACTTCTACGATACCGTCCTCGGCAGAGATTTTGAATCTCTTGACGATTATCAGAAAAAATATACTGTGCCGTTCTTTATCTGGACAAATTATGATCAGGAAGAACAGACAATTGACCTGACCAGTTTCAACTATCTGTCTTCTTATGTATATGAAGCGGCGGGAATTGAGCTGCCGGATTACAACAAATTTCTGAAAACCGTAGAAGAACAGGTCCCGGCAATGAATACAAACGGATACTGGTCAGAATCAGAAGGCCGATTCCTGGAATACAAAGAAGCAGCAGGAAGCGAATATGACATCCTCCATCTGTACAATATTCTTGAGTATAACAATGTGTGCGACATCAGCAATACCAACAGAACACTGTTTCCCGTCACAGATACCACCGATGAGTAATAAGTATCCACCAGCTTAGCTGGTGGTCAATGGCGTCAACCTAAAAAATGGCTGGCGCTTTTTTATGATGCTTAACAGCATCATCTCACTTAAAACGGGCAAAAAGCGAGCGTTTTCATCATATGTAAAATGCTCTTATTATTTGGAAAACAATGTGCCGTGATTTGTCATTTTAATTATCAGTTTCAACAAAAACAGCCCGGGGATTCCTGGGTCCCGCAGGCTGCACTTTATACATGATCTGTTTCTGCTTATCTGCACGCAAGAATGATCTCTTTGATTTCTTCCCGGGAAAGCTGACGGGCATTGGTCGAAGCAACATTGCAGGTTGCCGCGACTGCGGAAGCTGTCTCTTCCGTGACTTCAATGCCTGCTTCCGAGAAGGTCATCGGCAGTTTCAGACACCTGATAAATTCACGCAGTTTCGCGATGCCTTCCTTTGCGGTCTCAAGCTGTGTTCTGCCAGCCGGATCAACTTCCATGACATTGACCGCAAAACGGGCAAACATTTCCGCACCGGCTTCAACAATGTGATCATAATAAACGGGCTGCAGGATCGCGAGCTGACGTCCGTGCGCCGCATGGGTATAGGCTGCCAGCATATTTTCAATGCTGTGCGCCTGGAAATCTCCGGGCTTGCCTGTATAGAAACTGAAGGACTGGATCAGGGAGGAATCCCACATCAGATTGGAACGGATCTCCATGCTGTCAGGATCTTCCATCAGAGCCCTGCCGTTGCGGATAATGTTTTTCATCAGGCTTTCATTGATCTCATCCCATACATTTGTGCCCGGACCAAAATATGTTTCCATGCAGTGACTGAGTGAGTCAAAAACACCCGGGGTGAATGTATGAAGCGGGACGGACATTACATAGGAAGGATCTTCAATGACAAAATCCGCATACGGTCCCACAAATGTTTTCTTTTCGTGTGTCTTTTCATTTGTGCATGCTCCCAGATGATCCATCTCAGCGCCGGCACCGGAAATTGTCAGCACGACCGCGTATTTTCCCATTTTTTCAGGAATGTTGTGTCTGACCATTTCTTCTTCCCAGATATCACCGTCAGTTTCTGCTCCGGCAGCCATGATCTTTGTGCTGTCGACGACCGAACCGCCGCCCAGGGCAATCAGCAGATCTATTTTTTCTTTTTTATACAGTGCGATTCCTTCAAGGATCTTTTCATAGGAAGGACTGGATGCGACACCGCCGAATTCAAAGACTGTCTTGCCGCACTCTTCCAGTGTTTTCCTCACTTCATCCAGAACACCGTTTCTTTTTACAGATCCTCCGCCGTAGACGATCATGATATTCTTTCCGTATTTTTCCATTTCCTGCGGAAGATATTTCTTAACACCGCCCTCCTCAAAATACACTTTTACTGGCATGTGATAAATAAAATTCTGCATCTCAGTTCCTCCTTCTTTGCAGTTACAGTATGCAGAACTTTCATTAAAATGTGAAATGCCTATATCAAATTATCTGTTATGTATATTTTGAATTTCAGTTTTGTTTTTGAAACTGCAGCTTTGTCTGCGATCTGAATCACCAGGCATATGACCCGATGTTTTAAATTGAGCGGTATCACATCACATTTATAATGATGCCTGGTTTTACCATTGTATAAAAAAGCAGGCGTTAGTTTCGAGGCAAACTCTCAGCCTGCTGATTCATAACATTTCATGGTGTCATTTTTGAAATCATCATTGATAAAGTTGCCGGCATTGATTATTTTTTTTCTGAATCCGGCATAAAAAAGACGAAGCCAATCAATACATTCATTATTCCGGCGATCAAATATAAGAGTTTAAGAGGGTCTGCAGACCATGAGATTTTAAAATATCTGGTAATGAAAAACTGCCCAAGAATAATGAACAGGATTCCATTCGCGATTGTTTCATATCTTGTCCACATTACTATCCCGTATATTACGAAGATAATTCCATAAAAGTCCGAATTTGCACCAGGTGGCTGAAAAGTAGAAAAAGAGGAAGAGAAAGTCAAATAATTAATTCGTTCTTAGAAAGGAACACTAGTGGCCTTTCAGGAATGAATTAACACTAGACTTGGCGGTTGGTTAGTTCATTCCTGAAAAGCTCAATCGCCAAAGTATGAGTAAATATGATGATAAGACTTCCTCTTGGG
>JAILGV010000144.1 GCA_024696355.1 Solobacterium sp.
CTCAGATAGTAGCTGCCGAGGTAATGTTCGCCGTATTCTTCGCTTCTGATCACCAGATCCACCGGAACACCGCGCGGGGTGAACTCAAAGTCCAGCTGATCGCTGAGCCAGGCGCTGATCCTGTCTCTTAACATGGTTTCATCCAGAGCGTTGGCCAGCAGCACCCAGTGCTTATTTTTGCCGAAACCGAAAATCTCCGCCTTCTTGTCAAGCTTGATCTTGAATGCTTTCTTATCCGCTTTCTGCCAGGTGGAATTGCCGCGGCCGCGGATGCTCATGGCGAGTCCTTCAACACTTTCACAGGGCAGATCCGGGAAATCGGAATAATGAAAACCTTCCGGCACTTCAATACTGACTGTGCCGTAGCAGTATGCGGTGTGCTCTTCGCTTGTGATCATGTCTTCAACGGTGCCCTGTGATTCATCGATGTCCAGATAAACAACAGGGAGGCTGTTATCAGGCATTATTTCGTCTGTCTCTTCCGCACAGACACGGCCGGCTTTCATAAATACCGCCAGGATCATCACGAAGACAAGAGACAGGATTCCTGCCATCCGTCTGAAAGCAAAGGATCTTTTCATGTCAAATCACCATTCCTTAAATCTGATTATTCTGAAGTGTTCAGTGTTTTACCCATAATATCATTTCCCGGCAGCTGTACTCAATGGGCTTGAATATATGCAGGATAATTTGCTTTCTGTTTTTTATTACATGCATGCAAAAAGCACAGCTTTCGCCGTGCCTGCGGATCATATTCATCCCTTTCTTACATTTGTGTCGATTGTCTTTGCGAAAACGTAATACCGCTGATACAGGAATTCCGTTGTGAAGTTCAGGATCATGTTAATGGCTGTGGCGATATATTCATTCAGTCCCAGTCCCATGGTCAGCCAGTGTTCCAGCAATGTGGACAGCGGTGTAAAGACAGCGTAATATATCGCGACCATTAACATCGCAGCCGGAATATTGCCGGCGGACTGGAACGTGAATTTCCGGTTCAGCGTAAAGTTCCAGAGAACCGACAGGACCAGACCGCAGAGATAGGACAGCCAGTAAGGCGCGTGCAGGATTTCATTCATTAATGTGAATGTGCCGATCTCGATCAGTCCTGCGCTGATTGAGAAGAATGTGAATTTGACAAAACGCAGAGTTTCTTTCATGACAACAATTATAGTCTTTGGCTGCAGCTTCGGAATACTTTTTTGAAACTGAAAAAAAGGAACAGACACAGCTGTTCCCTCATCGTTGAATACTATTGAAGATTATTGTCATCCAGCCATCTGTCAATCTGTGACTGAACAGAGTCGAAGTCATTCTGAACAGTTTTTCCTGTCAGTGCCAGTCCATCCTTCACATCGGCGTCCGGAATCACAGAGCGGATCTTTTCCGGCGTCCCGGCCAGACCGCTGCCGCCATGGGTGTTGAACGGGTATACTGTTTTGCCGGTGAAGTCATAGCTTTCCAGGAAATTGTAGACAATCATCAGCAGAGATGCGGGTATTTCCTTTTTCCACAACGCCGACTTCCCAGTTCTCGCCTGCTCTTGAGAAGAAAGCAAGAAGTTCTTTCTTTTCGGTTTCTTCCGCGGCGGCAGTTTCTTCAGGCTTCGCTGTTTCTGTTTCCGGTTCTGTCTCTGGAACGTCAGCTGTTTCCTCTTTCGGGGCAGAACAGCCGCCTAGTACCAGTACGAGCGCTGCAAGTGCAATTACAGTTTTTTTCATGCCGGAATTTTCCTGATAACCCTGGCCGGATTGCCGCCGACGATTGTATTTGCCGGCACATTTTTGGTTACAACAGCGCCGCCGGCTATGATGGCATTCTTTCCGACAGTCACGCCCGGCATAATGGTGGCATTGACGCCGATCCAGGCATTATCCTCCAGGACTACGCTGCGGCATCTGAGCACATAGCGGTCATAAAAATCATGATTGTCTGTCACAATCGTGACATTCGGACCGATCTGCACATTGTTCCCGATCATGATCCCGCCGATGGCCATGGCAGTAAAGCTGTGGTTGATGAAGACATGTTCACCGAAAGTCATCTGTTTCGGGAAATCGATCTGAACCGGTGTAAAGACACTCAGACCTGCAGGCACTTCACCGTCAAAAAGCTCTTTCATTGCCTCAGCGTGTTCTGCAGACAGCGGTTCGGCATTGTTTAAGTGATGGAGCGCTTTGTAAGTTCTATCAAAACAGACACCCATTGGATGCCTGCAGTAAATATTTAATCTTGGATATGAGTGGTCAGATGGAATTCAGATCGCACTCAGTCAGCACCGGTCTTTCATTCGGGGTGTCATTGGGCTGATGAAGGACAAGATATTCTTTTCCGTTTTCATTCGTGAAGATCATTCCGTGTCCGCCGTCCCGGTCAAAGAGAGGTTTTTCATCAATCGTCCATGTACCATCGATCTCACCGTTATCACTGCGTGCAATCGCTTCAGCATAGCCATTGGCGCCGTATGTTGCCCACAGCATCAGCAATTCACCATTTTTCTTGCGGTACATGAAAGGTCCGTCAGTCACATAAGAATCCCCTGTTTCTTTCATGAAAACACTGCGCACCCAGGGTTTCGCTTCAGAAGCGGCGAACATCCTGACAGGTCCGGAAACGGCTTCCGTCAGATCATCGCTGAGCTGTACATAACACATTTCCCCATCAACCAGGTCAAGCCATTCATGACAGAAAATCATATATGGCACTCCGGCTTTTGAAAGGTAGAAGGTGCCGTCCAGGCAGTTCCATTCTTTCGGGGTAGCGAACCCCTTGCTGTGAGGAAGGAATGGTCCGAGCGGTTTTTCAGCTTTGAGGATCATTGTACCCTTGCGCTTCCTCTGTGAGCTGTCAAATGTCGCAAACATGTAATAGGCCCCTTTGTAACGGTGTACTTCCGGCGCCCAGTAACATCTGTCTTCTGTAAATCCTTCCGGTTTATGGAACACTTCAAAAGGGCCTTCCCAGTTTTCAAGATCTCTGGAAACATAGCCGTCAATGCCATCCTGCTCAACCCAGCATGTA
>JAILGV010000162.1 GCA_024696355.1 Solobacterium sp.
CTCGGGTGTTGCTTTGATGTCACCGAATGCCAGCATGCCGCGGTCAACATCACCGAACTGAATCTGATCGGAGGGAATATGTATCTCACCCTGAACTGCGTGGGGAATAGTCATCGTGATCACTTTTTCTTCCTCATCAAAACTGATATCCGATGCATCAAGCCCGGAAAGATCGACGGTATACGTCACCTCTCCTTTATAAGTAATCAGCTGTGTCTTTTTCGTTGCATTCCAGTTAAACAGCCCGGTTGTAATCAGCGTGCCGGCATCAGATACTCTCTGTGTCATGACTTCCAGTTTTTTCTCACGCGTACCGGTGCCGAGAATGGCATCCGCAAAATCCGCCGCAGTATAACCGGCCAATCCTTTATTTTCCAGTACAAGGTCATGCCGCTCAGCCGGCTCCGCAAATGTTGTCAGCTGCTCAAAGCCGTCACTGACCGAGTTGATCTTCAGCAGCACAATCCCAAGGATTACTGACACTGCGGCAAAGAACAATACCGTAAGGACCCTGCCGAAGCCGGACCCGCGTGAGTTTTTCTTGACGATTTTTTCGATTTTCTTCAGAAACTCTTCTTCATTGAACTGACTGTCCATTTGAAAATCCCCCTGTTTTTTTATTCTTACCGCCGTTCCCCGCGGAACGGTCAAGGACAACAATCCGGTCCGGCACACACGGAGAACAAAAAAAACTGCAGAATCTGTCATATGTACATGACTTTCTGCAGTATTTCGGTATTGAAGATTTATTCCGTTTCCGGAAACTTCCGGCGCAGCATCTTTCCGATCTCTTCAGATGTAATATCTCCTCTGGTATTCTTCACGGTGCCGTTGTTCTGCCAGCGCGGAAGAATATCCTGCAGAGTCTCTTCACTGAGATGAATCTCATACTCGGGAAGCACTTTCCGAAGCAGCTTCCGGAATCTTTCGTGCGATATTCCCGTTCTCTCATAGAACGCATCTGCGTATTCCCTGCCGCAGGTCTCTTCAAATGACAGAAGGTCATCCGTTAACAGCGCCGATGCAAAACCGTGCGGGATCTGATACTCCTCGGTAAAGTAATAGCCGACATTATGAGGGAAAACCGTACCGGTTGCCGCAATTGCCATTCCGCCCAGGATTGAGGCATTGTAGATTATCTCTCTGTCCTCTTCCGTCAGATCATCAAAATGATCCGCCGCTTTTTCCAGCAGAGGAATCAGATTTCTTATCCCCTCAATTGAACATGCTCTTGAAATATCATTTGCTTTTTTACTGAAGAAGCTCTCTGTCAGATGCGTCAGCGCATCAGTGCCCGTTGTCAGTGTCAGTGTTCTGCCCATGGATGCAGTATATGCAGGATCACCGAAAGCAAGCACGGGATACAGAAGATCATGATGAACTGACTTCTTCCTTCCTTCGGAATTCGTGAGAACTGATACCTTTGTCACTTCGGAGCCTGTTCCGGCTGTCGTGCCGACAAGCACTGTCGGCAGAACCCGGTTCCAGGTCATTGCATACAGTCCTTTTTCATCCAGATCCGGATTTGCGGCAAAAACAGCTGCTGCCTTGGCTGCGTCCAGCGGGGAACCGCCGCCGATGCCCATGATATATGAAGCCTGAAACGCATATGCTTTCCTTCCTGCTTCAATGCATGATGAAACAGACGGGTTCTCCGAAATCCCGTCATATATTTCATATTCCGTACCTGTTTCTTCAAAAATCCTCTGTATATCAGCCAGCGCGCCGGAACGCACTGCACTGCTCTTTCCGGTAATGACAACGCATCTGCCGCCGAGTTCCGCAAGCTGTTCCTTATGTTTTTCCAGTATGCCCTTTCCCGTATACAGTTTTACCGGCATATAGTATTCCATCTTGTTATTATTTCCCCCTGTATCTGTAGCATCCCAGAATAATCATGATATTTACCAGAATCATGGAAAGCATCAGTGCCAGCGCAGCGGTATAGCTTCCCGAAAGATCAAATATAAATCCGATCAGTGCGGCTGTTACAGCACTGCCGACAGTACCGGCTAACGATATTACCGGATAAGTCCGGCTGTAGTTTTCAAGCCCGAACATATCCTTTGTCAGTATTACCACCGCAACGATGCCGAGAGAATAAATCATCCCGTACATGCACGCTCCGGCATACATAACAGCCGGTTTATGAACAAACCAGATCAGCAGTGTTCCGGCAGCGGCCAGCACACTGTACAAAAGCATGGATATCTTTGCACCGAACCGGTCTGCCAGTGCCCCGAAGATAATCTTTCCGGTACTGTTGGCAATCATGCCTGCAGAAAGCATCATGGCTCCCGTCGACGCACTCAGTCCCCAGAATCCGGTAATTCCCGGGAAATGCTGAGGCAGTGCAGTCCCCGAACAGGCCAGAAATGCATATGCAAATACAGCCGCAAACAATACCCCGGATACCTTTGTTCCGCGGTGATCTCCTTTGTCCGTCTGAGTACTGCCCGTAATCGGTACCGTGCATCCGTAGGGAAGAATGCCCTTCGTGCGCGGGTCCAGAGCCGGCAGAAACAGAATCGCGGGAAGGTTGAACAGCAGAATAACAGCTGCCGAAACAAAGTATCCCGCCCGCCAGCCGGCATATTCTATAACTGCGGAAAGAAGCGGTGAAAGCAGAGCTCCGGCCAGACCGCTGCAGCTCATGGCAGCGGAAGCCGCAAGACCGGACGATACATAAAACCAGTTGTTAATCACCGTTGTAACAAGTACGAAGCCGAGGATCCCGCCGGCAAAACCCCTGACGGCATTCAGGACATACATGATTAAAATATTGTCTGAAAGCCCCAGCAGGGCAGTCGGCCCGGCGATGCACGCTGTACCGGCAATCAGAACCGGTCTGAGATTGTTTTCATTAATCAGGCGGAGCGCAAATACCCCGCCGAGTGCAAAGCACAGGTTCGTGACTGTCAGCGTCATACTTACCGAACCCTTGAGAATATTCAGTTCTTCTGCCACGGATGTAAAAAACAGGCCTGCCACATTCGATATGACGCCGACAGATGATGCAAGCAGTCCGCACATCCCGATCAGTACAAGAATATATTTTCTTCTGTTCTGTTTCATTGCCGTCACTTTCCTGTGCAGTATCCGCAGACTGCACTTTTTTCGTATTGATAG
This sequence comes from Solobacterium sp., assembly GCA_024696355.1. GTDB lineage: Bacteria > Bacillota_I > Bacilli_A > Erysipelotrichales > Erysipelotrichaceae > Bulleidia. Next base: position 3,130 of record JAILGV010000162.1, read on the forward strand.
TAACATTCAGTATCCGCACTTAGCAAATCGTCCGTGAATTGTCATAAATCTGAAAATCCGGCATGCTCTTCTGAACACTGCCGGATTCATCCGACCGTCATTTACGGTCATATCTTTTTCATTCTGTTTTATCCTGCTGTCCGGAACTTCCCATATATTCAATGCACATCATAGTAACATCATCGAACTGTTCGGCGCCGGCCGCGAAATCAGCGACAGCTGTACCGACAGTGCCCAGGAGCTTCTCCGGCGGATCCTGCGGACTGATATTCAGGGCATCGATCATACGGTTTGTGCCGAACATTTCCTCTTTGGAGTTCGTGGCTTCCGGCACGCCGTCCGTGTAAACAAACAGCTTGTCACCCGGTTCAAGCGTGAACTCATAGTCATAGTATCCGGCTTCCGGCATTGCCCCGATGACGAGTCCGTGCCTGTCCTTCAGCAGTTCAAATCTGCCCTTTTTCATCAGCGCAGGATATTCATGACCGGCATTCGCAGCCGTCACTCTGCCGGTGCTGATTTCCAGGATGCCGATCCAGATTGTCACGAACATCTCAACGTTGTTGTTCGAACAGATCGCTTCGTTTGCCTTTGTCAGAACTTCCGAAGGATTTCCGACAAGCATTGCCGAGTTCTTTACAATCACTTTGGAAATCATCATGAACAGCGCTGCCGGGATGCCCTTGCCGCTGACATCGGCGATAACCAGACACAGATGATCATCATCAACCATAAAGAAGTCATAGAAGTCTCCGCCGACTTCCCTGGCCGGATCCATCACTGCATAAATGTCAAATTCCTTCCTTTCCGGGAAAGGCGGGAAAATATTCGGCATCATGCTGTTCTGAATCCGTGTCGCCGTCTGCAGTTCCGTATTCAGACGTTCCTTCCTGACAGCTTCCGTCTGCTGTTTCTGAAATTCCTGGCTTTTCTTGTTGAGATACAGATAGAACAGGGAGAAGAGAACAGCAATTCCGACCGATGTTACAAAGATATAGAACCAGGTATATTCAAATATTGTTTTTTCCTTTTTGATCGGTACGGAGATCTGCCTTGCCGAGTGCCCCATCGCATCAAGAATGCTCATCTCAAAGCTGTATGATCCGCCCGGCAGTTCGGTATACGTTACAGGTATCAGTTCACTGCGGCTGACAGTCACAGGATTCAGCTCAAAACCCGAAAGACGGTAAGTCACCTGCGGATCTGTCAGTGAATAATTAAACACATATGGATAAACGACAAGCTTATGCACATCCCATCCCAGATTAAATACACCGTTTTCGTCGGGATATGTGCGGACACCGTCAACGTCGACAAACGGAACGCTCACTTTCATGTCACTGACATTTTCAATGGGATCACTGATATTGATCTTTACAGCGCCGGTGCTTCCGGCAATATAAAGATCGCCTTCCTCTGTCAGTTCACTGTATGAATTTGATGTTGCCGTACAGGGAAGACCGTTGGCCAGACTGTAGTGCACAGGCTGAAGGTCCTCATTTGCCAGCAGATCCTCTGCCGCTATGACATAGATGCCGTTGCTGCTGAGAATCCAGGCATCATTCTGATTGTTTATATACAGATCAAAGTTATTCGAATAAGGAAACTTCTGAATTGTTGTCAATTGATAATCCGGCGTCATATATGCAAGCGAGTTGCTTGTCACAATCCAGTACACCCCGTTGACAGGATCATATTTAATCCGCATCACGATGCCTGAGGTCAGTCCTTCATCCCTGCCGATGCACCGGACTCCGTCCTCATTCAGCACATAGATTCCGTCACCGTTGGAACCGGCAAGAATATCCCCGTTTTCTCCGGCTGCTACGGTGAGCGTCTCTGTATTGACCACGCCGTCTTCATGTGTCCAGCTTCTTGTGATCCGGTCACCTTCTATCACTGAAACACCGCCGGATACGGCAACGGCAAACGAGCCGTCCCTGCGTTCCGCAACAGCTCTTACATGCCCGGAAAGAAGTCCGTCAGCCTGGCTGAAGAATACCGCTTCCCCGTGATCATACCGGATCAGTCCGAAGGGGCTCCAGGTTGAAATCCACATCCTGTCCTGACTGTCACGGATAATGGAACGGATACGGCATCCGTCCAGCAGACGGATCAGATCGTCTGCCGGAACATTTTCTCCCGAAGCAGTCTGTGCCTTCGTCAGAGGCAGCGATTCAACAGGTCCGTCCGCATTCACGGCAAGCAGACCTTTATCGGTCGCAATCATCAGCACATCATCATACATGCATGTCGAATTCACGACCGTCTCTTCCAGCCCCCAGCGTTCAAAAATGTCCTGGAAGCGGTTCGGAACGATTTTCATTACACCCTGCCGGTTGGAGCAGAACCACAGGTTTCCCTCATAATCCGCCATCATCTGCTGAACGGAATTACTCATAGGAAGACCTTCGATCACTGAGAATACGCCGTTCTGAAGTACACCGATTCCGTTGCGGGCACAGATCCAGAGCTGATCCCCGAATTTCTTGATGTCCCTGACATCGGCCAGCGGTGAAATATCTGTCTGTCTGATATCGGAAAAACTGTTTTCCGGATTACCGTAATATAAAGTACTCTGTTCATCACCGAAATACAGATAGCCCGGCCGCTCTGCATCAGGAAGAAACGCACCGACACCCTCAGCCGGCGTATCCTCGCGGCTGAGCCAGAATTGAAGTTCTCCGTTTTTCAGAACAAACAGCTCATTATTGTTGGTGAGACCGTAAATCCTGCCGTCCCGTCCTGTTTTCAGCACATCAACATACAGTCCCTGAAGACGCGGATCATCCAGTGTCCTCAGATTCATTTCACTGTCAATCAAAGCAATCCCGTAAGAAGTTCCGATGTAAATCAATCCGCTGTCATCTCCGGTAATTGTATTGATCTTTTCCGAATGCAGACCGTCCGCTGTTTTCCACATCCTGAAAAAGCCTTTTCCCATCAGTGCAAGACCGTTGTCATTGGTTCCGATCCACAGTCTGTCCTCACTGTCGGCGTAAAGGCTCACAACACTGGTAATGCCCTGTGTTGAATCAATCCGCTCAAAGCTGCATCCGTCATACCGGATCAGTCCGCCGTAGCTGCCGATCCAGATAAACCCGTCTTCTGTTTCCTCGATATCATTCGCCTCCGATGTAGGCAGGCCGTTCCGGTTGTCATAAAGAACCGCCGAATATCCGCCGCTGTTTTCAACAGGATCAACAATATTTCCTGCCGCAGCTTCCCCGGGCTGACTGTCTTCCTGTGCATAGCAGAGCTGCACACTGAAAAGCACTGACGAAAGCATGCAGATTACGATTTTCAGCAGATTTTTCATATTTTTATTATATCGCAGGATTATGCAAAGCACCCATCCCTAAAACAGACATTGCATCATTTCCCGCGGCTATATATATGCCCCGATCAGTTCCCAGAGCATTTTCGCAAACAGAAGCCCCAGCACGGCAAACATCATTCCGCGCACTTTCCGGCTTCC
>JAILGV010000180.1 GCA_024696355.1 Solobacterium sp.
AGTTCCATACCCAAACCGAGTATGCTGAAGGATGCATTATCCACGTACATCACGAAATGGCGGATCGCCGGTACCCACCAATAGTATTTTACTATCCAAGGAATAAGAAATGATATGATCCCGAAAACACCCAGGATCCCGATAACGGCAAAACCGGCGGCTCTTACAGGATTCTGCCGGTAATAGCGCTGAAACAAAAACACCAGCGGGACCGCAAACGAAATTATCCCGGCTTCATGGAAGGACATTGACAGCAGACAGCATACATAGTACTGAAGATACTTTTTCTGCGGCAGGTATTCATAAAACGCAAATAAAAACACAGCCATTGACAGCATCTGCCGGATCCCGCTCGAATAATACATCAGGAAAAGACCGGAAGAAAAAAACAGAAAATAAGACATCAGCCAGTCCCGGCTATACCGGAAAATCGTATAAATACACAGCCCAATGCAGATGATATTCACCGTCAGTACTGAAACTGTATAACGATCTGAAAACAGTTGCACGCCTCTGATCAGATATACATACCCCATGTTCCGGTAATCAATTGCATTCTGCATAATGGAACGATACAGCCATATATATGAACCGGTATCTACCCCGACTTTAAAGTCAAAAATCAGCCCTGCTGTCAGAAATGCCATGACGGCCAGACTGATCTTCCGGCTGCCCAGTTCCGGTTTCCAGGCTAAAAAACAGAACCAGGCACTGAATATGAAGAATATGACAAACAGATTCATATGAATTAATCCTATCACTTCAGCATGTTCAGGATCAAATCCCGGGTATATTCCGGTGTGTTTTTCCTAAAAGCTTCCTGATTGTCTGCTCTGCCTGTTTCTGCCGCCAGTTCACCCAGTTTCCGGGCCAGATCCACGGCGGCTTCTTCACTCGTCTGGTTGTCAGACCGAACAATCACACTCCGGTTGTATTGACGCAGATAATCTGAGTTGGGATCCTGCTCGCTCCCCTGAAGGTGAACAACAGTATTGCCTGTTGCCATATACTCAAAAGTCTTGCCAGATATCAGATTCGTTTTCTTCATCGAGAGGAGAATATCGGCTTCCTTCAGAATTCCTTTTAGTTCTTCATGCGAAACAAAGCCGTGCATGATGATTCTGCCTGGATACGCAGCCGCATATTTCCGGCACAGTTCATAACCAGTTCCCCGACCGTAAATATGCAGCACCCGCTTTTCCTGATCAGGAAGCGCACAAAAAATCTTCATGGCCTCTTCAATCTGGTAATATGCTGTATCCAAAGCCCCGGCATAAACCCAGTTTTCAAAAGAATGATCAAAGACTCCCGCCGGCTTAACCTCTTCACTGACAAACAGGGGCAGACCTGTCAAAGCGATGCGATCCTGCCATTTTTCCTGATATTCCTGACCCCAGCGCCGGTAATTGGTTTCCATATCCAGAATCATGTCTGCCTGCGTATAGATCACATCCTGCCAATAATCACAGGATTTCTTCATCTTTTCCGCGGAAACGTGGTTCTTGATTGATTCCGGCATGTAATCCAGATTGTATACCGCCATTTTGATATCCGGTCTGAACTGTTTGTATTCTGCCGCTGCCAAGACAGTATCAAGCGGGTTGTAAGCGCCTATAACCGCATCATAATGATACTGCTGATCCAGTGCAGCTATCTGCTTCACCAGATTTCTGTGGAAACTTTCCGAGGCGAGAGGAAACCGGGAAATCAGCCGGATCTTATTAAGTCGCAGCAGAATGATACCGGTTGTTTTCAGCAGCTTCCCGGGCAATGATGAAATCTGGTTCTGGCCGGCAAAAATCATCCGATTTATCAAATCCGGTTGAACTCCGAATACTCTGACTCCGTCCTTTTCTTCGGGAAGTATCTTTCCCGGAATATCATATGCCAGAATATGTGCTGTATGCCCTGCCTGTACCAGGGAACGAGCAACATAATGCACACAGATGCCGTTTGCGTATGGCTCAGGATAATACCGATCCGTCACCAACAGCACATTTTTACAGCCTGCTTTTCTGTCCATTCCATCAGTCATTCAAAACACCTCTGATTGTCTTCATTATAATTTCCCGGACATTCGATACAGAGTAATCCGGATATAATCGGCGGATCTCATCATAGTCCAATGTCCTCATATGCTGTGCATGATCCAGAAAGTTCTTTACCCCGGCATAGGGAATATTCCGGTCATCAAAGCTGGCAGCATTTGGATAACTGCGGAAAAAAGCAGTAGAAGTACAGTCTTCTCGCTTATAGAAATTGAGAACAGGTTTCCCGCTGCTCAGATAATCCAGTACTTTGCTGGGAATCAGATTGTCAAGCAGGTTTCCGATATTGACCAGAACATCTGCCTGCAGCAGATACTGTTCAGCCAGTTCTCGGGAAACAGGCTCTATAAAATGAACATTCGGTATCCCGCTGATTCCTTTCTCAAGCAGAATCGCTTCCCGGTCTTCTCCTCCAACCCCGCCGATAAAATAAATATGATACGCTTCTCCTAACTCACGGTAACATTCTATGACATGCATCGGATCCCGTATATCCCAATACAGATTGCCGACAAACACACTTCGGTTTTTTACATTGTCCTGCCAGAGATTCACATCCTTTCTGATGATTGGACGGATGCCTGGAAGATAAACCTGTACTGTTTTTTCGACATCAATCGCAACACCGTTCTGCTGATAAACGTCCATTGCCGGATATGTCAGCAGAACCGCATCACATTTTCTGAGCACTTCTTCTTCAGTACGGATTCTTGCAGTCATATGAGCATCCGGGAAAAGCGGATTCGTGGCAAACGGATCAAGATAATATGCAATCCACTTTTTCCCGTACTTTTCAGCAAGACGGCCGGCACAGACATGAGATTCAAACGGAAAAGAGCAGCTGAGTATCACATCAAATGACGGAATATCAACAAGACGCTCGGCATGATACAGAAAATCCTCCACCCGCTTATAGTCAACATCGTCCTGTACTTCCTTCATATACCGCTTTGCCCTCAGCAGCCGCGGATATACACCGGCATCATGCAGACTGATGGCGCTGTTCGAACGTCTTGAATGAATCTTCTTCCGAATAATATGAAAACCATCCACCGTTTCTTCAGCCAGCGAATTAATATTTTCCGTCAAAACCGTAACATCGATATCATCCTGGCCTGAAAACAGCCGGTGAAGTATCGCGCTGTTGGCGTTGCCGGTATTGGAATAATTCAGATCAACAACCAGAAGACTAATCATACTGCCCTCTGATTTATATCATGTCCGGCAAAATAGTCTGCCGCCCACATCTCCGGCTCACCTTCCTGCTGCACCCGGCACAGAATTAGCGATTTGCCATCGCCGCATATTACCGCATGTTCTTCCGGACGCAGATCATCACTAAGACGGGCCTGCCAGACATACACCTTTTTCCCCTTGTGTATGAAATACGCGCCGGGATAGGGCTTTGCCTGGGCACGAATGAAATTGTAGAGTTCCAGAGCCGGCTTATCCGCAAAAGCAAACTCTCCGTCAGTCGGCCGGCGCCGTGGATAATGTGTTGCTTTAGTGTCATCCTGTCTGACACCATCCAGTTTTCCGGCTGTCCAGGCCGGAAGGTGCTTCCGGATTGTCCTGACGGCACACAAAGCTACCTTGTCATATACTGTTTTCACATCATCATACAGTTCGATATTGAAAAACTCTTGTGCATAGATAAGTCCGGTATCATACTGCATCTCCATCTGAAAGAATGTATCTCCCCACTCATGCTCACCGGTCAGGATCGCCCAGTTGACACACGCGGCACCTCTTCCTTTCGGCAGCGGAGCAGGATGCTCACCGATACAGGCATATGTCGGAATATCTAGGATTTCCTGCCTGAACTTCTGTGACCAGCCGGATTGAATGATGATATCCGGCCGGCATTTCTTTAGGAAACTGACACAGGCAGACTCATTGACATTTTCACAGTAATAGATATTCAGTCCGTATTTTCCGGCCAGATCCACATATGAATCATAATTTGCCTTACCGGTCGCAGCTTCCGGTTTAAGGTTAACTATACCTGTCAGATGGACATCTTTCAGACTGCTGTCATTCATGATCGCTTCGATCATGGCACGCCCGATGTTGGTGCAGGCTATCAACACTACATTTCCCATATGAATAATCCTCTCTTACAACCGGAACTTATGCACGACAAATCCTTCTGCATAACTGCAGTGATTGGAATAACCCCAGATGTGGTTCTTTTCGATCGTTGTCTCGAACAGTGCATTGTATCTGTTATGATCGCCGGTATACTGGTACAGTGCTTCCCGTTTCTTATCAATATAGTCGGAAATATCAAAGAACAGGGACGGATAATACGGCTTTGCCAGGATATATTGATTACTTTGATACATCAGAATATTCGGACAGTGTCTGGCTGCTGTCAGGCAGATCTTTGAAGCTGAGATATGATCCTGATTCAGATCATCCGTATAGTGCATGAAGACCGTATCAATATCGTATTTATAGATTGTGTCTTCTACCCGCTGCATAATCTCGGTATTGTAAAACAGCTGACAGCACTCAACCGGCTGGAATTCTGTAATCTCCTTTACACCCAGCACTTCACATGCCCGGGCACTTTCACTGACACTTGTTTCATATGCGACATCAATATGCAGATGAGCTGAGTATGTAACATTATCCGTCAATGTCAGTTTGTATACATTCTTGCCCTGGGCGGCGAGCTTCGCGGCAGTTCCTCCGACCCCCAATTCAGAATCGTCATAGTGGGCGCCGATAATCAGTATATTATTCATCATATAAATTCACCTTGTCCCTTGATCGACAGTATTTTAACATCCCGGCGTTTATCCGTCAGGCTGTTTCTGTTCTTTTCCGACGCCTCAGCAGATCCTGCAGGATCCGCCGGAAAACAAGGTTGCCTGAGAGGCCAAGCAAGACCATGTATGCAGCTGCGGAAACCGCCACTTTCAGCAGGACCCCGGCCACCATTCCAAGCGAGAAAGACTGCAGAACGATACAGCATAATACAATTAAGACACAACCAGCGAGAATCTGTACGAGATTCTTCCCGCTGGGCTGCAGTACATGCATTTTCCGGATGACCATATACTGCGTTGTCATCATCAGGAATTCGGCGGTGAGTGTGGTCAGCGCTGCCCCATTCTGCGCGAGTTTCGGAATCAGCCAGATATTCAAAATAACATTTACAGCTGCACTGAAGACTGTCGCCCGCAGGGCATCCGTTTCCATTTTGTTCGGAAGCAGCACCGTATTTGTCAGAAAACTTGCCAACATTGAGAAAACCAGGGTGATGCTGAGGATCTGTAGAGAAGGTACAGATTCAATGAATGCCTTCCCGGAAAAGAGACGAATTGCTTCACCGGCAATCATATACACTCCCGTTATCACCGGCAAAAGGAACAGAAACAGCTCATCCAGAAGATCATTCAACGTTTTCATGTACTGTTCTCTGGTTGCTGTTACCAGGTCGTTGGAAAGCCGCGGCAAGGCAACCAGGAAGATCGATGAGATCATTGCCTGCAGGATGCTGTAAATCCGCACAGAGGCATTATACAGACCGACATTATAGTCACCGCACATAAAACTGAGCATTGTCACATCCGAGTTGACATAGATTGTTGTTGCGACTGCGGAAAAGAATATGACAAGCAGCGGTTTCAGATGCGTATTCAGTTTCAGATCCCGGGTGAGACGGATTCGTGCAAACCTGCGAACATGAAAGAAATTCATGATGTTGGCGCCGGAATTTGCGATTACGGAAATTGCCGCGTAAATCGGATAATCCGCAGGTTTTTTCACAAAAGCAAACAGCATCATTACTGTAAAAACCTGCACAGCGAGGGAACGTACAGCAATATAACCATAGTCCTCATAAATATTGCAGAGCCACTCAACACCAATCGTTGTTCCGATGATGTTGAAACTGTGAATCAGTATTAAAAGACTGTAGGCATGATAATGCGGAACAACCGCCACTGTCAAAACCAGCAGGATATATGCCGCGGCAGTCGAAAGCAGATTGATGGTAAACACTTCACCGGCAAAAAGACTGAGTTTTTCTGCATCGTCCCGGATTCTCGCCCCTTCCCGTGAAGCATAAGTAAAGATACCCATCTGGGCAATTAAAATAAAATAGCTGACGAGATTGGCAGAAGTTGTTACCTTGCCTATATTATCTACGCCCAGAACCCGTGATACATATGGAAAGGTGATGAACGGGAACAGAAAACTCATCACAGTCCGGACGGAGTATAAGACAGCATTGACCCGAAGTGACCGCTTTTTCATCGCGTACCTCCGGCAATTTCTTCATAAATACTGATCAGCTGCCGATAATTCGTTTCGGGATCATGGGTTATTCTTGCCCGCTCCCGAGCACCGGCTGACAGTCTTCTGGCCAGGACATTATCCCTGAACAGACGGTCAATGTCCGCCGCCATATCTTCCACCCGGTCGGCCTGATACAGCAGACCTTCCTTTTCATTAGACAGCATGCTGCTGACACCGCCGACATCCGAGGCGACAACCGGCGTGCCCAGGATCATTGCCTCACCGATCGAATTGGGTGAGTTCTCAATTGAAGAGGCTGAGAGAAAAACATGTGCCTTCAGATACTGTTCCTTCATCTGCTCCGCATCCAGAATACCGGTAAATACAACGTGATCCTTAAGCTGATATCTGTCTATCAACTGCCTGATATAGCGTTCATATCTTGTTTCGCGGA
>JAILGV010000029.1 GCA_024696355.1 Solobacterium sp.
CTTCATGGTGGAAATCATTGAAGCATGCCAGAAGCGCTGCGGAAAGGCATTCCCGATTATCGGCCGTATCTGCGGTGATTCCTTTGATCCGAGGGATATTTCCCTGGAGGAGGGAATTATCCATGCCAGGGCACTGGCAAAAACAGGCATCTGTGCACTGCATCTGGTCGGCGGCTGCTCAAACAATGTCCGTGTCATCAATGCCCAGTATGATCAGCGCGGTGATTATATTTCCATTGCAAAGGCAATGAAGGAAGCCGGCATCAGGACCCCGATCATTCTTGACGGCGGCTTTACAACACCCGATCTTGCCGAGAAAGTGCTCGAAGACGGTTATGCGGATTTCATTGGTCTGGGAAGACCATCACTGGCAGACCCGGCATGGGCACGCAAGCTGCGTGAAGGCCGTGCAGAGGATATCGTTCCCTGCATCCGCTGCACAATGGGCTGCGTCGGCACAATTGAAGGATTCAATGCCGCTATCGGTCTGAGATGCTCGGTCAACCCGCTCTGCAATACATCTAATTTCCGCAGGGTGGAGCCTGCATTGAAAAAGAAGAAGGTATGTGTCATCGGCGGCGGTCCCGCAGGCATGGAAGCTGCCAGACTGGCAGCCGCAAGAGGCCATGAAGTGACGCTGTATGAAAAGAGAAAACTCGGCGGAACAATGCATGAGGCGTGCTTTGATCATGAGCTCAAGGGTGACATTCAGTTCCTGATCGATTATTACTGTGCCCAGATGAAGAAGCCGGGCATCACCGTAATTGAAAAAGAAGCAGATGCCGAAACAGTTCTTGCCGGCGGATATGACGCTGTCATAGTCGCCGCAGGTGCACAGCCGGTTGAGGCAAAGATCAAAGGCATGGAACTTGAGAATGTCCATACGGTTTATGATTACTGCCGTGATCCGGAACATACGGAAATCGGTGAAAGAGTTGTAATCTGCGGTGGCTGCTTCATGAATCTTGAAGTTGCCCAGTCACTTCTGAGAGCGGGAAAGAAAGTAACCGTCACTTCAAGACGGGGCGGCGGAATGATGGGCGTCATGGAAATCGGCAATGACAACTCCTCACCCCAGCAGCAGCGTCTGATGATTCTGAACGCACAGAAGGGCATTTCCTACAAACTCGGAAAAGATATTGCATCCTTTGATGAGAAGGGCATCACCCTGCGTGATCTGCGCACAAAGAAGGAGGAGCATATTGAATGCGATACGGTTCTCGTATGCCGCGGCTATACCGGTACGCCCGGACTGTATGACGAGCTGATCGGCAAAGTTCCCGAAATCTATAAAGCAGGTGACTGCAAAATGACGCTCCGCTGCAATGAGAAGAGAAACATCGGCGATGCCATTCTTGAAGGATGGCAGATCGCAAACCGGATCTGAGAGAGGAGAAGGACGATGAAACAGATGACAAAACACCCGCTCCGGATTACGGCGGACGCACTCAGGAATGCATTTGCCCGCTGCGGATTCCGGCTGCTGGACAACGGGGAATACCCGGAACTTGAATCGGGAGAACTCAGCTTTACGGTTTTCGGAAACGGTCCTGCCGCAAAGCCGGTATTTGTTCAGGGCGGCAATTATGCCCTGCGCACTCAGCTTCTGCCGTATGCACTGAGCGAAATGAAGGGTGAACTGCCCGTAAAGGCAGCTGCCTGCGGAAAGATCTTTGATGCAGGTGATGCACAGTATCCTTCGCGGCTGCTAGTGGAGGGGGCAGTGATATCAGACATGAGCTTCTATGATCTGCGCATGCTCTGGAAGAAGATTGTCAGAACAGCATTCGGTGCGGCATATGAAGCGGAACTGGTGCATGACGGCAGGCCAAAGACACAGAGCAATCTTGCAGGATGGGGAAGCAGTGCAATGCAGCGCACCACACTGAAGGAAACAGATACATGGACCGTCAGGGTGACGGCACCTGATGGAAGTGCGTTTGATCTCGGGACCACGGGAACAATGACGTGGCTTGCGGCAGCTCTGTGCGGACATGAGAACGAGCAGGAAAAGTGCATGGCATTCTCAATTGATGTGGATGAAGCCGCATGTGCATGGCTCGGCATCGGCTCCAGGGCGGAACTCTATGACAATACACAGGCAAATCTGGACAGGTATCCCGACACGCAGGTATCCGCCTCGGAAAGCTTTGAGGACCGCTGCCGTGATGTATTGAGAACCATGGGCTACTCGGAAGGGTTCGGTCCGAAGATCTATCCGGACGGCATCTATAAAAAGATGAACATGATTCAGGATGAATGGGATCTGAACAACAAAGGCGTCCTGCTGAAGGAACCGCTCGGCAGCGGAACAGGACTCCCCACGGTTCTGACACCGGCAATCGAACAGATTGTCAGTGAAAAGTGGGCCGCCGGAGAACCGGAGGCACGCTGCTTTGAAGTCTCCCATATCTTCATCCCGCAGAATGATGCGGCTCCGATTGAAAAGCTCGCACTGTCATTTGCGGCTTACGGACCTTCCGTCAGTCAGGCATCCTTTACGGCGGAAGTGGACAGCTTCCTGACAAAGATCGGAAACAAGAATCACTTCTTTATTCCGAACACACAGGCCATTGCATATAAATTCGGGGAATGCCGTCTGATTCTTGATGAAAGAATGAGCTACCTCGGCGGAAACTTCGGCGGAATGAGTGAAAAGGCAGAGGCAAACTTCGGGATCGGAACACATGCCTACATGGCCAATCTGGAACTGATGCCGCTGGAAAACAAAGCGGCTGAAGAATACGGTTATATTCCTCCCGAACTGAGATAAGACAGTATTGAAGCAGACCTGCGGATATGAAAAACAACAGACCATTCAGGTCTGTTGTTTGTATCTGCTGTGATGAAAGGATACGGCTCTGTTTTGTCCGTGATGTTTTTCTATGATACGGAACGGTACTCGGAAGGCGTCATGCCGCAGATCTTGCGGAACTGACGGTTGAAATAACTCTGTGATCCGTAGCCCAGCTTGAAGGCAATCGCGGTGCACGGAAGTTTTGTATAGCGCAGGAAGAAACATGCTTTATCGATTTTGTAAGAGAGGACGGCATCGGATATGGAATGTCCTGTTTCTTTTTTGAACCTGTGCTGAAGCGCTGACACGCTCATGGAACAGTGTGATGCGATCTCTTCGACACTGATAAGCGAATAGACATGTTCACGGATATACAGAAGCGCCATATTGACGGGCATGGAATAACTCTCGGACCGGTAATGTGCGACATAGCGGGTGAAGTCATACAGCATCCGCTGCATGGCGGACTTGAAGGAGGCAACGGAAGTGCATGAGTCCATCTGTTTGAGATAGATGCTGATGAGCGGGGTGAGGTCCCTGATCGGTATTCCTGTTTCGGCTGCGGTGTGATATGTTTTGGCGAGGCAGAAGAGAAATACGTGGGATGCATCAGTGATTGAGTTCATTACCCGGTTGTTGTAGGCAATATATTTCTGTGAATGAAGATATGTATTCAGTGCCTCGATATCTCCCAGCTTCACACACTGGAACATTTCATCAAAGCTGAGAAGCTCAAAATCTTCCTGCTCTGCCCTGAACTGAAGGCTTGCCGTATAGTGTTCCGCCCGAAGCCTGCCGTTCTGAATCACTTCAGTATCCTTTCCGAGCAGAATTCTGGCAAATACCGTGCAGATATCGGAAAACGAATCAGGTGAAAATTCCGGAATCCGGTCATAGGGGAAATCAGGATTCCTGCCGGTCTGAACAGGGCCCAGCAGAACAGTCGTGCCGTCCGCACTGATGATGCACCAGCAGGAACCGTGCTCATCCGGACGGATTTCGGCGGCATTCCCCCTGATTTTATCTGCCAGCAGCGTACTGCTGTCCTGAAGATACATTCCGGTCAGTCTCTGGCCGAATCCTGAGGAAAGATATACCAGTGTTCCGTCCGCATCAAAAACACCTGCGGGAACCCCGTGGGAACGGTAAAAGATATCGCATATGTCATTGTACTGTACGAGCGGCATAATCCACTTTCACTGTCTTTACAGATATTATATCCTGCCCGGCTGAAGCTGTGCGGATTATTTCAAAAGGCGGAGATTGCGGACTGCCGGCATGAAAAGTCGGCTTCAGCAACTGTAAAAATTTGCAATATCAACTGATTGTCATTCTTTCCGGGGATAAAAAGGTTATAATTAATGGTGAACATCAAATTATTATTTGAAGGAGACATTATGATACAAAAGACGGTGAAGGAAACGATGAGCAGAATGGAAAGAATACTGGAAAGTGGTGCGAAGGGTGACTGCGGGCTTCTGTTTGGTGCCATGTCCGATACGGCAATCGTATGCGGACCGGTGAGTCCCAGGATATTCGGCAGGGAGGAAAGCATTGCTTATGAGCAGAAGCCGTATTTAAATACGTTCAGTATTTTAAAATATCAGCTCACCTGTAATGAATCAAAAGGGCCTTTTATGATTGTGACAGGTGACTATAAGATTGAAATGAAGGACGGAAAAGCTGTATACAAACAGTATGTTTCAGCGGTATGGAGACAGGTTGTTCCCGGAAACGATGTCGTGCTGGAATATCTGGATTTTCATACGCGGGGCTGCACCGGAACCGTCCGTGAAGAAAGGAAACCGAAGATTCTTCTGACGGATTCCGAAGGAGTCATGGTTCAGGCGGAACCGGAGGACATTCTGTTTGTGCAGAGCAGCAGGAATTATGTAAATGTCAGACTGAAAAACGGCGATTCGCTGCGCATCAAATCGACGCTGCACAGGATGGCTGAAAAACTCGGCAGCCAGCAGTTTCTGCTGTTCAACAGGGGGACCATACTAAATCTTGATGCCGTTCAGAAAATAACCAAGGATGCCGTCATCATGAATGACGGAACGAACTTCGGAGTATCAATCAAAGGCAGAACCCTGATCCGCAAAATGCTCCGCAGCAGAGGATCACAGCAGGACCGGCAATAAGAACAGTCAGTATTTTTGCGAAACAGGCGTACCGTACAGGAACGCCTGTTTTCAGTTTCCGTTCTGTCAACAATCAGCTTCCGTTCATTGATATTTTCTCTGTCAGATTATAAAATTAAATAAATACAGAGACACTGCAAGTGTTGAGTTTCCAAACAATTTTAAGAAAGGAGATGCATTATGCCATTTAAAGAAGGCTTTTTATGGGGCGGTGCCACAGCCGCAAACCAGTATGAAGGAGCCTGGGATACGGACGGAAAAGGCGCGTCTGTATCAGACCACTGCACCAACGGATCACACGCTGTTCCCAAGCGCGTAACTCCGAAATTTGAAGAAGGAACCCTTTATCCTTCCCGTGAGGCAACAGACTTTTATCATCATTACAAAGAGGATATTGCTCTGGCGGCAGAAATGGGATTCAAAGTATTCCGCATGTCGATTAACTGGACACGCATTTTCCCGACAGGCATGGAGGAAACACCGAATGAGGCGGGGCTTCAGTTCTATGACAATGTATTTGATGAACTGAGAAAGTACGGCATTGAACCGCTTGTAACAATATCGCATTACGAACTTCCGTATGCGCTTGTCGAAAAGTACAACGGATGGTACGGCAGGGAACTGGTTGAATACTATGTGCGCTACTGCCGGGCAATCTTCGAACGCTACAAGGACAAGGTGGTGTACTGGCTGACATTCAATGAAATCAATTCAGGAACGATGCCGATGGGTGCCTGCCTGTCACTGGGTACAATCCAGGGCTATGAAGGTCCGGTGAACCGGATTCCCGATGAGCCTCAGATCCGCTTCCAGGGACTGCATCATCAGTTCATAGCAAGTGCAAAGGTAATCAAAATTGCACATGATGAATATCCGCAGTTCAAGATGGGAAATATGAGTCTGTTTGCAACAAAGTATCCCTACACCTGCAATCCCGCAGATGTTCTGGAATGCCAGAAGCAGATGAGAATCATGAACTGGTTCTGCTCTGATGTGCAGGCAAGAGGATATTATCCGACATATATGAACCGTTTCTTCAAGGAAAAGGGCATTACAATCAAAAAAGAACCCGGTGATGATGAAATCCTGAAGAACGGAACAATTGACTTCTATACGTTCAGTTATTACATGAGCACATGTGAAAGTGCAGATCCGGCTGTTCTCGGCAAGGCAGGAGGAAATCTGATCGGCGGTGTTGTCAATCCTTATCTGAAGGCAAGCGACTGGGGCTGGCAGATTGACCCGCAGGGACTGCATTATTCACTGAATGAGATCTGGGACCGCTATCAGCTTCCGATGATGGTTGTTGAAAACGGACTCGGCGCATACGACAAGAAGGAAGAAGACGGCAGTATCCATGACAGCTACAGAATTGATTATCTGCGTCAGCATATTGCCGAAATGAAGGAAGCTGTGGAAGACGGCGTTGACCTGATCGGCTTTACACCGTGGGGCTGGATTGATGTCGTCAGTGCATCCACAGGAGAAATGGCAAAGCGCTACGGATTTGTCTATGTAGAAAAGTATGATGACGGTACAGGCGATCTTTCCAGAAGAAGGAAGGACAGCTTCTACTGGTATCAGAAAGTAATCAGTTCCAACGGAGAATCACTCGACTGACAGTCGGCGTTCTTTCCGCAGCTATGCCGTTCATCGTTATGACGGGCATGCACTATGCACTGATCCCGTTATGCATGAACAATATGGCTACACTCGGATATGACGTTATCGTTCTTGTCACCATGTTCTGCTCCAAT
>JAILGV010000058.1 GCA_024696355.1 Solobacterium sp.
GTGACAATACTTCGCAGATATAATCGCCGTTCACCTTCATCCCCTGCCGTTCGATTTCCCCGCGGAGTATTTTCGCATATGCCTCTTCCTGTTCCACCTGATCTGAAACGATGGACATATACAGGCCCTGCGGCATGATCCTGATGTTCCCGCCGGTCACAGCAAACGCAACCGGATTCCTGGCTGCCTGGAAGGCGTGGGGCGCCGGATCGATGCTGCTGAGAACGCCTTATAATCTGACCCTCGGCATCATCTCCGTTTATGCAGTATTCGGCATCGCATACAGCCTGGCAAAGACAAGAGATGTTCATCCCGGATATGCTTCCATCATTTCACTGTTCACATTCATCGTCCTTGCCGGCGCACCGGTAAAGTCCGAACTCGGCTGGGGCATCCCGCTGTCGCAGCTGGATGCGCAGGGCATGTTCGGCGGCATCATCCTGGCAATGCTCACCGTTGAAATCACAGCCTGGTATATCAAAAAGGGACCGAAGATCAAGATGCCTGCATCTGTTCCTCCGAACATTGTAGCCGTATTTGATTATCTGTTCCCGCTGGCAATCAACCTGATCGTATTTGTCGCACTGAATGAAGCAATTAAAGCAGCGCTCGGCTTCGGAATCATCACACTGGTACAGAATCTGATTTCCCCGCTGCTGTCCTTCACCGACTCCCTCGGTTCTGTTATCGTCATCAACCTGCTTGTCATCGGCTTCTGGTTCTTCGGCATCCACGGCGCCGCTATGGTCGCATCCCTGATCGACCCGATCCAGTCCGCCAACCTTGCCGCAAACGCTGCCGCAGTTGAAGCAGGCGGCGTCGGAACAGCAATTCTGGCAGGCTCCTACAAGTCCATCTTCGGCACACAGATCATGTTCGAAGCTCTGCTGATCGCAGTCCTGATCTTTGCGAAGAATGAACGTCTGAAGTCCCTGTGCAAGCTGTCGCTTGTACCGAATCTCTTCAACATCAATGAACCGCTCATCTTCGGTCTGCCGATTGTCATGAACGTTACGATGATTCTTCCGATTCTCTTAACAACCATCCTGAATACAGGCGCAACCTATCTGCTGATGAAGAGCGGATTCCTGAAGAAAGTATTTGTTTCCACAGTTGCCACATTCCCGTCCCCGATCAATGCATTCCTTTCCACCATGGACTGGAAGGCACCGGTTGTCTGGTTCATCCTGTTTGCGATCAATATCGTAATCTTCGCACCGTTTGTAAAGATGTATGACAGACAGGCAGATGAAGAAGACGCTGCCGCAAGAGGTGAATAATGTTTCCGCAGAACTTCCTGTTCGGCGGGGCCATCGCTGCTAATCAGTGTGAAGGCGCCTACCTGGAAGACGGAAAGGGTCTGTCAGTCGATGACTTCCTGACAGGAGGGACTACCTCTTCGCGAAAAGACGGATTCTCATTCACACTGGATGAAAATACATACTATCCCAGACACATCGCAATTGATCATTATCACCGCTTCAGGGAAGATATCGGCCTGTTTGCGGAAATGGGCTTCCGCTGCCTGCGCATCTCGATTGCCTGGAGCCGGATCTTTCCGAACGGGGATGATGAAGTGCCCAATGAAGCAGGTCTGAAGCACTATGATGAAGTGATTGCGGAAATCAGAAAATACGGAATGGAGCCGGTGGTTACCATCTCCCATTTCGAAATGCCGGTCGCACTGGTTGAAAAATACAACGGCTGGACGGACCGCAGAATGATCGCCGTATTCCGCAGATATACGGAAACACTGTTTGCCAGATACGGAAAACAGGTGAAGTACTGGATTGTCTTCAATGAAATCAACGCCAACGTCAATGACATCAAAGGTCATCATGAATACGCGATCCATACCGGCATTCACTTCCGTCCGGAAGACAACCGCGCTCAGCTTGTTTATCAGGCGTGCCACCACATGTTCACCGCATATGCCGATACGGTACGTCTCGGACATGAGATGATGCCGGGCGCAATGATCGGCGGAATGGTGGCATTCATTCCGAGATACCCGCGCACCTGTGATCCCGATGATGTGCTGAAGACATTCGAGGACAACCGGAAGAAGGGCGTACTGTTCCTGGATGTGATGTCGAAGGGAAAGTATCCTTACTACTTTGAAAAAGAACTGGAACGTCTCGGCGTGCATATTGAAAGAAGCGAAGAGGATCTGAAGCTGATTGCAGAGAATACAATCGACTTTGTTTCCTTCAGCTATTACATGACGCTGACGGATTCCGCCCATCCCGAGAAGTATGACAAGTCTGACGGCAACGTATTCTCCGGACTCCGGAATCCCTATCTGAAGTATTCGAAATTCGGCTGGAGCGTTGATCCTGTCGGACTGAGATATTCCCTGAACTGGCTGTATGACCGCTATGACAAACCGCTGTTCATTGTCGAAAACGGATACGGGGACTACGATACGCTGGAGAATGACACCGTGATCGACGATGAGCGCATCCAGTATCTCAACGACCATCTGAAAGAGACGGAAAAGGCAATTCAGGACGGCGTGGATCTGATCGGATACTGCACCTGGGGACCGATTGACCTCGTCTCTGCCGGAACGGGTGATATGGAAAAACGCTACGGGTTCATCTATGTCGATCTTGACAACAGCGGCAAAGGCACACTGCAGCGTTACCGCAAGAAGAGCTTTGACTGGTATAAGGAAGTGATCGCCACCAACGGTGCATCCCTCAGGTAACATCATGAAGGAATATCTTTTACTGGACTTCGGCGGGACATTCCTGAAATATGCCTGGATCGATGAAGATTACAGGATCACAGAACAGGGCAGAACGGAAGCACCGCTGGAATCAGAGGAACATTTCTGCAGGGCCGTGGCTGATCTTGCCTCCCGGCGTCAGATCAGCGGCATTGCAATATCCATGCCGGGAATTCTGGATACGGATACCGGATATGCGCTGAAAGCCGGATCCTACAGGCATCTGGCCGGAAAGAATATCTACAAACTGCTGGCTGCTTATACGGATCTTCCCGTCACCGTTGAGAATGACGGGAAGGCGGCAGCCCTGGCAGAGCTTAAAATGGGTGCCCTGCAGGGAGTCAATACCGGGGCGGCCATTATCATCGGTACAGGTCTCGGCGGCGGGGTGATCATGGACGGCAGACTGCGGAAAGGTTCACATTACGCTTCGGGGGAATTCACCGGATTCCTGATGAAACCGGGCAGCTACAATATGGACAGCAGTGCGGCAATGAACGCCGGAATGACAGGTTTCCTGCTGGATGTGGCCAGGACAAAGCATATGGATCCCGCAGACTTTGAAGTATCAGCCAATTTTGTGGACCATGAATCGGACAGAGATACAAAGATCAGCGGAAAAGATGTATTCAGCTGGATTGAAAACAATGATCCTGAGACCATGGAGGCATATCAGAGGTGGCTGGAATCCCTGGTCTTCATTATGATCAATCTGAAGGCCGTTCTTGATCCGGAAAAGATTGTCATTGGCGGAGGCGTGTCCGCAAATCAGAGATTCATTGAAGACCTTAACAGGGAGTTTTGCAGAGCCGGCGAGGCAATGTCCGTATGGAAACGGTTCGATATGAAAATCGAGCAGTGCCGTTTCCGGGCAGACGCAAACCTGATCGGCGCACTCTGTGTCTTCAGGGAAAAATACAATTAACATACGCAGAGATTCACAGTTTCTGACGGCTTTCGGAACAGCATCCCGGGAGCCGTTTTTGTCTGGCAGAAGAGGATTTTAAATAATCCCTTGATATGCAAAAGGAAAGAAAGAAAACAACGGTAAGCAAAGTGTTTTTTATCCCGGATGTATTATGCAGTCCGTTTGGAACTGCAATAATGGACGTAAAAGGAGGATACAGGGAAAGATGAAGAGATTATTGCTGAAAATGATGATGCGTATCAGGAACCGGCTTGATACATGGATCTGCGGAATGATGGACAGAAGACCAAAAAGAAAATGCCGCAATGCGGAAATCTCAGAAAGCACCGGGGAATATCAGCTGTCTGACGCGGTTCCCCGGCTGGAAGTCTGACCGGATCCATCCGGAAAGAGCTTGCACGCTTTGAACTGCCGCCT
>JAILGV010000039.1 GCA_024696355.1 Solobacterium sp.
CTGGTCAGAGAATCGTTCTGGAATGTGTACCGTCCGGGATGCAGTGAACATTATGTTATCCATGTGCTGAGAGATGATCCGGCATTTATACCGGAACTTGATTTTGTGATGGAACAGGATGGGAAGCTTATCGGGCAGAACATGTTCATGAGAACGATCATCGAAGCTGACGACGGCAGGATCATTCCTGTTTTGACCATGGGGCCGATTTGCATCACGCCGGAACTCAAACGGAAAGGCTATGGAAAAGCGCTGCTTGATTATTCCCTGGAAAAAGCAACGGAATTTGGTTACGGCGCGGTTCTGTTTGAAGGCAATATTGGCTTTTATGGTAAATGCGGTTTTACCTATGCCCGTGAGTTCGGCATCCGTTACCACGATCTGCCGCAGGATGCAGATGACTCGTTCTTTCTCTGTAAGGAACTGATCACGGGGTATCTTGACGGCGTCACCGGCATATATCAGACTCCGCAGGGATATTATGTGAGAGACTGCGATGTGGAGGAGTTCGACAGGGGATTTCCGCCCAAACAAAAAATGAAGCTGCCGGGACAGCTGTTCTGAATGAAACGAGGGCAGAGATCCGATGCAGATGTTTCGGCTCCCTGCTGCATCAGATATGACAGAGAAAAACAAACGACGATCGAAACAACCCGTTTCATGGCATGCCCGGCATCCCGGGAGGAGATGAAAAGAATCATGTCATACGGGTCAGAGGGCGCGACCATATGCCGGACGGAAGCGGTTGAAGCATACAGCGCCAGAGGAGTGTCAATGCAGGCAGACAGATTGATTCATGAGTTTACGGAACAGTCAAAAAGGATTCTGAAAGACAATCTGACAGGGATCTATTTGCACGGCTCTTCCGTTATGGGATGCTTCAATCCCGGGAAGAGCGATATCGATCTGATCATCGTGGTCGATCGCCCGCTGTCTGATTCCGTCAAAAGAGACTACATGGATATGGTAGTCGGATACAGCGCGTCAGGGCCTGCGAAGGGGATCGAAATGAGCGTCGTTCTTCGGAAGGTATGCAGCCCTTTCGTTTATCCTACGCCGTTCGAACTGCATTTTTCGGCAGGACATCTGGATTGGTATCAGGAGGATCCCGATGATTATATCCGAAAGATGAACGGCACCGATAAAGATCTTGCGGCTCATTTTACGATCATCAACAAAAGGGGGAAATGCCTGTACGGCGCACCTGTCGAAGCGGTTTTCGCGGATATCCCGGGCTGTGATTATATGGATTCCATACGCTACGATGTTGAAGACGCCGCAGAGAAAATCACAGCGGATACCATGTATCTGGCGCTGAATCTTGCAAGAGTGCTGGCGTATAAAGAAGATGGACTTGTTCTTTCCAAAAAAGAAGGCGGGGAATGGGCGGTCAGGAACCTGCCTGCAAAATACTGTCCGCTGATCGAAGACGCCCTGCGCGAGTATTGCGAAAACGCAGAAGTTGTCTATGATGAAAACCTTGCCAGGCACTATGCGGAATATGTACTGGAACGAATTGCGCGGTGAGAGGACCCTGCAGATTGCGATCTGCGGACATATTTCATCATCATGTATGTGCGGAAACAGTGTGCCTCCTGTACCGCTGAAAGAAGGATTTCGTCTCGGTGCCGTATGAACGAAAGATACGGACGACCCGAAGCTGAGCAAATACTTCTGCATCAAAAATTCGTTTCATCAATGACTTTCCGGCAGCGCAGATCCCGGTTTGTCTGTGTATCATCCGGTGCATACAGGCTGCGGAACCACGTGGCAATCGTGAGGAAAAACAATGGATCGTACCGAAAAAGTTGAACTGACCGTACTGTGCCTCCTGCGGGATGGGGACAGAATCCTGCTGCAGAACCGTGTAAAGGAAGACTGGCAGGGGTATACGCTTCCCGGCGGACATGTGGAACCCGGAGAATCCTTCGTGGACGCCGTGATCCGGGAAATGAAGGAAGAAACCGGACTGACGGTGCTGCGGCCAAGACTTGCGGGAGTCAAGCAGTTTCCCATTGAAGGCGGACGGTATGTTGTGTTCCTGTTCAAGGCGGAGGAATACACCGGAAAGCTTACATCGTCAGAGGAAGGA
>JAILGV010000048.1 GCA_024696355.1 Solobacterium sp.
GGTGCCGTCAGTCTCAGATCAAATGTCGTAACCGCGCTTTCTCCGTAATGATCCACCCTGGACACGTATACTCCCGGTTCGAGAAGAAGATGATTGATTGTAAAGCTTGTAATTTTCTGCAGTTCCATACTTTACCTCGTATGACTGACAAACCAGTCCGTAATTTCCTTCAGCCTGCGCAGTCTGTGCTGCGGCTTGCCGCTTCTGCTGAGTTCGTGGTTCTCTCCGTGGAAGATCACGATGCGTGTTTCAACTCCGTTGGCAGCCAGCGCATTCATCATCTGCATTCCCTGGTCCACCGGACATCTGTAGTCCTCGTCACTGTGAATAAACAGGGTCGGTGTTTTTGCATTCTTCACATATTTCAGAGGCGAATGTTCCCACTGCTTTTCAAAATCAAAGCAGTCTTCGGCACCGCACTGATCACAGTCAAAATCCAGACCGATATCGGCTACGAAAGTCATTGAAATCCAGTTGGAAATACTTCTCTGGCTCGCACATGCACAGAATCTGTCAGTATGGGTGATAATCCAGTTGGTCATAAATCCGCCGTATGACCCGCCGGTTTCACACAGCCTGTTCCGGTCGATGTTCGGATACTTTTCCAGGACGGCGTCGGTGAAATCCATCAGATTCCGGAAGTCCGTATATCCGTACTGACCTCTGATATCCGCAAAGCCGTCGCCTCTGCCGTCAGAACCCCTGATGTTGGCAAACATGACAACAAACCCGAGGCCTGCCCATGTCTGCATTTCATGGAAGAATGTCTCTCCGTAAATACATCTCGGTCCGCCGTGAATATCAAGAACAGCCGGATATTTTTTTGCGGTACTGAAGTTCTCCGGAAGCAGCACCCATCCGTGCAGATCCGTTCCTTCGCTTGTAAAATCAATCCGATGCGGTTCGGCAATATATCTGCCTTCCAGCATACTGCTGTTCAGAGAAGTAACCTGCTTCGCGTTTTTCCCGTCCTGATCCGTGACGTACAGTTCCGCAACATGGTTCCAGTCCTGATAAATCAGTGTTATCTCATTTTCCTTTACGGCAAAATCAGCGAGCATTCCCGGCTTTTTCCAGATTGATCTGACATTGAAGTCACCGTCAAACACATACAGTTCCGTATGGTCGTCTGCCGAGGCAAATGTATAATACTGTTTCCCGTCGGAATACGGCGTACCTGCCATATCCGCAGTATCTCCGATGACGCTGTTGTACAGGCTGATTTCGGGTTTGTATACCTGCTTCAGACCTGCTCCGGTCACTTCATAAATATTCATTGTCTCATTGACGCCGTATGTCTTCATGTCAGTGGAGTGGACATAGAGACTGCCGTTCATCATGAAGATATCACCGAAGCTTCTGTCGTTCTTTCCGTACAGGGTCTTTTTCTTTCCTCCGGAAAGATCAAAGGAATACAGCTTTGAGAACCTCGATATTCTTCCTGTCCATGCCGAACCGCTGTAGTAAAGCATATTGCCCTCTACGGTAAACGACCCTGTGTCAAATGCCGGTGCTGTCAGTCTTCTGATCTTTCCCTTTCCGGCATCGATCACAAACAGAGCTCTCCGCAGTCCGTTGGTGACGCCCCTGCCGTTGAACCAGAACGGCGTTTCATCTGCGATCAGATAGTCACTGTCCTTTTTCCGCTCCTCAAGCTTCTTTTTATATTCTTCCGGTTTCAGCTTATAGAGATCAGGATCGTCTTTGTGAATGATTCCCGCCGCAACATACAGTCCGTTTTCTGCTTTCTTCATGCCTGTCAATGCAAACTGAAGAACCATCCAGGGCTCAGCTTCCCCGCCGGTGATATCGATCCGGTACAGCTGCGTGCAGCCTTCCCTGTCCTTTTCTGCTTCCCGGGAAATAATCAGATGGGTATCATCATCCCACAGGACAGATGAAGATGAAAAACTGTGCGTCAGCTGGAAATCCTTCCCGTCTTTCAGAAGATGAATGTCCGTGTGATAGCTGTTCTTTTCAGAATCTGCTTTCCGTACGTCGAAAGACAGTACTTTTCCGTCGGGGCTGTATTTCAGATTGGAGGGAATCCGGTATCTGACAATATCTTCAAGTTCAATTTTCTTCATGATGTCTCTCCTTGTATTCTCTGATCAGGAATGTCATTGTGATTGTTTTTGCGTCGGTGATCTCGCCGCGGACGATCTTTTCAGTTACTTCCTCCAGCGTCATTTTGGAAAGATTGATCTTTTCGTCTTCATCCAGATGCTGGCCTTTGTATTCTCCCTGACGGGCATAGTACATATCCAGAACTTCCGTCACATAGGCAGGTGTCGGCACCATTTTCCCCAGATATACGAAGTCTTTCCCCTCATAACCGGTTTCTTCAATGATTTCCCGCTTCGCGGTTTCCAGCGGGTCCTCTCCCGGTTCCTTCTTTCCGGCAGGATACTCGGTAAACACGCCTTCCTGGGCATACCTGTACTGTGTGACGAAGAAGAACTTTCCCTCTTCATCCTCCAGTGCTATACCGACGCCTCCGGGATGCTCCACAACTTCCCTGTAAACCTCACAGCCGTCCGGCGCCAGTGCTCTGTCCGTACGCAGATTAATGATTTTTCCGCGGAACAGATATTTCTGTTCCACCGGCTTCTCTTTCAGATCCATATTTTTACCTCTGTACTTAAATAATCTTACAACATTCCCGAACTTACTTCCCGTATAATAGATTACATACTTATATGAACAAAAAGGTATATTTTGCCGGCAGTATCCGCGGCGGCAGGGAAGATGCGCTTCTTTACAGAGATATGATCCGTCATATCTCCCGGACCGATACCGTTCTTACGGAACAGGTCGGAGATCTTTCGCGTTCCCTGAAGGAACAGGGCCGGGAAGGTGATGAACTGATTTATCTGCAGGATACCGAACTGCTCAGGCAGTGCGATCTGGTCATTGCCGAATGTACCAGACCGTCTCTGGGTGTGGGATATGAACTGGCTTATGCCGAGAAGCTCGGCAAACCGGTGTATATCTTTTACCGGCACAGGGAATGTGAGCTCAGCGCAATGCTTGCGGGAAACCGATATTTCCGTATTGAATCCTATGATACGAAAGAAGAACTTCTGAAAAAAACAGATCTCATATTGGAAAGGTGAAAAGAACATGGAACACAGATTATGGAACATCCTCTCAGAATTACAGTCCGACAGTTATGAATGGGTTGACCTTTCTCATCCGCTTTACAACGATTCCCCGGTATGGGCCGGCATCCCGGAAGGTTCTGTGGAACTCTGCAAAACAGTATTCGACTGGGGAAACCCGATGCTGGAATGTGAAATCCAGACCTTCAAATTTCCCGGACAGTTCGGCACCCATATTGACTTCCCCGCGCACTTTGTCAAAGGCGCCGCAAAATCCGAAGCATTCGGTGTCAGGAATATGTTCTATCCGCTGTGTGTCATTGACATCACCGACAAGGTCAGGGAAGATGTGCATTATGCAGTAACCGTCGGGGACATCCTTGCATATGAGGAAAAATACGGAAAGATTCCTGCCGGCTCCATGGTCGCCCTGCGTACCGACTGGGCAAAGAACTGGCCTGATATGAACAGGCTTTCCGGCATTGCCGAAGACGGCAGCGAAAACTTCCCCGGCTGGTCCATGGATGCCCTGAAGTTTCTGATCGAAGAACGCAAAATTGCCGTCAACGGTCACGAAGCTCTGGATACAGACGCTTCCGCGGAAGCCGCAAAAGCCGGTGACCTGGCATGTGAACGCTATGTTCTTGCACAGGGCAACCTGCAGGTTGAAGTCATGAACAATCTTGACAGAGTCGCCCCTGCCGGCGCAATTGCCG
Source organism: Solobacterium sp. (assembly GCA_024696355.1). Taxonomy (GTDB): domain Bacteria; phylum Bacillota_I; class Bacilli_A; order Erysipelotrichales; family Erysipelotrichaceae; genus Bulleidia. The sequence goes on from JAILGV010000048.1 coordinate 3,818, forward strand.
TCATTGCCTGGGCACATATCGAAGGCGCAACCGGCCTTCCGGTCCGTGTGATTGCAATTACACCGAAACAGTAACCGTACTTCCGAATACATAAAAGTCCTGCCGGGCATCGCCTGTATGACCCGGCAGGACTCTTTTTTATTATTCTTCCGCTTTTTTCAGGTGCTGTGTTTCGTCGATTTCCATGATCATGGCAACCCGTTCTGCGTGTCTGCCGCCCTGGAATTCTCCGTCCAGCCATTCATCCACGATCTTTTTGGCTACTTCCCCGCCGACGATGCGGGCACCGAAGCAGATGATGTTGGCGTTGTTGTGCTCTTTGCACAGACGGGCGGAAACCGGTTCGCTGCAGACTGCCGCACGGATTCCGTGAACCTTATTGGCAGCCAGGGATATGCCGATGCCTGTACCGCAGATCAGCACGCCGCCGTCAACTTCATGATCAGCGACCATTCTGGCAACTTTATAACCGCTGACTGCATAGTCATAACGGTCGTTCGTGTCGGTTCCGACATTGATTACCTCAATGCCTCTGTTCTGCAGATGCTCCATGATCTCAAATTTCAGATCAACAGCCGCATGGTCATTTCCGATAGCAAGTTTCATTGTTGTTTACCTTCCTTTACTCCTACTCAAGATAATCGTTCCGCAGTTTTTCAAGCTTTTTCCTGTCCAGTCCGTATTCCTGTTCAAGGAACGCCTCCGTTGTTTCGTACCGGTTTCTGATCTCCTCAAGCATTGCTCTTCCGATGTACTCCATAACGCCGTTTTCGATCTGAAGCAGGACAGGAAGATAGTCGTCGCTGATTACCTCATCATACATTTTTCCGAAGACATCACTGATCATATCTTCATAGTATTTGTTGGTGAGCAGATAATCTTCCATGATCACTTTTTCATCAACCCCGAGCGCCAGCAGAAGCAGAATGGCCGCCGCTCCGGTTCTGTCTTTTCCCGATGCGCAGTGAAAAATAATCGGTACATTTCCGGCCAGTATATTATCCATAAATATCTGGAAATCCGGATTTCTGAATATCAGGTCCCGGTAATAGAGTTCCAGTTTTTCAAACTGGTTTCTGGCATCTTCTCCGATCTGGTGCATTCCTCTGGGTGAAAAATCAATTTCCCTGCCGGACTCCGGTACAAAGCCGGTATGCTCAATCTGCTTTGCACCTCTGATTTCGGGGTCCGGTCTCTTTTTTCTCTGCCAGTCTGCCCGCAGATCCATGATCGCCTTGATGTTCAGTGATTCAATCTGTGCGATTTCCTCTTCATTCATCCGGAACAGACCGGCACTGCGGTAAAAAATACCGTGTCTGACCGTACGCCCGTCTTTTGACGGATAACCGCCCAGATCTCTGAAATTCAATTCTTTTCTGATGCCTGACATAGTTAAATCTTAGTCTGACAACCGGAAACTGACAAGGATAAACGTGTCCGGCAGATTAACTGAAATATAAAAGCTGCCGGAAATTCCGGCAGCGGTATGATTACTGATTCTGTTTTCTGGCTGCTGCGAGATAGCTGACGGCGGAAAGCGCTGCGACATTTCCCTGTCCGGCAGATTTGATGTACTGATACGGCGCACCGGCAATGTCACCGGCTGCGAAGCATCCCGGGATATTCGTGCTCATATCAAGCTTAACCCTGACGTGCGGACCCTCGGTTTCAAGACCCGGCACAAGCTGTCCGGGAGATACTGCATCTCTTAATACAAAGACACAGCTGACATCATATTCGTTTTTGTCCGTCTTCAGCTTTTCCGCTTTCATCGATCCGGTAATCTCTGCAGGTTTTTCGTAAACGACCGTCAGATTGTCTTTTTTGATTTCAACCGGTTCTTTGTAAAGCGGCACATAGTAGACATGCGAAGCATATTCCGTCAGGAATTCTGCTTCCTCCTCTTCTTTGGAACTTGCGCCGATGACTGCCACGGGCTTTCCCTTGTAAAGCGCGCCGTCGCATGTCGCACAGTAGCTGACGCCCCTGCCGAGATACTGCTCCTCTCCGGGATATGTCTTTCCCGCCACGACACCTGTTGCCAGGATGACAGCTGATGCTTCATACATTCCGGCTTTCGCTGCCTGCAGGGCAAAATAATCGCCCATTGCATACACTGCCGTAATCTGATCTTCCGTGATTTCGATTCCCATTTCCGCGACATGGTCCAGGAATGCTTTCTGCATTCCGGCGCCGGTCACTTCCGGAAGACCGAGATAGTTTTTGATGGCATGCGCCTTTTCAACCTTTCCGCTGCTTCTTTTCGATCCGATCAGAAGAACGTTCTTGTTTCTGACTTTTGCAGTAATTGCGGCCTCAAGTCCGGCAGGGCCTGTGCCGATAATTGCGATATCGTATCTCATAGAACCTCCTGTATTAATTACAGCAGAGAAGCAACGAATGAATCAACCTTTTTCATGTCTTCCGTCGGCTCAAAGCGTGCTGCGACATTTCCTTCCCTGTCTACAACGAACTTTGTGAAATTCCATTTAATCTCAGGGTTGTTTTTATAATTCTTGTCGATTTTGGAAAGCATTGCGCTCATGGCAAGTGCCTTGACGCCTTTTCCGAATCCTTCAAAGCCTTTCTGGCTCTTCAGATACTTGAACAGCGGCGCTGCATTTTCACCGTTTACGTCTGTTTTCTTCATCTGCGGGAACTTTGTATTGTATTTCAGCGTGCAGAACTGATGGATCTCTTCGTCTGTTCCCGGCGTCTGTCCCGCAAACTGATTGCACGGTACATCTACGATCTCAAGACCTCTGTCATGATACTTCTCATACATATTTTCAAGGTCTTCATACTGCGGTGTGAATCCGCAGCCGGTAGCTGTGTTGACAACAATAACAACCTTGCCTGCATAGTCCTTCATTGATACTTCGTTTCCCTTAGGATCTGTAATTGAATAATCATAGAATGTGCTCATATGTTTTCTCCTTTATGTTTTTTACAATTATATTTTATCAAATATATTATCTGTGTCAACATCTTTTTCAAAATAATTTGACTTTTCATGTTCTGACGAATGTTTCACAAACACGGGTTAACCAAGTATAATTGACAGGGGGTATTTTATGCAGAGCTATTTCAGAAAACTGATTGCCGGTGCAGCGGCACTGATAACGGCGTTTGCTGTTTTCCCGGTCAGGGCAGAGCAGATCGAATATTCATGGGACGAAGAGACCCGTGTTTCGATGCTCCGCAGAAAAGTCGCAACGGCGGTCAATGTCTATACGGACGGCAAAGCAGACGACATCACGCACGAAGAGGGCATGCTTGACGGAGTGCTTTATGATATCCTCCGCGTCACCCCTTCCGGCCACACCTTTCTGCAGGTTGACTACAGTGAGACCCCTCAGTATCTTGATGAACTCATTGATCCCAACACTGTTGCCCGCGGTTATAAGTATGCAGGAGGAATCAACGCCGGATACTTCTCCACGGCTGACTACAATTACGGCCAGCCGGTGGGTGCCGTAAGAAGAAACAATGAATGGACAACCTGGCAGGGAAGCCCGAATACACCTGCATACGGAAACGGTTTTGCGACGGCATATATCGACGGAAACGACCTGACGCTCAGATACCACGGCTGGAGCTGGGGCTTCTGGCACGGCGACAGCAGCTGGCAGTGGTGGTCCGGCTACAATATAGACGCTGATTATGCGGTATCAGGTTCCTTCACCTACTATGCGGACGGAACACGGCAGGACCTGACCAACGGTGCCTTCGGTTCCGTTGATTACCGGAAATACGGAAGAGCCGTTACAATCCTTGCCCAGAGGCCCGACAAACAGTTCCTTCTGATTACGATTTTCGGAACTGTGCCGGAAAACCGGATCGCTGATTTCCTCGGCGAACTCGGCGTAAGTGATGCAATCCGCATGGACGGCGGCGGAAGTACCCAGATGGTTTATGAAACATCACTCGTAAAGAATGTTTCCCCGGCACTTTCCTGGAGTGCCGTAAAGGAAGAACCGCAGATGAACGAAGAGGAAAGCATCGGCTTTGTCAGCGTCAAAGTGGACAAGCTCCGTGTACGCTATTCTCCCGATACATCATCCGCATCCAGAGGCACGGCAGTGAACGGTGAAAAATACCGGGTCTATGCCACACAGGAAGACAGCAGCTATACCTGGTATCAGATCGGCACAAACAGATGGATCGCCGGAAAAGACGGATGGACGGTATTTGAGCCTGAAGGCAGCGCCGCAGCTGCCGCTCCCGCTCCGGCTGCGGAAAAACCGGCAGCCGAGGAAGCGATCGGAACCGTTACGGTAAATGTCGATAACCTGAACATCAGGGATTCTGCCTCCACATCCGGCAGAAAACTGGGGAAAGCCGTCAGCGGACAGACCTATTCCGTATATGAGACTTCCGTATCCGGCGGATACACCTGGTACAGAATAGCTTCATCGCAGTGGATCGCCGCTTCCGGCGGATGGGTCACCTATTCCGGGGAAGAGGAAGCTCCTCTGCAGACAGTCACTGTGCTTGTGGATAATCTGAATATCCGCAATAATGCCGGTATCTTTGCCGGAACGATCGGAAAAGCCGAAAACGGAAAAACCTATACCGTTTATGAAACCGTGGAAACACAGGGCTATCTCTGGTACAGGATCGGCGAGGGACAGTGGATTGCCGGAAAAGAAGGCTGGGTTGAAGTAAAATAATATCGGACAGGACATATAAAATGAGCCCGCATATTGTACAAATAATGCGAATGTTCATAAAAATGTCCTGTTTTTTTGATAATACAGGGTTGTGAAAATTTGCCATTTTATATCTTTCCGGTATAGAATAGTATCTGATGCTGAAAAAGATTATCAAAAAACTGACTGCTGTTCTGCTGTCTGCGATCCTGGGAATATCTGTTTTCACCGGCCGCACTGCAGGCATTTATGCCGAAGGCGAATCCGAACAGTGGAATACATATGCGTACAATCCGTATTACGGCGGATGGTCCAACTGTACATGGTCTGCCTGGCAGCTTGTCTATGAAAGCACCGGCATTGCCCTTCCTTCGTTCGGAAATGCCGGACAGTGGGCAGCCTCTGCCATGGCGGCAGGCTATTATGTCTCGGGTATTCCCGCAGCCAATACGATTGCGGTATGGTCCGGACATGTTGCCTATGTAACGGATGTCAGTGAAGACGGAAGTCTGATCTACATCAAGGAAGGCGGCTGGGGCGGCGGATACAACGAAGGCTGGTACAACTCCTTCGGCGCAAGAACCTGGCAGGCTTTCCTGGGATACATCTATCTCGGCGATCCCCCTGCCTTCTACTACACTCCGGATGATCTTGCGCTCGCATACTCCGGTCTGACGCAGCGGAATACAGCTGATGCGGACAGTGCCGCAAATCAGCGGCTCGCCGCACGTGAAGAAGAAAAAATCATCCGCATAGATGACGCTGCAGCGGATGAAGTAATCAAAAGCGTTGAACGTGATGCCATTCAGGATCTTCAGGAAGAAGACAGGAATTACATCGTGGAATCTCTGGAATAGCAATGCTATTCCTTTTTTGTTAATTTGTCTGCCATGCGGAAAGATATTCCCCGGGAAGTATTCATCTTTTTGAAATGCACCATAATCACTGCCTCACGGGCATTGATTTCCTCGACGGTACCCTCACCGAAGATCCTGTGCACTACGGTATCGCCGGCTTCAAACGGGAAGGATATATTGTCCCTGATCAGAACGCGCTCGCTGTCTGCGATATAGTCCGCCGCGTTCCGGACAAGGCCGTCCTTCAGAGGCACATCATAGTCAATGATGTCTTTACTGATGCCGAGAACAAAGCGTGACGGATACTTCTCATCCATGCCGGGATTCTTCCCTCCGGAATCAGAAAGGTACAGCCGTTCCTCTGCTCTTGTGAATGCCACAAATGCCAGCCTTCTTTCCTCCTCCATCCCGGATTCACTGTTGACTTTGCGCGAAGGGAAAATGCCCTCCGACAGTCCGCAGATGAAAACATTCGGAAACTCCAGGCCCTTCGCAGCGTGCACGGTCATCATTCTGACGCGGTCACTGTTCTGCACGGCGTCTGCGTTTGAATACAGAGCAATCTGATTCAGATATGCGTCCAGGTCGCTGTCCTCCTGACTGCTGACTTCATACTCATGGACGGACTGCTTCAGTTCAGCCAGATTGTCCAGCCGTTCCTGACTGCCCTCCGTACGCAGTTCTGTTTCATAGCCGGATTCGTCCAGGATTTCCGAAAGCAGCTGTGAAACAGGCTTTTCTTTTGTCTGCCGTTCAAACTTCTCAATCAGGGAAATATACTCCGCCGCCTTTGTCTTCTGAAACAGCGGATCGTCGATATTCAGAACCAGTGATTCATACATGCTTTTCCGGTTCTTTTCGGCATATTCCTTCAGGAATGCCATTCTTCTCTTTCCGAGATTCCTTTTGGGATGATTGACTGTTCTGGCAAAAGAAATATCATCCTTGTAAACGAGCATTCTGAGATAGCAGAGCGCATCCTTGATTTCCGTTCTGGCAAAGAACGGCACGCCGGAATAGATCATATACGGAATCTTTCTGTCCAGGAACACTTCTTCCACAGCACGGGATACATAGTGGGCACGGTAAAGAACCGTGATGTCCCTGTAGGGAATATTTCTGCCGTGAAGCTCTTCGATTCTTCCGGCAATCCACCGGGCTTCCTCATGCGCATCCGCCGCATGATGATAAAGAACCTTCTGTCCGTGATCCTTTACCGGAATCAGCTGCTTTTCGATCCGGTCATGATTCTGGGCAATCAGTGCGTTCGCCGCGTCTATGATCTCGGGAGTCGAACGGTAGCTTCGCATCATCATGATCGTCTGCACATTCTGATACCGCTTGTCAAAATTCAGAATATAGCCGATTCTTGCGCCTCTCCAGGTATAAATTGTCTGATCGGGATCACCGACGATAAACAGATTGTTGTGATAGGCAAACAGAACCTCCATCAGTTCATACTGAAGCGGATCGATATCCTGGAATTCATCGATCATGATATATTCCAGGCGCTTCTGCCATTTCAGAGCGATTTCCCTGTTTTCCCGGAAAATATGAAGCGTCAGAATAATCAGATCATTGTAGTCCAGGCAGAAACTCTTCTTTTCATAGTAAAGATATCCGTAAAACAGAATATCGTTGACTTCCGTGCTGTCCATGTACTTCCGGTACAGGTCCTCAAGGGACATCATCAGAAGATCCGTGTAGTATTTTCTGTCGGTAATGCATTTGCGCATTTCAAACATATCTCTTGCATCACCGTATGTTTTGTCCCGCAGCGTCAGCCCTCTTTCGGCATAGATCATCTCCAGCATTGCATCGATATCGCTGTTGTCAATCACCATAAAGCTTTTCGGATACTGAACAGCGTGGCTGTCTTCCTTAAGCACCTGCACGCAGAAACTGTGAAATGTGCAGATCAGTCCGGTATCCCTGTCATTTGTCAGGGCATGGATGCGCTCTCTCATTTCAGCCGCGGCCTTGTTGGTGAATGTAACACAGAGAATATTGCCCGGACGGATACCCGCTTCATTGACAAGATATGCAAATCTAGCCGTCAGTGCCCGCGTTTTTCCCGAACCGGCACCGGCAATGACACGGATCAGTCCTTCGGTCTGCGTCACCGCTTCTCTCTGCTCTTCATTCAGATTTTCCAGTAAATCTTCCATACCTGTATTATACAAAAGAAAGACTCTCACAGAGAGAGCCTAACTCAGATGTTCCTCAAGCATCCCGATAATTTCCAGAATGCGGTTCAGATCCTCGGTTGAGGAATAGCGGATATTCACGGATTTTCCCGTGATGTCCACCTTCGTGGACAGCTTTTCGCTCATCCTGTGCTCAATGTCGGCGATCAGCGGATCTTTTTCTTTCGTTTCCTTCTTTTTCTTTTCCCTGACTGCTCCGAGATCCTTTACATATTTCTCAACGTCCCGGACACTCATTTTATTCTTCTGAACATATTCAGCTGCTTCAAAGATTTCATCTTCATCTTTCAGGGCAAGCAGCGGTCTGACATGTCCCATTGTCAGCTTCTTTTCGGTTACCATTTCCTGCACGGGCTGGGGAAGCTTGAGCAGTCTCAGCATGTTTGCGCAGTACTCACGGGATTTTCCGACGCGTTCCGCCAGTTTTTCCTGTGTATAACCGAGCCTTTTGATCAGGCTGTCGTAAGCTGTCGCTTCTTCAATGGGGTTCAGATCCTCACGCTGTACATTTTCAAGGATGGAGATTTCCATCATCTGCTCTTCCGTAAAATCTACGGAAATTGCAGGAACGGTCTGAAGACCGGCAATCTTTGCGGCTCTCAGTCTTCTTTCACCGGTGATCAGGTCATAGCCTTTTACGCTCTTTCTGACAAGCAGCGGTGTGAAGATTCCGTGGAGCCGGATGGAGTCAGCCAGCTCATGAAGAGACTTTTCGTCAAATTCCTTACGGGGCTGATACGGGTTGGCCCGGATTTCATCAATCGGAATTTCAAGTTCTTTTCTTCCCGGAACTTCCTGTGCATTGTTCTGAATATCATCCAGAAACTGTTCCACGTTTGATCCGAAGATGCTGTCAAGTCCTCTGCCAAGACCGCTCTTTTTCTTTTCAGCCATTACCGTGCTCCCTTCTCATTCTGTGACATTACTTCCTTAACCAGTGCCGCATACGCTTTCGCGCCTTCCGACCGGGTGTCGTATTCAAAAATACTCTCTCCCCGGCTGGGTGCCTCACTCAGTCTGACATTGCGCGGAATATAGCATTTATATACCTTTTCCTTGAAATACTTTCTGACTTCCTGCTGTACTTCCACGCTCAGCTTTGTGCGCACGTCAAACATTGTAAGCAGAACACCCTCTATGGAAAGTCTGGGATTCCAGAGCTTCTGCACAAGTCTGATCGTTGAAAGCAGCTGTGTCAGTCCCTCCAGTGCAAAGTATTCACACTGCACCGGAATCATGACGGAGTCCGCGGCAGTCAGTGCGTTTGTATTCAGCAGACCGAGCGACGGCGGACAGTCAATGATAATGTAGTCGTACTTGTCCTTGACGGCATCAAGTTTGTTTTTCAGCAGACGCTCCCTGCCGATCTCATATTCCTGGCCGGCCATTTCCACGTCAGCACCTGACAGGTCAATCGTCGCCGGAAGAATATCCATCGGCGGCATATCCAGATGAACCGCGGTTTCCTCCACGGAATCATCCGACATCAGTACCTGATAAACACTGTGGTTTCTGTCAAAACCGGCTTTTGCGGCACCGGCTCCGTTGGAGGCGTTGCCCTGCGGGTCAAAATCCACCAGCAGTACTGCTTTGCCTGCATAAGCAAGTCCGGCAGCGAGATTGATGCTGGTGGTCGTTTTTCCGACTCCGCCTTTCTGATTTGCGACTGCAATAATTTTACCCATATCTGTATCCCCCGGCTCTATTTGGGAAACCTGACCGTCACTACAACGTCCGTCAGTGTCTCATCTGTTTCCATAACCGCATCAATTCCCATGCGTCTGATCATCTGCACGCACTGGTTCAGGGAATTAATGCCGATTTTTGTATTTCTGGTAAATCCCTTGGTCTTCTGCCGCTTATGCACTTTTTGCGGACCGAGCAGCTTTTCCACATACGCCTCCGTCTGGCGTACATTGAGATTCCTGTCTGCGGCATAGTGATACGCCGCTGTCTGTTTTTCCGGCGGCAGAGCAAGAAGCGCTCTTGCGTGCCTTTCGGTAATCTTTCTTTCCGCAACTGCATCCTGCACTTCCTGAGGAAGATTCAGAAGCCTGATCTTGTTGGCAACCGCCGACTGGCTTTTGCCCGTTTTCTTTGCGGCCTCCTGCTGTGTCAGATTTGCCTGACGCATAATCTGCACATATGCTTTCGCTTCTTCGATTGCCGTCAGATCTTCGCGCTGTACGTTTTCGACGAGCGCCATCTCCGCAGCCTGTTCATCGGAAGGCGAAAGAATATAACACGGGATCTGTGTCATCCCGGCCATTCTGCATGCACGGAACCGTCTCTCCCCGGCAATGATCTCGTAACCGCTTTCAGTTTCACGGACGGTGATCGGCTGGATCAGACCGTTTTCCCTGATTGAATCAGCCAGTTCGCGAAGTGCATCTTCATCAAAATGGAGACGGGGCTGATAACGGTTCGGTTCAATCTTCTCCGCGGAGATATTGATCACACTGCCGGTATGCTGTTTTTCAAATATATCAAATATGTTTTTCTTTGCCATAGTTTATAACGGTTTTTTCTTTATACGTGCATACGGACGCGGATACTGCTCCGGTGTCTTTGAAATTTTCTCTGCAGCAACATTGATCCGGATGTCTCCGGAGGGAAGTTTTGCTTCAAACAGCTGCGGCTCACTGCATCCAAGCGCTTTCAGAGCATGCAGGGATGCCTTCGCTTCTTCTTTTCCCTGTGCACCTTTCATTGCCAGAAAGATACCGCCTTTTCTGACAAGAGGAACACAGAGCTCCGACAGCACAGGAAGCGCCGCAACGGCTCTGGCTGCCACAACGTCAAATTCTTCACGGTGATCAGCGGCATAATCTTCCGCCCTGCAGTTTTCCACAGTGACATTTTTTATTCCGAGCTCACGGATCACTGTTTTCAGAAACGTGCATCGCTTTCCGGTAGGTTCGATCAGGGTAATATCCAGATCTTCCCTTGCGATTGCCCACACCAGGCCGGGAAAGCCCGCTCCGGTTCCGACATCCGCTGCCCGTCCTGCGATTCGTACCTGGGAAAGAGGAATGAGGGAATCCAGAAAATGCTTCTCATATACTTCCTCCGGTTCGGTAATCGCCGTAAGATTCATTTTTTCATTCCACTCGCGGAGCAGACCGGCATATCTGAGCAGCCTGTCTGTCATTTCATCAGTCAGGACTGCCGATCCTGCTTCGGATGCTTTCCGCAGTTCGTCTATTGTCATAAAATCCGTTACTCCTGACTCATTCTACTACCAATGCCTGATGCTTGAAAGGTGTCATTCGGAAGAAAGGACATCTTTTATGTGGATAATTTCGTTTTCCACATTTTTTCGTGTATCCTCCGTCGGATGAAACAGGGAGGAGTAGCTGAAAATCACCGCTCCGTCCGCACCTTCATCCAGGGATGTTCTGATCTGCCTGCCGAGCAGATCCGAGTTTTCAACCCATTCCTGGCTTGCGGTTCCGGCCGCATAATAATCCGGAAGTCCGACCTTGTATCCTGCCAGTCCGGGAATCATCCGGACCTTTGTTCCTTCCGTCACTTTCATCCACTCTCTGAGTGTTTCCGTGTAAGGCTTGACGGGATGCTCGTATCCCCAGTATATCTGGGGCTCTATGTAATCTACGGTTCCCTGCTGTGCCCATGCATAAGGATCCGCGTAAAGCTGTTCGAGGTTGTTCTCCATATTGCCGGCAGGTGAGATTCCGTAAAGAAGCCTGCTGTTTTTCGCCTTGACGGCTTTGTACAGCTGTGCCACCAGCTGATTGACATTTTCCGTACGGAATTCCTTCAGGGTCAGTTCTGCATTTTCCTCCTGGGCTTTGCCGTAGATATAAGCGTCAAACCGTCTGTCCGTACCGTACGGATAGAAATAGTCATCCATATGGATGCCGTCAACGTCATACTTATTCAGGATTTCCTCAACAGCGGACACGATCAGATCTCGGGTTTCCGGATAGGCGGGATTCAGGTAATATCTCCCCTCCACCTGCCTGACTCTTTCATCGTTCTGTCTGATCCACTGCCTGATAACAAAGCTGTCGGGAAGATACTCTGCTTCACTTACGGAAACGGAGCGCATCGGGTTGATCCAGGCTTCAATATGCATGTTTTTGGCGTGTGCTTTTTCCACCCAGATCTTCAGCGGATCATACGCCGTATCACCCAGAACTGACGATCTCGGATATATATCCGAATCATAGAAAGCATCCGTAAAGGCAATCGCATGCACGTAAACAGTATTGATTCCGAGATCCGCCATATCTGCAGCTGCCTTTTCCGCGTAAGCGGCAAATTCCTCCTCGCTCATCCCGGCGCAGTAATCCCGGTATTCAATATAAGAGAACCACATTCCGAATACTTTTCCCGGTTCCGCTTCCTCCGCGGCTTCTGTATCCTGCGCGGGTTTTGAGAAGCATCCTGCCAGAAGCACGGCAGCTGCCGCCATCAGCTTCAGTATCTTATTCATTGCCGGTGATAAACTCCGCATGCGGCAGTGTCTCACACCATGCACAGAATGCTCTCCATTCCGGCAGACGATGTGATTTTCTCTGTCTGTAAATCGTCCTCAGCTGACGGTAATTGGTTGTCATCCTGGCAGTCATTCTGAATCCGCTGGGATTGGAATAGATAATCTCCAGATACTTCTGGTTTGAAAGATCCATCAGTGTGGTGACGTCCTTTCCCTGCGCACGGAGTGTTCTGATTTCATTCTGAAGGTCATTGTATTCCCGGATCTTTTCCTTCATGATCTCAGCTATGCGTCCGTCCACATATTCGATGTATGCCTGATCCGGATCACTGTCCGTAACCTGCAGCATCGAAGACTGCGGGGATACAAAATTCAGGAAATGATAGCGCTCTGCGGCAACCCAGGCCTTGCTTGTAAAGGTCAGGTCAAACTGCACGATAATGCCGTTGAGAAACACATCATGTCCGCCGTTAAGTTTCGCCGGACTGCCTGCTTCTGCAATCTCGGTCGTAATCTTCAGCGGATCCGCTGCAGCGCCTCCGCTTCTGACTGAATCCTCAAGTCCGTAGATGCAGACATTGGAAACTACATCATCATATCTCATTTCCGATACCCCTTTCCTTGTCTGACGGCAATGGCAAGCACTGACAGATCTGCGGGATTGACTCCCGAGATACGTGAGGCCTGGCCCATGGTGGCCGGCTTGTATTTCACCAGTTTCTGCCTGCCTTCAATCGACAGGTTGTCTATCTGGTCATAGTCAAAATCAGTGCCGAGTTTCACTTCCTCCATCGAGGAGAGTTTTTTCGCTTCCTTCAGTGCCTTGTCAATATATCCCTTGTATTTAATTTCAATGTCGTTTTTCTCACACAGACGGCTGTCAGCCTCTTCATGAATGAGATTCATCAGTCCTAAACTGGTAACTCCCGGTCTCTTGACCAGATCAAGTCCGTTTTCACCGATATGTCCCTGATCACCGTATCCGAGAGAGGAAAGATACTCCCTGACATCCGGTGCATCAAGTGAATAGACCGTACTGCGGAGTTTTTCCTGCAGCTGTTTCAGACGGGCTTCCTTTTCCAGATATGCATCATATCTCTGCTGTGACACCAGTCCGGTTTCATAACCTTTTTCGATCAGTCTCTGTTCGGCATTGTCATGTCTCAGCAGGAGCCTGAATTCCGCTCTTGATGTAAGCAGACGGTACGGTTCCAGTGTGCCCTTGGTAGTCAGATCGTCAATCAGCACACCGATATATGCCTCATCACGCTTGAAAACCAGCGGCTCTCTGCCCTCCAGCTTGCGGGATGCGTTGATGCCGGCAAGAATACCCTGACCGGCGGCTTCCTCATAACCGCTGGTTCCGTTGATCTGCCCGGCGGTAAACAGGTTTTCAATATACTTGTTTTCCAGGGAAGGCATCATCTGGATGGGATCCACGGCATCATACTCGATTGCATATGCATATTTTTTGATAACGCAGTTCTCAAAGCCCGGCAGGGAATGCGTCATTCTTTCCTGAACATCTCTGGGAAGAGATGTGGAAAAACCCTGTACATATGTTGTATCCAGAGACAGGGATTCCGGCTCAAGAAACAGCAGATGTCTCGGCTTGTCCCTGAACCGTACAAGCTTGTCCTCGATGGACGGACAGTATCTCGGACCGACACCTTTGACAACTCCGGAATACATGGAGCTTTTGGTCAGATTGGAAAGAATAATCTCGTGTGTTTCCGGTGTCGTATATGTCATATAGCAGGGAACCTGCTTTTCATACGGTCTGATGGCTTCCGTTGTCTCACTGAAGGCAAGGAATCCTCTGGTCGGAGGTTCAATCGCCGTTTTTGAGAAGTCTATGGACGCCGTCAGGACTCTCGGCGGGGTTCCGGTCTTCAGACGGAACGTTTTCAGTCCGATATCCCTCAGTGACTGCGACAGGTCTGCCGTTGTCTCCTCTAGATCAGGTCCGCCCGGCTTTACTTCCGCACTGATCATATTGACACCCGCCATATAGGTGCCGGTTGTCATAATTACAATCTGTGCGGGAATGACACTGCCGTCCTTCAGGGTGACTCCCGTCACTCTGTCATTTTCGGTATTCAGTCTGACGGCCATTCCTGCCAGTACATCCAGATGCGGCTGATGAAGACAGACTTCCTGCATCATCTTTTTGTATTCCAGCTTGTCTGACTGTACGCGGAGTGCCCGTACACCGGGACCCTTCGCACTGTTCAGCATTTTGAACTGCAGTGCCGTACGGTCTGCCGTGATCGGCATCTGTCCGCCCAGAGCATCGATCTCCCTGACAACAATTCCCTTGGCAGGTCCGCCTACCGAGGGATTGCAGGGCATCTTTCCGATGTTGTCAATGCTCAGTGTCAGAAGAAGCGTTTCGTGCTTCAGTCTGGCACATGCAAGCGCCGCTTCAATTCCGGCATGTCCGCCGCCTATTACAATTACTTCATATTTATCCTTCATTGATTTCTTTCAGCAGCGTTACTGTCAGCGGCTGTTCCTCTTCGCTCAGCACAGTGAATACGGTTCTGTCAACACGCAGTCCCTCTGTTCTGATTCTGGTCTTGTACCAGGTGATTTTGCCCAGAAGCTCCTTCATGCGCTGCTGTCTGTTTTTTGCCATATAAACAAACGGCACGGCAATCTTCAGAGTAGTTCCGTCTGATGCAAAGCAGTCGGTCACACTTCCTCTGATCATTTCATAGTGCTCCCTCTGTGCAAACTCCCTGGTCAGTTTCTTCGCTTTGGCAAGCTCTGCACTTCCCAACGGTTCCTTTCCCATTTCCGAACAGATGAGCTGCAGCTGATGCCGCAGTTCATCTGCACGGAAAATATACTCCGGTTCATCGGACTGTGACGCAGACCATATGTCAATGCCGGACTTTTCGGCTTCCCGCAGAATCCTGACCGTAATATCGGGATCGTCACGGTCAAGATAGGTATAGCTTTCCAGTTTGTCGTTAATTGTGATTCCCACATCACCGGGATATACAGGCGTGACAAAGAAGACAACATCCGTCAGATAAAGCCCGGTCATCTTTTCCGGCACTTTATGATCCCTCGATGCCTTTTCAACGGCCTCCTGCATGTCCTTCAGGGAATCGTATCCGTTCTGAGTTCCGTAGCGGTTCCACATCTGTTTCAGTGTCATTGTATGAATGCCCTGATAATGCGCATATCCGACCAGACCCTTCTTCTTTCCGTGAAGACCGCGGGCATAGAAAAACAACAGATCACCTTTGTGGAAGCTGCTGAAACCGGCGCGGCTCGAAAGCCGCCAGAAATTAATCTCACGGCTTCCGCACAGACGGTGGTACTCTATCATTTTTTGATCGGTTACGTACGCTATTGAACTCATGATGTTTCCTCTTAGAAAATTCCGAAGCTGTTTCCGTTCTCATCCACTCCCATATTGCATGCGGCAGGCACTTTCGGCAGGCCCGGCATAGTCAGTATGGTTCCGGTATATGCAACAATGAATCCGGCTCCGGCAGAAATGGAAATATCTCTTACATGTACCGTGAATTCAGTCGGTCTGCCCTTGATCTTGGGATCATCGGTAAGAGAAAGGGGAGTCTTTGCCATGCATACCGGCATTCTGTCCCAGCCGTTTGCGATAAAGATCTTGATCTTTTCCTTTGCCTCATCACTGAATTCAACATCCGTCGCACCGTAGATCTTCTTTGAAATGGCAATGATCTTCTGATCGATCGGAGCATCGGTGTCATAGATCGGTGCATAGTGACTTTCTTCATCACACAGTCTTACAACATGCGCAGCGAGATCCTTTGTGCCTTCGCCGCCGCATGCCCATCCGTCGGACTCTTCAACCGGACAGCCTTTTTCGGCACACCAGTTCTTCAGTGCCTCCACTTCGGCAGGTGTATCCTTGGAGAATTTGTTGATGGCGACAATATAGGGAACGCCGAACTGCCTGATATTTTCAATATGCTTTTCAAGGTTTCCGGCACCTCTCAGCATTGCCTCGACATTTTCTTCTTCAAGATTCTCTTCGACGCCGCCGTGCATCTTGAGGGCACGCACAGTAGCTACGATAACAACGGCATTGGGCTTCAGTCCGCCGAGACGGCACTTGATGTCCAGGAACTTTTCAGCGCCGAGGTCAGCACCGAATCCGGCTTCCGTAACAACATAATCAGCGAGCTTCAGCGCTGTCTTTGTTGCAATCAGGGAGTTGCATCCGTGGGCAATATTGGCAAACGGACCGCCGTGAATCAGTACAGGTGTGTGTTCCAATGTCTGTACAAGGTTCGGCTGGATCGCTTCCTTCATGACAACCGCCGCTGCGCCGTCAACATCGAGATCCTTGACAGTGACAGGCTTTCCGTCATATGTATAGGCAACGATGCATCTGCCGATTCTTTCCTGGAAATCCCTGAGGTCCTTTGACAGACACAGGATTGCCATGACTTCCGTCGCAACCGTAATTACAAATCCGTCCTTGCGCTCAACACCGTTTGTTTTCTTTTCCTGTGCAATGGTGATATTCCTGAGCGTTCTGTCGTTCATATCCAGACATCTCTTCCAGACAACTCTGTCAGGATCAATGTTCAGAGGGTTGCCCTGATAAATACTGTTGTCAAGAACCGCCGCAATCAGATTGTTCGCAGTAGTAATTGCGTGCATATCACCGGTAAAGTGCAGATTGATTTCCTCCATCGGAACAACCTGGGCATAGCCGCCTCCGGCTGCGCCGCCCTTCAGACCGAATACCGGACCGAGCGAAGGCTCTCTGAGGCATCCCATGACATTCTTTCCGATCTTTGAAAGTCCGTCAGCCAGACCGATCGTTGTCGTTGACTTTCCTTCTCCCGCTTTTGTAGGGTTGATCGCTGTTACGAGAATCAGCTTTCCGTCAGGATTGTTTCCGATCTCTTCGTTGATTTTAAGAGATACCTTTGCTTTATTTGATCCGTAGGGAATTAAATACTTTTCTGCAATACCTGCCTTTCCGGCAATCACTCTGATGTCTTCCAAAACTGCTTCCTGGGCGATTCTGAGATCGTTGTTCATAAGAATTCTCCTCCTTCTTTTATCTCATTTTCCTGCGGTCCGACAGCGCATGACTCAATGTCATTTCATCTGCATAATCCAGCATACCCCCTGCCGGAAGACCATGGGCAATTCTTGTTACAAGTACATCCGGGCATTTCTGCTTCAGAAGTCTGTCCAGATACATTGCCGTGGTTTCTCCGTCAAGCGTTGCATTCGTTGCAATAATAATTTCATCTGCCTGTGCTGCCCTCTCTGTAAGTTTTTCGATATTCAGGTCTTCGGGCATGACACCTTTTGACGGACAGATCAGACCGTTCAGTACGTGATACACTCCTCTGTATTCGTTTGTGCGTTCCATGGCAGACACATCTCTTGCGGACTGCACCACAAATATCTGCCTGTGATTCCTGGACGCATCACTGCATATGCTGCACCGTTCCCCTTCCGAAAGGTTTCCGCAGACACTGCAGTGATGCAGTTTTTCTTTTACATTGATCAGTGCCTCCGCAAACTGTCTGACATCTTCCGGATCAGATTCACTGATCAGAAGCGCATACCGTTCTGCGGTTTTCTCTCCTACTCCCGGCAGAGTCCGGAAACATTGGATCAGCTTTTCAAGGCTGGCGGGATACATCAATTACATCCCCGGCATGCGGACGCCCTGGGTAATGGCGCCCATTTTCTCTTCGCGCTCCTGAGAAGCCGCGGACAGCGCGGAATTGGCGGCCAGGAGTATCATATCCTGCAGTTCTTCCCTGTCATCCGGATTCATCAGTTCTTCCGGAATCTCAACCGCAATAACTTCGTTCTTTCCGGTTATCCTCACGACCACGCCGTTATTGGATCCTTCATACTCTTTTGCATCGAGTTCCGCTTCAATCTTTGCAAGCTTGCGCTGCATCTGCTGTGCCTGCTGCATCAGTCTCTGCATATCCATAAATATCTATTCTCCTTCGTCGATTACTTCGACATTTTCCTTTCCGAAGAACGCAAATACAGCATCCTCCGGTTTCGGTTCTTCTTTTATTTCTTCTTTCCGGTACTTTCTGATCTTCACCGGTTCGGGAAGGTTTTTCTCTGCCATCAGTCTGCGGAATCTGCCTACCGCTTCCTCATATAATGACTGGGAAACCGCAAACGGAACTTTGTCCATGCCGTTTTCCTTCAGATAATCATAGAGTCCTTCATTAAACTCTTCCTCGCTGATTCTGTTTACAAAGGCCTGTGTGCGGCATACAAACAGCATACAGTCCGGCCCGGAGGCTTTCAGATCAGCCTGTCGCAGTGTTCCGATATATCTGTTCATCTGCGTTCCGCCGAGCATTGCATTCAGTTTCTCCTGATCTTCATTTCTGCAGGATCTGCTGCACTGTACAAGAATATTCAGAACTTCATCAACACTCATTTCACCGACAGCAGCCGGCATCTGTACCTGAGGAATGTCCCCTGTTTCCGAAGGTTCATCTGCATGCATGTTTTCCTGTATATCCGGAACAGGTTCCATCGCTTCGGAAATATTCTCTGAAACAGGCTTATTTACCGGCTTTTCTTCATTTACAGTTTTTTCTGCAGGAACCGGTTCAGCCGGAGCCCTGACCGCAATCAGCTCCATGCATGCAAGTTCAAACACAGTAGCCGTTGACTGCGTGCTGCGGTATCTGTCGGATGCCTTCATCAGCACCTCCGTCATATCCAGCAGCTTCATTGAAGGGGCTCTTGAAGCAATGTGCTCCGCCTGTTCGCGGTTCAGACTGTGAAGCAGGGAAGGATTCCCGGTATACTGCCAGATAACACCCTCCTTCAGCGCTTCGCACAGATCGGTTGTCAGTCGCTTCAGATCAATGCCGTGCTCTTCACTGTTTCTGATTCTTTTGAGAATTCCTTCAAGATTCTGATCAAAGATATCATCAAGAAGACCGATTTTTTCGCCTGTGGAGGCAAGCCCGAATATTTCGTTGACTGCCTCTTCCGTTACCCTGTCCCCGGAATAGGATGACGCCTGTTCCAGAATGGACAGTGCGTCACGCATTCCGCCGTCAGCCAGCTCGGCTATTTTCTCAGCCGCCGGTACTTCCAGTGCAAATCCTTCCTTTTCGGCGATTTTCAGCAGATGGGCACTGATTGATTTTGAATCCACCCTTGAAAAATCAAATCTCTGACATCTCGAAATGATCGTATTGAACAGCTTCTGCGGATCTGTTGTAGCCAGAATAAATATCACGTGTTCCGGCGGTTCCTCCAGTGTCTTCAGCAGAGCCGAAGCCGCACTTGTCGAAAGCTGATGAACCTCATCAATAATATAGATTTTATGACGGCCCATCATCGGCGAAAGGCGCGCCCTGTCAATCAGGTCGCGGATGTCTTCCACGTGAGTTTCATTGGCCGCGTTGATCTCTATAATATCCGGGTGTGTACCCTCAATAGAAGCCTGACAGTTCGCACAGTGACCGCACGGAGCCTGACCCGGGTTCTCACAGTTGACAGCTCTTGCCAGCAGTCTTGCCATACTCGTTTTTCCGGTTCCCCTCGGCCCGCAGAAAAGATAGGCATGGCCTACTTTTTCCTGTCTGACAGCATTCCGGACGGAACGGACTACATAGTCCTGTCCGATCACTTCGTCAAAGCTTTGTGAACGGTACTTCTGGTACAGTGCTAATCTGCTCATAAAAAATTCCTTTGCAGGATACATTATAACAAAAAACCTGCATAATTATGCAGGTTATAGTCATTGATTAACACTGAATTGACTGCGGTCCCTTTTCGGCCTTTTTCTTTTTTCCCGGAAGAATTCCGTCAGAATGGAGGAACATTCCTCTCTCAGTACACCTGACTGTATTTCTTTCGGCCATGCATTGAGATGTCTGATTGTTTTTATCTGAATCAGGGAATCCACCGCTCCGCCCTTCGGATCCTCCGTACCGTATACAAGCTTACCGATTCTGGCAAGATTCATCACTCCGATGCACATCATGCAGGGTTCCAGTGTCACGTACAGTTCACAGTCATCCAGGCTCCAGGTTCCCAGAAGCTCCGACGCCTGCTGGATTGCCAGCATTTCTGCATGTGCATTTGCCTGACGGATATGTTCTCTCAGATTATGGGCACGTGCAATAATCTCACCGCCGCGGACAATTACCGCACCGACCGGCACTTCATCAAGTTCTTTTGCTATGGCCGCTTCTGCCAGAGCCTCTTTCATGTAATCTTCCGCTGTCATCATAAATAAAATGGTACACGCAGGCAGAGGTTTGTATGGCTGCTTCCTTCCGGACCTGACCAGGTTCTATACATGCTTGCTGTACCGCTGTTATTATATCCGAATCTTGAACCGACTTCAACTCACTTTCTGAAGATCCACGAGCCGAGAACCGCATACATCTCCCTGATATAATATGCCGGCCATATATACCAGTCCGTCTTCACCGGCAGTGAATACGGCTCCAGGCCCGCGTTTTCTGCAAATTTCACCGACCGGTACTGATGAAATCTGTCCGTAACGATCAGCACCTCTTTGCTCAGACCGTTTTCATTGATAATTTCTGCGGAATAATTGATGTTTTCGTAGGTTGAAGATGATTTTTCCTCTTTGTATATCATTTTCTCATTAATTCCGTGCGCCGTCAGATAATCCGCCATAGAATCTGCCTCCTGATAGCCCCCGAAATCATCCCTCAGACCCCCGGCAGCCACAATTGCAGTATCCGGATACTCTCTGAGGTATTCCAGAGCCCTGTCGAGTCTTCTTTTTTCCACGATTGTCGGTGATCCGTCATCGTTTACGCCGCATCCCAGAATAATCATTGTTCTGCACGGCTTATATTTCAGCGGTGTCAGATACATAACCGATGTTGTCAGAACCGTCGGAAGAATGAAAATTGCCGGAAGAATCATCAGAGCTCTTTGTTTCTTTTTATCCAGTGAAGACAGATACTCAGAGATTCTTTCAAACCGGAATCCGCAGAATATTGCCAGAACAGCCATCACAAACCCTGTTTTACTGCCGATATTTCCGTAATTCATGCCCGCAAGACATAAAAACCACACAAAAAACACGCTTCCGGATATGACCAATACAGTTTTAAGGACTTTTTTACCGTTCATACGCATCATTTTGTTTCACGTGAAACATTTTCCCTGTTTCTTAATCATTATAGAGGAACCTGCAGAAAAGCAGAAGCACCGGGCTTCTGCTTTTGTTACTTCAGATTAAACAGTTCAGATCTTGTTTCTTTTTCTTTCTGCGGGAATCAGCAATGTCTGTCCGCCCATATACGGCTGCAGAGGAAGAGGAATCTTGACTGTTCCGTCAGCCTGCAGGTTGTTTTCAAAGAATGCAATCAACATTCTCGGAGGAGCAACTACAGTATTATTCAGCGTATGTGCAAAATAATTGCCCTTTTCACCCTTGATGCGGATTCCGAGTCTTCTTGCCTGTGCATCACCCAGATTTGAGCAGCTTCCCACTTCAAAATACTTCTGCTGGCGCGGTGACCATGCTTCAACATCGCAGCTCTTGACTTTCAGATCTGCAAGGTCTCCGGAACAGCATTCCAGGGTTCTTACCGGAATATCCAGCGAACGGAAGAAATCTACGCTGTTCTGCCATAATTTGTTATACCAGTCCATGGAATCTTCCGGTTTGCATACAACGACCATTTCCTGTTTTTCAAACTGATGCACTCTGTAGAGTCCTCTCTCTTCGATTCCGTGTGCACCGACCTCTTTTCTGAAGCAGGGACTGTATGATGTCAGTGCATAGGGAAGATTTTCTTCTTTCAGAGTCTTGTTCAGGAATCTGCCGATCATGGAATGTTCGGATGTACCGATCAGATAAAGATCTTCGCCTTCAATCTTGTACATCATATTTTCCATTTCCTTGAAGCTCATGACACCGGTTACGACATTAGAATGAATCATGAACGGAGGAATGAAGTATGTAAATCCTCTGTTAATCATAAAATCACGTGCATAAGCAAGAATTGCTGAATGCAGTCTGGCTGTATCACCCATCAGATAGTAGAATCCGTTTCCGGATGTGTTTCGGGCACTGTCCAGATCAATTCCGTCAATTGATTCCAGAATATCTGTGTGATAAGGAATTTCATAATCAGGTACAACCGGTTCTCCGAATTTTTCGATTTCAACGTTTTCAGAATCATCTTTTCCGATCGGAACGGACGGATCGATGATCTGCGGAATGATCATCATCTTCTGCCTGATCTGTTCCTGCAGTTCTTCTTCCTTCTTTTCCAGTTCGAGAAGCTGGTTATCGAAATCCTTGACACTCTGCTTCGCAGCCTCTGCCTCGTCTTTTTTGCCTTCGCGGATCAGAAAGCCGATCATCTTTGATGTTTTGTTTCTGTTTCCTCTCAATGCGTCGGCAGCTGTTTTTGCGTTTCTGAACTCTTTGTCAAGAGCCGCA
>JAILGV010000051.1 GCA_024696355.1 Solobacterium sp.
AGAAGAATTTACTGCCCAGGGCTGGCATCCGGATATTGCCGTATACCAGAAGAGGATACAGGATCAGGCAGAAGGTAAATGCGTTGCGCTGACAGCTGAGTATCAGGGACAACCTGCCGGCTCAGTGTATGTTTACCTGACCCCGCATAACGGTCCTTTCAAAGAAAAAGGCTGGCCGGAAATCCATGATTTCAGCGTGCTGCAGAAATACCAGAGAAAAGGAATCGGCGGCAAACTGATGGACGCGGCGGAACAGATCGCGGGATTGTATGCGGACACCGTATGTCTGGCTGTGGGACTGCATGACGGATATGGCGCTGCCCAGCGGATGTATATCAAGCGCGGATACATTCCGGACGGATCCGGCGTATGGTATCAGGGCAAACAATGTGAAGAGTATGAAACGGTACGCACGGTTGACGACGATCTCGTCCTGTTCCTGTCCAAGAAGCTGCGCGGCTGATCATTTCAGCCGCCGGTTTCTGAACTGAAAGGAAGTTATAAAGATGAAAGACCTGGAAATCAGAAACCAGAAGATTATTGACGCTGTTATTGAAAAAGAAAAAACATTGTGCCCCGGCTCAGTGGCATTGATCGGGATTTACGGATCCTTTCAGTCGGGGGATATTCACCCGCTGTCAGACCTGGATCTGCTGATCCTCATCAATGACGACCGGGGATGGCAGCTGGGAAAAACCTTTATCCAGGATGACCTGGGGGTAGGACATGACATCTACTGCACGAACTGGGACGGATTGCGGCAGGATGCCCGTTATGAACATCCCCATATCGGCAAGCTGATGGATTCCCGGATTGTGTACTGTGCTGATGAAAAGTACAGGGAGGAACTGGAGAAACTGCGGGACGAAGTGCGGAAGACGCTGGCGGAGCCCTTTGGGGAGGCAGACTGCGAAAGAGCGGAAAAGGAGCTGAAAGAAGCACAGTGCTGCTTCGCGGAAGCCATGACAGGGGAAAACCTGGCTGAGGTTCGCAGGCGGGCCGGCGGCGCGATCTACTACGCGGAAAACGCGATTGCCCTGCTGAACAAAACCTATTTCCGGTTGGGTGTCAAATGGCGCTATGAAGAGCTGAATGCCATGAAGAAAAGGCCGGAAAATCTGTGTGGATTGATCGAGGATATCCTGGCAGCGGAAACTGCGGAAAGTGTGAAAGAACGTCTGACACGGCTGATGAAAGAGCTGACATCCTGTTTCCGGACGGCGAGGCAGTCCCTTCAGCCGGAGAAAAAGCCCGCCTGCGCGGAAACACTGTCCGGGACTTATGAGGAGATGTTCTCCAACTGGCACGGAAAGATGGTGCAGGCTGCCGAGAACGGCGACCGCCATCTGGCTTTTATGAGCCTTGAAAGCCTGAACGAAATGCTGGCCGGTATAGGCAATGCGGTTGAAATCGGAACGTATGACGTACTCCAGGCATATGATCCGAACGACCTGAAGAAGACTGCGGAAGGTTTTGACAAAGTGCTGGAACAGTATCTGCAGGAATATGAAAAAGCCGGGATGAAGGCGGAACACTATGTGGATATTGATGCCTTTACCGCCGCATACCTGAACAAAGGGAAAACAGAACCGGAGAAGGCGGACTGCCGGATCAGGACGGCCGTTCCGGCAGACGCGGATAAAATTGACGCGCTGTTTCGGGAAATGCTGCAGACCATCTATCATACAGATGATGTGAAGGGATATGAAGCCGGTTATCTGGATTCATATTGGAACGGCGGTGAAAACCGGATCTATGTGGCGGAAGATGATGCCGTCAGGGCATTCCTGTCTATCGAAGTGTATCGTGAAGAGCAGGCATATCTCTATCTTGATGATTTCTCGGTGACAGCTGCCTACAGAGGCACCGGAATCGGGACGAAACTGATGAAGACGGCAGAGGCTTATGCGAGGGAGATCGGTATTCCGGCTGTTGTGCTGCATGTTGAAAAGACCAATGAATCCGCATTCCGCTTCTATGAAAGACTGGGCTATGCAATCTTCAGGGATGATGGAAACCGGTACCTTCTGAGCAAGGAACTTGAACAGAACTGAGGAAAAAGCAGCCCCCTGCCGGACTCGGGGAAGAAAGAAGGACAGAAGACCGTTCTATCAGTATCACAGAGAAGGAGTATGCAACCTGAAATGAAGAAGTTTGCTGCGATCATCCTGGCGGTACTGATGCTTTGCTCGGTGTATGGTGTCATGGCGTCTGAGCCTCATTTTTACCATACGATCAGAGAGGCAGTGGATGCTTCTGAAGAGTATGCCACAATCAGCGAGACCGATGAATTTGTAACCCTCATCCTGGCGATGGACGGAAAATATATCCGAGCTGTCACGATGCTGGATGAGTACGCGAAGGATCTGTATCAGACAGCGATGGCTGAAGAGGATTCTTCTGCTTTTGAAGTGTTTGACGCATATGCCTGGAACCTGCCGGTAAGCTATACCGAGGAGATTACTGCAATCCCGCTGGAACAGACAGAGCTGGATGCGCTTGCAGGAAGAACGATTCGGGACATCATGCGGGAATGGCAGTGCAAGGGATTTGTTACTTCAAGCACTGGAAATGACAAGACAGTTATTTCGCTGGATTACGGTCTGTATAAATACAGCTTTGAGGTTGAAGACCAGGGAGATAAGGAACTGGCAAAAGTGATTACGGGAGAGGCGTCCGGTTTTTCCCGTGCTGCATTCGATCTGACATGTCATGCGGACGGCACTTTCTGATATGGCGGAAAGAATGAATCAGAACTCAGGAAATGCATCATACAATCTGCACGTTAAGGGTACGCTGCGGCGTACCCTTTTTTGCGGGGCAACTGCAGGTTACGGTCAGTTGTCAGCGGCGGTGACCTGTGGTAACATAATTGACCGTACGATGGAAAGGGGGAGCAGCACGTGAATATATGGACAATACTGGGGACACTGACGGTGAAACC
>JAILGV010000060.1 GCA_024696355.1 Solobacterium sp.
CATCAATACAATTAAAAGCGTAACCGGCGTGAATCTGCATACTTATGTTGCCGCACCTGCGGTAAAGGGCCATTCGGCTGTCGGAGGATACAGCGGTGCGGCGGTAAAGCCGATTGCGCTGCGCTTCATAGCAGAAGTCGCCGAAACAGAGCAGATGAAAGGCAGACATGTCAGCGGCATGGGAGGAATAGAGACCTGGGAAGATGCCCTGGAATTTATTCTGCTGGGAGCCGGTTCCGTACAGGTGACAACTGCCGTCATGCAGTACGGCTACCGTATTATTGATGATCTGCTGTCGGGACTGAATTACTATCTGGCTGAAAAAGGCTTCGGCAGTATCGGCGAAGTGATCGGACTGAGCCTTGATACACTGAGTGAAAGCACGGATGTACTGGAAAGAGATACGATAGTTTTCCCGAAATTCCTTCCTGACAAATGTATCGGCTGCGGCAGATGCATGATTTCATGCAGGGACGGAGGACATCAGGCAATTACCCTGGATGAAAACAGGAGGCCGAGGCTCAGCGGCGCAAAATGCGTCGGGTGCCATCTCTGCATTCTTGTTTGTCCCCAGGAGGCGATACGGCCGTCCGGGAAGCGCATCGCACGAAAACGGGAAGCCTGAAAACAGAACGTTCACCGGAAGAAAGGCGGTGACTGAATATGAATATCACAGTCAGAGAATACAGAAGTGAAGACATACCGGAAATGATCCGCATCTGGAACAGGGTGGTTGAGGACGGCATTGCATTTCCGCAGGAGGACCTGCTGGATCCTGAGAGCGGAGCAGAGTTTTTCGCGTCCCAGACATACTGCGGGGCAGCTGTTGATGAGCACGGGAAAGTGACAGGCATGTACATTCTCCACCCGAACAACATCGGAAGATGCGGACATATCGGAAATGCCAGCTATGCCGTTGTCAGTGAACTGCGCGGCCTTCATATCGGGGAAGCACTGGTTAAGGACTGCCTTGTACAGGGGAAAAAACACGGTTTCCGCATAATGCAGTTCAATGCAGTAGTTGCATCAAATATTCATGCCAGACATCTGTATGAAAGACTCGGTTTCGTACCTCTGGGAGTGATTCCGAAAGGATTCCGAATGAAGGACGGCAGTTATGAAGATATCTGCCCGTATTACCGTGAACTGTAGAAAACGCTGAGACATATAACCGGACGGAATAATATATGGAAGAAATCAGAACACTGCGGCAGCTGGAAGAGCTGGCGAAGAACAGAAAAAGAAAAGTGCGGGTTGTGCTTGCGGGTGCGGAAGACATCCGCGGCCTGCAGGCAGTTCTGCAGGCTGTGAACAGCGGTATTGCAGAATGCATTCTGACCGGCAGTGAGAAAGTAATTATGAAATGCCTGGCACTGCTGGATCAGGATCCTTTCCGTTTTGAAATCGTGAATGCCGGAAGTGATGAGGAAGCGGCAGAAAAAGCAGCACTGCTGGTGCATGAGGGCAGGGCCGATTTTCTGATGAAGGGACTGCTGGATTCCTCGGTATTCCTCAGAGCGGTCGTCAGCCGGAAAAACGGGCTGCGCACCGGCAGGACCATGTCGCATGTTTCCGTGGTTGAACTTCCCGGATATCACAAGCTGCTTGGCCTGAGTGATGCAGGCATGATCACTTATCCGACCTTTGAACAGAAGAAGGTCATTCTGGAAAATGCTGTAGAAGTGATGCATGCGCTCGGCGTAGAGACTCCCGGCGCTGCAGTGCTTACGTGTATTGAAAAGGTAAATGAAAAACTGCCGGTCACAACTGAGGCGGCAGAACTTCAGGCAATGAATGAAAGGGGAGAGATCAGCGGATGCATCGTTGAAGGTCCGGTGTCCTATGACTGTGCGATGGATCCGAAGACCGCTGCCTACAAAGGCTATGAAAGCAGACTTTCATCAGATCCCGACATTCTTCTGGTGCCCGACATCAATGCGGGCAATATCCTGATCAAGGCATACACCGTTACAATGCATGCGAAAATGGCGGGGATTGTAGTCGGTGCTGCGTGTCCGGTCGTGATGAGCTCAAGGGGATCGGACTGGCAGGAGAAATATTATTCGCTTCTTCTTGCCGCCGCGGCAGAAAAAAAGGACACATAAGTGTCCGGTTTACTTTAAAGTCTTTTCACAGTAGGCTTTGATTTTCTCAAATGTAACTTCGCTGAGGTCGTGCTCAACCATGCATGCATCTCTGCCTGCCGTCTCTTCGTCAACGCCGAGATTCATAAACAGCTCTTTCAGAATCTTATGGCGGCCGTAGATTTTCTCGGCGATTTCTCTTCCGGGTTCAAGCAGATGGATTGTTCCGTCTTTATCCATTGAAATATAGCCGTTTTCCCTGAGCTTCTTCATGGCAATGGAAACACTTGCTTTGGAAAAACCCCTGTCCTCTGCAATGTCTATTGAATGAACTGTGCCTTTTTTCTCCTGAATCATTAAAATGGATTCAAGATAGTCTTCTGCGGATTCATAAATATTCATAAGCTGATACCTCAACTTTTATTATTATAAACTGAATTACGCAGAAAAATCGACTGTACTGCCCTTCAAAAAGGGCTTGCATCTAAATTAATTTATAGTATTATATGAATGATTTTTTCGGATACGAAAGAAAAGGAGGACTTATGTACAAGGCTTTGGTATGCTGCAGAGCAGGAATGGGATCAAGTATGCTTTTGAAAATTAAAGCAGATCAGGTAATCAAAGAAAACTC
This sequence comes from Solobacterium sp., assembly GCA_024696355.1. Classification (GTDB taxonomy): domain Bacteria; phylum Bacillota_I; class Bacilli_A; order Erysipelotrichales; family Erysipelotrichaceae; genus Bulleidia. The sequence continues at coordinate 2,719 of JAILGV010000060.1, forward strand.
GTTGCCGATACGGACAGAACACGGCAGTCTGGATTCACTGATCGCATTTGACGGAGATCTTGTCATCACCCTGGACAGCCTTGCCGATGAACTTTACAATAAGGTTCCTTATATCGTGAGCATCTCCAGTGTTCTTGACAAGGAAGAAATGAAGGAGAAGTTCAGCTCATATATCAACTGGGCTGAAGCAAGATAGAAAAATAGGAAGGCGTTCGCGCCTTTTTTCATTTATTATAGATATATGGGGAAAATCATTTTTTATTCTGCAGATAAACAGAAGACAGGCTGCCTGGCGCAGCTTGCAGAAAGAAAAGGATACTTATTTGCGTCCGCTGATGACACATGTCTGGAAATGACCCTCGCGGATTTGTTTGAAACAATGGATATGCACAGCGGTGATGCCGCAGCGTATGAAGAAGAATATCTGATGTTTGACGGACTCTCCGGAGAGGAAGTTTATTCGTTTTCGGAAGAAATCGGAAAATACTGCGGGGAATTCGAGGGAATCAAATGCATCAGAACGGCATATAATGAAACATGGCCGCTGAAATACCTGTTTCATGAAATATATCTTGAACATCAGACTGCCAGAAAAGCTATGGTTCTTGACCAGATGCTGAGGGCGGCAGGCACAGTTGATTTTGCGGCAATGAAAAAAGAAGAGGCTGATGCCCTGAAGCAGGCATATATGGACGGCTTTGTCCTTCTGCAGTCCGGCGTTTATACAGATGAACAGATTACATCTGCCGTCAGGAAAATCGCCGAAGCACTGCGAAATACGGCAAAGCCCGTTAATTGAACTGTACAGCAGTTGGAAAATTCTGAAGTATTGGAGGTTTAGAAAAATATGAAAGTCAGAGTTAATCCGGAAGTTGAACTTGCGCTGAAAGAAAACAGACCCGTAATCGCGCTTGAGTCAACAATTATTTCTCACGGAATGCCGTATCCGCAGAACGTGGAAACAGCATTGAATGTTGAAAAGATCATCCGTGATCACGGCGGTGTTCCCGCAACAGTGGGAATTATTGACGGGGTCGGCGTTGTCGGTCTTACAAAAGATGAGATCGAAGAATTCGGAAAGCGCGGCATGGCTATTCCCAAGGTCAGCCGCAGAGATATCCCTGTCATCTGTGCAAAGGGCGGATGGGGCGCATCAACAGTTGCGACAACAATGATCTTCGCTGCTCTTGCCGGAGTTGAATTCTTTGTGACAGGCGGTATCGGAGGCGTTCACAGGGGCGCTGAAAAAACAATGGATGTTTCTGCGGACCTGGAGGAACTCGGAAGAACAAACGTTACGGTAATCTGCGCCGGAGCCAAGGCAATTCTTGACCTTCCCAAGACACTGGAAGTCCTGGAAACAAAGGGTGTTCCGGTTCTCGGCTATCAGACTGCTGAACTTCCTGCCTTCTATACACGTACAAGCGGACTGAAGGTGGACTATGAATTAAAAGATGCCGCAGAAGCCGCATCAATCGTAAAAGCCAAGAGAGATCTCGGTCTTGACGGCGGAGTTCTGATTACAAATCCGATTCCTGAAGAATATTCCATGGATCCTGCTATAATCAATGGTGTTATAGATGAAGCAATAAAGGAAATGGATGCAAAGGGAATCACCGGAAAACAGTGCACGCCTTTCCTGCTTGCAAAAGTTGCGGAAATCACAGAGGGCAGGTCTCTTGCATCGAACATCAGACTTGTTTACAACAATGCGGCAGTAGGTACAGAAATTGCCAAGGAATACGCGAAGCTTAAATAAATTATGAAAAACAATGACCGTAGGACAATCACTGAAGTAGTGACAAAAGAGAGCCTGATCGAGGCACTGAGAAGTGTCGGGGTCGGACCCAATATGATACTTGAGGTACATTCCTCACTTTCATCGTTCGGCTACGTCAGCGGCGGTGCCCGTACGGTTGTTGATGCACTGCTTGAGCTGGAGGAGGAAGGCGGAACAATCCTGATGCCGACACAGACAGCAGACAACAGTGATCCTTCCGGATGGAAGAATCCGCCTGCTGCGCCGCAGATCTGGGATCAGATCAGGGAGTCCATGCCTGCATATGATGCGGAACTGACGGACGTGCAGTATATGGGAGATATTGTTGAGAACTTCCGGAACAGAGAGGGAACGGTATGTTCCAATCATCCCAACTGTTCCTATACAGCCTGGGGCAGATATGCCAAGCTGCTGTGCAACAGGCAGTCGGTTCACTTCCCGCTTGCCGAGGAATCTCCTTCCGCAAGACTGTATGAGCTCAAGGGATACGTACTTCTTTTGGGAACGGATTTTGACAAGGTGACCAGTCTGCATCTGGCTGAATACCGGACGGAATGCAGGCCGATTGTAATCGACAATGCCTGCATGATGATCGACGGCAGAAGGCAGTGGAAGAAGTACCTGAATCTTGATATCGACAGCAGTGACTTTAACAGGATCGGGGAAAGTCTCGCAAAAAAAGGCATGATCTCTGAGACCATGCTCTGCGGCTGTCGTATCCGGCTGTTCTCGGCGGCGGCCGCAATTGACGAAGCTACGGATTATTTCGAGAAAAACTCGATATTCAATCTGTACCGTTAGAATTTCCAGTTATGCTGCAGGAAAGCTGAAGCAATGTCTTCGGCAGCCTGCAGCATTTCTTTTTCTTCTGTTTCGGTGAAACGGCAGGGAACAGGGGCGTCCAGATCGATCTCGGCAACGCATTCCCCGCTGACAATCACAGGCACGCAGAGTTCGCTTCTGCTTGCGCTGTCACAGGCAATGTGGCCCGGGAAGCTGAGCACATCATCAATCCGCTGAACTGCTTTGTCACGGTATGTTTTCCCGCAGACACCCTTGTCAAAGGGAATATGCGTACATGCGGGTTTTCCCTGGAAAGGACCGAGAACAAGTTCGCCGTTTTTGGCGAAGTAAAACCCGGACCAGTTGATGTTTTCGTAATTCATCATAATGCATGCGGATATGTTGCCCAGAGCTGCAATCATATCAGGTTCATCAAGGAAGGCTCTGATCTGTTCATTTATAATATTCATGAAATGATTGTATCATCAAAAAAGAAGGGTATAATAGTTTTTGTGAACAGGGGTGCTTGAAAAAGCTGAGACAAACCCTTATCCACCTGATCTAGGTAGTACTAGCGTAGGGAGTTCTGCAGTGAATCCTTACGCCTTCAAACGGAGGTGTATTTTTTTATGAAACATGATCAGATTCGTTCCATGGCATACATGGCTCTGTATGCCGCACTCTATGTCGTTCTCTGGTATGTCGGGGAATTCATTCCGTTCCTTCAGATGCCCCAGGGCGGCTCAATAGAGATTGAAGTCGCGGTGCTTTTTGTTGCATCCTATCATCTGGGATGGAAGAAAGGCCTGTGCGTTGCGGCTCTTTCATGGCTGCTGCAGTTTATTCTGGGCGGTGCAAGATGGTTCCTGAATATCGCACAGTACTCGCTCGATTACTTTGTTCCGCTGATTGTCATGTCAATTGCATCAATTTACTGGAAGGGAAAATACAGATATTATGTCGGCGTCAGCGTCGGTATGATACTTAAGTACGTTTCTACCGTGCTTTCCGGCGTTTATTTCTGGCCGCCTGAAGACGGTGTGGCAGGTTCCGCGGCTGCGTGGGTATACTCGCTGGGCTACAATCTCTGGTACAATGCGGCAACACTTGTGGTATGTATTATTCTTGTGCCGCTTCTGATCAGAAGCCTGCAGAATGCAAGAGTAAAATTTGAGGGATAATGTACAGCAGCCTGAAGGCTGCCGTACTTTTTATTTGAGAATTCCGCGGCAAAGAGTACAATAGATACGCATAGGAGCAATAAAGATGACTGATCTTCCCGAAATCGGCACAGAAGTATATGTTCAGAGCTTTAAACATGACGGTTCCCTGCACCGCACCTGGTGCAAGGCTTTTGTGCTTGACATTACGGATGATTATATTGTCGCTGTGACTAATAAGGCGTGGGTGATCGAACATGACGGCAGAAAGTGGTTCACCAGAGAGCCGGCTGTGTGCTTCTACTGGAGAAAGCGCTGGTTCAATGTGATCTCCATGATCAGAAAGACCGGCATTTATTATTATGTAAATATGGCATCGCCCAGTCTGTATGACGGAGAGGCAATCAAGAATATTGATTATGACCTGGATGTCAAGCTGTATCCGGACAGGACATATCAGATCCTCGATGAGAATGAATATGCTCTGCATGCCAGGGAAATGAACTATCCGGAAGAGATCAGAAGAATCGTTGAAACGGAAATGGACCGTCTGATTGATCTGATGTATGACGGAAAAGACCCTTTCAATAATGAATGTATCGAAAAATACTATCATCAGTATCTGAAAATGAACCGGAACGCATAAAAAACGCCGGTCTGAAGAAAAATATGCTGAAAAAACCGTGTTGAGGAAACGGCAATAAACAGGGAAGATAAACAGATATTCGGAATTACAGGCAGATGCGTCATGCATCTGCCTTTGCTTTCCAAAAAGTTTTAAAAAAATTTCGAAAAAAGTAAAAATAAATGTTGACTGAAGGGAGAAGAAGTAGTAGATTAGATGAGCACTCACTCAGAAGAGGCGGGTGCGGGAGCGGAATCCGAAAAAAACCTGTTGACACAGGGCAGAAAAAGGAGTAAGCTACTGAATTGCGCGGGTGAAGAGCCAGCGCGTGATCTTTGAAAACTGAACAGGAATTAAGCAACAAAAACGTCAATTCAAAAAAGGAAAAAACTGACGGAAAAGTCAGG
>JAILGV010000069.1 GCA_024696355.1 Solobacterium sp.
CTGGTATGCGGAAACAGTTTCCGCTCCGTTCCGTTTTTCTTGAATTCGCTGCACAGTTCGGCGGCACGGTCGTCCGTCGATACAATGACCGGATACACCGGGCGGACATTTTCATCCGCAAGGACCATTCCGTTTCCGTAGGCGGTAATCCCGACGGCACAGATGTCTCCGGGATCGATTTCCGCCTTCTTCAATGTTTCCCTGACAGCTTCTGCATTTGCCTGCCAGACCTCTTCCGCGTCCCGTTCCGTATATCCCGGGGCAGGCGCCGCGATGGGCACCTGTACGTTCGATGAAGCGATTTCCGTTCCTTCCGTATCAAAAAGAGCACATTTGATGTCGCTTCCGCCGTTGTCGATTCCGAGCAGATACTTATTCACTGTCAAACACCCCTTTCAGCATCAGGTCAATGATCTCGGCAGCCGCATCATGGTTGTTGTCGTGTTCCGTCACATAATCCGCAGCTTCTTTTACCCGGTCAACGGCATTCGCCACTGCGATGCCGGTTCCGGCTTTTTCAATCATTTCTATATCGTTGTAGTAATTTCCGGCTGTGATGATATCCTTCCGCTCAATGCCGAGCAGTTCCGCAAGTGCGGCAATCCCGTTCCACTTGCTTACTCCTTTTTTCATGATGTCAATCGTTCCCGGTTCGGAATGGACATACATCAGGTCCGGCATTTCTTTATCGATATAAGCTGCCACAGGCTCCAGATCGGCTGTTGCCATGAATCCTTCAATCCTGCCGCAGTCTGTTTCCTCCGGGGAATGAATGACCTCCGGAATCACGCCGAGCTGCCGTGCGTACTGCAGCGTTCCCTCCGTCATCTTTGTCACCTGCCATGTCATGCCGCTTACGATATGAAGCTGCAGGTCATTTGCGGATGCGAAGCGGATCATCTGCACGGCTGTTTCCCTGCCGATGCAGTCATTCATGATGATCTTTCTGTCCCGGCACCGGATAATCTTTCCGCCGTTGTTCAGAATATGATAATCCGCACACCACTGTGCATCTTTCAGTGAAAGCATGTCCACGTCCCTGCGACCGCTGACAAAAGCCGTCACATGTCCGCACCTGCGCGCCAGTGCAAAAGCATCCTCGGATGCTTTGCTCAGACTGTAATCATCCGAAACAGCGGTCCCGTCAAGATCCATCGCCAGAAGTTTTCTTTTCATCTCTTTCCGTCCTTTCAAGAATAAAGAACTGCCTGCAGAAATACGGACGCAGATATGATGTTTTTATAACTTATATCCCTGTTATTTCAATATATCATCCGCCTGTATACGATTACAACCTGATCGATTTATACCGGTTAACAGTCAGAAATGAATAAAAAAACCGGATTCCTCCGGATATCTGTCTGATTCTGCTTCAGCGTGAAGCATTTTCTTTCTTCAGTACGGATCCTGCAAGCAATGGCAGCTCCATGACCAGCATGGCTGTCCATCCGGTAAAGCATGCCCACGGCACGGCAGCGATTCCCATATGAAAAACAAATGCATAGATGAGACAGCTGAAAAACCGCATGCCCATATTCAAAAGACTTCCGGCAAGCGTAATTCTGAGATTGCCGGTTCCCCGGAAATACCCCTGGATCCCGTTTGTCAGAGCAGGAAGAACATACATCAGGGCAATCAGGCGCAGATATGTTCCGCCCTGCAGAAGCACCGGCGCCTCATCCGTAAACAGCCGCATGCAGCGGTCGTAAAACAGAAACAGCAGCACGGAAGCCGTGATTCCGAAAGCAGCCTCAAGTCCCATGCCGGCAAAGAACGCCCTGCGGACCCTGTCCCTTTTTCCCGCGCCTTCGTTCTGGGCCATTACAGCCGTCATGGCATTGGCGATATTGCGGCCGGGGATCAGCGAAAAGTCATCAATCCTGTTGGCTGCCGCAAAGCCCGCGGTCGCTGCAGCCCCCATGGAATTGACGATCGCCTGAACACCCAGGATGCCGGCCTGCACCGTCGACTGCTGCATGGCCGTAACAGTTCCGTACTGAAGCGTCTTTCTGAACATATTCCTGTCAAAGACAAACCAGCGCCTTCCCATATTCAGAACCGGCACTTTTCTGACGATGTACATATAAGCAAGCAGGCAGCTCAGTCCCTCGCATAAAAGCGTACTGAGTGCACAGCCGGTAATACCCATGCCGAATACAACAACCAGCAGAAGGTCACCGATAATATTCAGGACAGAACTGAATGACAGGAAGTACAGCGGCGTTACACTGTCGCCGAGTGCCCTGAGCACCGAAGACAGATAATTATAAAGAAACTGGAATATAATGCCGCAGCCGACAATTCTGAGATATACGACAGCGTACGGAAGAATGACCGCGTCAGCCTGCAGAAGTCTTAGAAGAGGTTTGGCTCCCGGCACAAGCAGTGCCGTCAGAACCAGCGCAAAAACAGAGCCGGATACCATTCCGGTACTGATCTGTCTCTGCATGTTTTCCGTTTCTCCCTTTCCGAACAGCTGCCCGATCAGAACGGCACACCCCAGGCTGATTCCCTGCATGAACATCATAATCAGGGACATCAGAGGATTGCTCGTACCCGCAGCCGCAAGCTGGCCGCTTCCCACATATCTGCCGAGAATGATGCTGTCAGCCGCATTGTAGGTAAGCTGCAGGATATTCCCGGCCACAAGGGGAAGGGTAAATCCGACCAGCAGCGAAAGGACGGAACCTTTTGTCATATCATGTGTCATATTGCTGTCCTTCCATCATTTTACCCCAGGATTCTTCATGCGTCAGACTTATGCACAGAAAAATACAGGGGCCTGAGCCCCTGCATCATCTTTATTCTTTACTTCCGTATCAGATAATTCCCATCGGTATCAGAACTGCCAGCAGTACAGCCACCAGACTCCATTCTCCGATCAGGAATCTCATTCTTTTCTTCGGTTCCATGTCAGGAACATAATTGCTGGCAAGAAAGAACGGAATATACGTAGTAATAAATACGGGAATCACGCCCCACCAGCGGTAAACCCAGATAAACGAATGGTTGCTTGTGCCGGCCAGGAAAGACTCAAACAATGCAAACAGCAGCGCCATCTGCAGCGCACCGGCAAGCCTGCAGTCAATTCCGCCCCTGCCGTTCTTTGCAAAATAGCGGCGGCTCCTGTCATGCGGAAGCATCTTGAAGGAAATGATTCCGGCAAGGGAAAACATCATGGAAAGCTCCCAGCACACGCCGATCAGAAGAATAAACGTTGTCGATTCATTTGATACGGACCATAAAGGATATCCGGACACATGGCCGATGACGGCATTGCCGATCTCATACAGCCAGTGCACACCGTACAGGGCAAGACCGGCAGTTACAGCCTGCATGTTCTTTTTGTTGATCTCCGACCAGTAAACATAAAACACGACTGCCAGAATAAAAATAAACGTCCAGTTGAAGTTCTCCGTGCTTCTGACACGGATGCTGTTGACAAGATCCATGGCATCCTGTGAGCCGTCTCCCCAGAATATAAACATACTTCACCCTCCTATATAATGATATTCTCCGGCTGTGCTGATAATGATGCAGTGAACATGACAAATGAAACGGTATTGTTTCTGATGCTTTCATCATAACACCGCAGCGGCATCCGTAAAACAAAGACAGCTCCGGAACTGTATCCCGGAGCTGTCCGTTTATGCAAATTGTTTCTTTGAAGCATCAGGGCAGAAACAACAAGACCTGCATTCAGCTTATTTGAACTCTTCCACGGAGCCGTCGTTTTTGACGAGTTCGATTCTGCAGTCCATCTGATATGCGGCAAGTGTTCCTGCAATCAGGGCAAACGGAGCTGCCATCAGTCCGAGCAGTGCGCCGGCAGCGCCTACTGCGACAGGCACTGTCAGAAGTGTCTCGCCGTTGCGGACGATGCGGACCTTTTCCACTGCGCCTCTGGAGATGGTTTCCTTCAGTCTTGTAACAACTTCTTCAACTGTTCCTGACTTACTGCTTTCCGTTAAATATATAACAGCATCCAGTACATCGCCGTCGGAGTGAAGAAGCGCTTCTTTTGCTTCGCTGTAGGTGCATCCTGTTCTTTCAATTACCTGATCAACTTTTTCCAATGTGATTTCTGCCATTGTTTCATCCTTCTTTCTGTCATTTGATAACTCTGACAATATTGATATATCAAATGACTGACCGTCAGTCAATAGATATCATATATTTCACTTGAAAATCACATAATGTGATTTCTGCAATAAAAGGGATGATGCGGTAAAATATAGAACTGTATATGAGCAACCGGAGCAGAATCAGAAACGAAATGACTCCTGCCGCAAAGGCAGCGCACAGCATCCATACAACCTACCGCAAAAAGCTGTGGGCTCCTTTTCAGACTGCAATAGGCAGATATGAACTGATCAGTCCGGGGGATAAAATCGCTGTATGCATCTCCGGCGGCAAAGACAGCATGCTGATGGCGGAAATGATGCGGGAATATCAGAAATACATGAAAATCCCGTTTGAAATTGTTTATCTGATCATGGACCCGGGATACAACGAAGCCAACCGCAGAAAAATCGAAGACAATGCCGCAAAGCTGGAGCTCCCCGTCACCATCTTCGAAACAAATATTTTCGCGGTGGCTGACAGGCAGACGGTCTCACCCTGCTATCTCTGTGCACGCATGCGCAGGGGACATCTGTACAACAAGGCAAAGGAACTCGGCTGCAACAAGATTGCCCTCGGCCATCACTTCAATGACGTCATCGAAACTGTTGTCATGGCCATGTTCTACAGTTCCAAGATCGAAACCATCATTCCCAAGGCAAAAAGTGAGAACTTTGAAGGAATGGAGCTGATCCGGCCGATGTACTGTGTACATGAAGACGACATCATTGCCTGGGCAAAATACAATGACCTGGAATTCATCCGGTGTGCATGCAGATTTACCGAAGGCGCAAATACCTGCGACAGCAGTTCCAAGCGGCTGGAAACCAAAAACCTGATCAGGGAACTGAAGAAGACAAATCCCGAAATCGAGCAGAATATTTTCAATGCCGTCCACTCCGTCCAGCTGAAAACATTCCCCGGATACAAGGATTACGACAACGTTTTTCACTCTTTTCTTGAAAATTACAAAGGGTAAACCCTTACATTTATCCAACCCCTTGAATTCAGAAAATGAATGGCTATAATCAGTAATTGCCGCAAGGAGAAAGGATGATGATTATAATGTTCTACAATGTAATCGGAACAGGAATCCTGCTGGCAGCTGTATCTGTCATAACATATCTGCCGCTGGCCTGGTATACAAATCATATCAGCACGGAATTCTGAAAATTAAAAAAGTATGAGCCGGTTCTCATACAACTGACAAAAAAACACAGGGGATCTTCCGATCCCCTTTATTCATCTTCCTTGGGAGCTTCCAAATCCATAAGCGCCATGCAGTTCGGGCAGACTGTCTTTTCCCTGTTGACCTCAGCACCGCAGTTTGAGCAGCTGCACTGAGGCAGATAAAAGTAGCCCTTTACAGATTCGGGTGCCTCTTTCTTCTGATGAATCCAGTAAGCGTGTTTCCTGTTCTCTTCCATATCATTATTGTACACCTTATTTTCTGAACTATCAGATGAAAAAACAGAACTTTGCCGAAATTACACTGCAGTCCGTGAAACAGTTTTCCCCCTGCGCAATTTAGCCCGCAAAAAGTAGAACACGGACATGATTTTGTGCCACAATATATATAGTATTTGGAATTAAACGGAGATATTTATGAAGAAAAATGTATTTGATGTAGTTCTGCTGAATGCCCTGCCTGCCTCAGGCAAGTCTGAAGTAAGAAAATTCATGAACGAGAACGATCCCGAACAGATGGTAAATGATTTCCATATCGGAAAAAACCTGCAGCTCGACGATTTCCCTTATGTCTGGCTGATGCGTCAGCTCGATAAAAAGCTTGCTGAAATGGGTCAGCCCACGCTCTACTACCCCGATGATGAATCACCGACCTATGACGGAAGAGTATGGGGCGTGCTTTCCATTCTGCTCAGTGAAGACTATCAGGATCTGGTAAACCGCAATTACGTCAGTCCCGCAAATGCGGCCGAATATCTGTTCGAAAGATTTGACAGGGCATCTGTCGCAGCCGGCATGAAGCCGCTGATTTCCCTTCTTGATGAAGACATCAGAAATAAGATCGCCGCTGATCTGGAACCCGAAGCCAGAGCGCTGCTGGACGAAAAGCAGTCACAGTATGCCGAAGATCTGTCCGACAAGACAATCATCATCGAATTTTCAAGAGGCGGAAACGACGGTGCCGCAATGCCGCTGACCGGCACATTCGGATATCAGTACACATATTCCATGCTGTCCCCCGATCTGCTGAAAAACGCTGCCGTTCTTTATATCTGGGTTACACCGGAAGATTCCCGTGCCAAGAATGATGCACGCTTTGACCCGAACAACCCCGGATCCAGCATCAACCACAAGACTCCGGACAAAGTCATGATGTATGACTACGGCTGCGATGACATCCTTTATCTGAAGGAAGTCAGCGAAGTGCCCGGCACACTGACAGTTGAAGCATGGGGTCAGAAATTCCATCTCCCGGTCGGCGTATTTGACAACCGCGAAGACCTGACGACACAGTTCAGGGGACCGAAGGAAACATGGGATGAAGCTTCCAGACAGAAAGCAGTAAAGCTTGTCAGTGAAGCAACTGCCGAAATGTGGGCACACTACAAAAAGTAACTGAGGAAAGGATATCACGGTACGTGATATCCTTTTTTTCAGATATTTCGCAATCGCAAAGACAGACGGCATAATTTTGAACTATCATTATTTTAAGAATAATTCGGAGGACTTATGTTTGATCATTACATGTATGACGGCTCTGCACATTTCAGCATCAAAAAGACAGAGACCGACGAAACATCCCTGTGTCCCGACAAGGATACAGCCGAAGCACGTCTGAAGGAAAACAACAAAAAAATTGACGAACTGCAGGCAAAGCTGTATGCCGACAAGAAAGAAGGCGTCATCTTCCTGTTCCAGGCGATGGATGCCGCCGGCAAAGACGGCACGATAAGGGCTGTGCTTTCATGCCTCTCACCGCACGGTGTACATGAAGCGGCCTTCAAGGCACCAAGTTCAACCGAGCTTGCCCATGACTTCCTCTGGAGGGTTGCCCAGCAGGTTCCGGCCAAGGGCGAGATCGCGATTTTCAACCGTTCGCAGTATGAGGACGTACTGATCGGAAAAGTGAAAAAGCTCTATCTCAGCCAGGCGAATGCCGAAAGGATCGACCTTTCCAAAGTCATCGACTACCGGTATGAAGATATCCGCAATTTCGAAACATATCTTTACCGCAACAATGTACGCACCGTAAAGATTTTCCTGAATGTTTCCAAGGATGAGCAGGCCCTCCGCTTCCTTTCAAGAATCGAGGAACCTGAAAAGAACTGGAAATTCTCCGAAAGCGACTGGTCGGAAAGACAGTACTGGGACGGCTACATGGAAGCCTTTGAGGATGCAGTCAACCGCACCGCCACAAAAGAATCTCCCTGGTATGTCGTACCGGCTGACCATAAATGGTATATGCGCTATGTCGTAAGCGAAATCATTCTTGCGACACTGCAGGACATGAATCCGAAATATCCCGAGGTAACAAAAGAAAGACTTGCTGCATTTGCCGAACTGAAAAAGGAAATCGAAGCGGAACTGCCTCAGAAAAAACTGGAAAAGAACGAAAAGAAAAAAGACAAAAAGAAAAAGAAGAAGGCAGACTGAGCATATGAAAACCGGGCAGACGCCGGCCCCTTCCGGGGGCGTCCGTCCGGTTTTTTTCTGTCATTTCTGTTTTTCTTCCAGAGCTCTGCGTATTTTTTCCGGGTCTTCCGGATTGCGCCGGTCGGCGGCATATTCAAAATTCTGATAAATATCGGAGGCACTGATCCTGTTTTCAGCCCCGCATTCCAGACATTTCCAGCTGTCCAGATGATCATCGAATCCTTCCTGTCTGTTCAGCAGTGCCCCGCAGCTGTCGCAGTACCAGTGAATGTCGGGAAAACGCTCCCCTGTCTGCTCACCGTCATATACCGGTTCGAAATCCTCCGGGAAAAGCAGGTACTCCAGTTTGGAAAGCAGGCTTTCTGTTTCCGCTGCCTGCCGGTATGCGGGATGGAAGGAACTGTCAAACAGATGCACAAGCTGCCATGATTCATTTCTCAGAAGGCTGCCGGTCAGAATCCACAGGAAGGCATTGACCAGACCCTCATAATCTCCCATGGTCAGCTGATACACTGCATTGTATATAACCCCGTCGAAAACCTCGTCGTACATGGCGAAGGGCTCCGACTCTCTTTCATATTCCGTCTGACGGAATCTGAACAGCGCCGACTCAACGCAGAACTCCGTCAGCCTTTGTGCCAGATCATTCAGCTGCTCTTCATCCAGTTCATCCAGCAGCCCCTCCAGATTGTTCAGCAGTAATTCCGGAGCTTTCCTGTCCTTTACAAGAACCGTGGAGAGATGCCGGCGGATCAGTTCGGCTGATCTTCTCTCTTTTTCCCGGTTCCCTTTTGCCGTTCCTGTCAGTCTCCCGAGAATCTGGGAGACCCTTGTGCTTCCGCCCACGTAAAACCGTCCGTGTTTTTTTCCTGCACGGATCATATATTCCGCATCAATGTATTCCGCTTCCTGCCCTGTTCTTTCCGGATCCTCGGATATGATGAATCCCGGAAAAAACAGATCCAGCAAGTCCGGCTGATTCGGTATTTCCTTTCCTGCTGCGCCGAAATAAAGCGCGGCCGCATTGCCGAAGCGAAGTTCATACCTGCTCATAATTACCTGCCGATATATACCTTATGCTCTGTCAGCAGTCTGCCGTCTGCGTATACATACAGAATCAGATCGCCCGTCGCGGCACCCCTGCTGTCATTGTATTTCCACCTCACCGTACCTGATCCGTTTGCCCTCCATTTTGACTTCCAGCTTCCCTCCAGATACTTTCCGTCCGGCTGAACAAGCATATAAGTCATCGCATAGGATGTGTTTTTCGCTCCTCCGTTCAGCTGCACATGGAACCAGATTTCCTGTTCCCTGCTGAGAATTTCATAATTGTCGGTACGGTTTCTTTCCTCCGCATTGACGCATACGGTTGCGGAAAGGGCATATACTTCATCAAAGATTTCCGCACTGTCCAGATAACCGGCGGATTTCAGTTCGCTGATATAACGGAAGTACGTATCAGAAGACGGACCTTTGCCGTCATAATTGTTTCTGTATTTCTGCACATATTTATACTGTGATCTGCGGATCATATCGGAACCGTCCTGATAATCTTTTCCGGCTCTTTCAAAGCAGGTAACCGCAGTTTCATAGTCTCCTTTTTCAAACGCTTCCGAGGCAGCCATATAGCTGACATACGGATACAGTGTTTTTGTGTCTTTGTAGTCTGCGAATTTCGGATCGCTCAGCAGATCCGATGCTGTTTTGTAATTTCTGTTCAGAACCTCCCTGACGGCAAGCTGATAGGCACAGTCCAGAATCATCTCTTCACTGTTCCGGTAGTCCCTGACCGTTTCAAATACCGCGGAAGCTGCCTCGTACTGACTGTTCCGGTAAAATGACATTCCCCGCTGATAAATCACTTCCGTCCTGAGACCGGCTGTATCCCTGCTGTCACCCAGACGCTCGATCACTGCCTGCGCAGCCTCAAAATTTCCTTTTTCCAGCAGCTCTTCCGCCTCTTTGTAAAGCAGGTCACTGATGCGCTCCCCGTCGCCGATCTGTTCCAGAACACGGATGGCGCCGGCATAGTCCTTAACGGCAATATACTCTTCTGCCTGCCTTCTCAGAAGGTCGGGAAAATAGTAATTCGTATAGTAAAAACGCAGTCCGAAACCGAACAGTGCAACCGTAAGAATTGTGATCAGTATTCTTCTGACAGCGTCCATATATAAATTATATCTGAAATCCTGCCGGCATCATATATGACCGGCAGCCGGATGACCCGTACCGGAAACAAAATAGTACGTTTTCTCATCTGTCTGACATCATCCGGACTTCTTGCTGTTGGAAAACACCGCCTAAAGTAATAGAATTATTATAGGAAAAGCCGCCGGATTTTTTCCTGCGGCAGGAGGAGATAAAATGACCAATTGGAATAATCTTGATACGCTTGCTTCATTCAAAGAACTCGAAGCAGCCGGACGTGTTGATCTGGCTGAAGTGATGAGCGGCGAAAACGGCGCCGTACGTGTAAGAAACTACAGCGTTCCCATGGCGGCCGGGCTCACTTATAATTTTGCGGCCAAAGCTGTTGATGACAGCATCCTTGAAATTCTCAAAAAACTGGCGGAAGAACAGGATCTGATCGGAAAATTCGAAGAACTCTATAACGGTGCAGTCATTAATACCGGTGAAAAGCGTCTCGTTCTTCACCAGCTCTGCAGAGGTCAGCTGGGCGCTGACGTCATCGCAGACGGTGTCAACAAGCGTGAATTCTATGTTAAGCAGCAGGAAAGAATTGCTGAATTTGCCGGAAAGGTGCACCGCGGCGAAATCGTCAACGAAGACGGCGAAAAACTGACGGAAGTCGTACAGATCGGTATCGGCGGAAGCGACCTCGGTCCCCGTGCGATGTACATCGCTCTGGAAAACTGGGCAAAGAAAAACAATACACTGAAGATGAAGGCAAGCTTCATCTCCAACGTTGACCCTGACGATGCGGCAGGCGTCCTGGCAAATGTCGATGTCAGACATGCTCTGTTCGTACTGGTTTCCAAGTCCGGAACAACCCTGGAAACACTGACAAACGAATCCTTCGTCAAGGATGCCCTGAAAAATGCAGGCCTTGATGCAGGAAAGCATATGATCGCAGTCACAAGCGAAACTTCACCCCTCGCAAAGAACGAAGGATACCTGGATGCATTCTTCATGGATGACTATATCGGCGGACGCTACTCCTCCACATCTGCAGTCGGCGGTGCCGTTCTGACACTGGCATTCGGACCGGAAGTATTCGCACGCTTCCTTGCCGGTGCCGCAGAAGAAGACAAACTCGCAAAGGAAAAAGATCTCTGCAAAAACGCTGCTATGCTTGATGCACTGATCGGTGTCTATGAGCGCAATGTACTCGGTTACCAGAGCACAGCCGTTCTTCCGTATTCACAGGCTCTGAGCCGCTTCCCTGCACATCTGCAGCAGCTCGATATGGAATCCAACGGCAAGTCCGTCAACCGCTTCGGCGAGCCTGTCAGCTATCCGACAGGACCGGTCATCTTCGGTGAACCCGGCACAAACGGCCAGCACTCCTTCTATCAGCTCCTGCATCAGGGAAAGACCATCATTCCGATGCAGTTCATCGGCTTCCGCAATTCCCAGATCGGAACGGATGTTGTCATTCAGGGAAGCACAAGCCAGCAGAAGCTCGGTGCCAATGTCGCTGCACAGATTATCGCATTCGCATGCGGCAAGGATGACACAAACCTGAACAAGAAGTTCGACGGCGGACGTCCTTCCAGCATCATCATCGGTGAACAGCTGACACCGGAAGCTCTCGGCGCACTGCTTGCCCACTTCGAAAACAAAGTCATGTTCCAGGGCTTCGCATGGAACCTGAACAGCTTCGACCAGGAAGGCGTACAGCTCGGAAAAGTTCTGGCCAAGAAGGTTCTTGCCCACGAAACAGACGGAGCACTGGCTGAATACAGCGCACTTCTGAATATCTGACGGAACAGCCGCCGGCACAGCCGGCGGTTTTCATCTGCCGCAGAAGCACAAAAAAATTTCACACCGCACGGATGTGAAATTTTTCTTTCTTTACTTTTTGAAGCTGTCGCGCAGGGAAACGCTGCGGTTGAAGACCAGATGATCGGCTGTGCTGTCCTTGTTGTCGAGGCAGAAGAAGCCGATGCGCATGAACTGGAATGTCGGAGCGTTTGTGCCTGTGCGGTTTTCCCTTGCGTCAAACTCGCGGGCAACGTCCTGCATTGATTTTTCAACCTTGACGTTCTGCAGTACCGTCAGGCTTTCCGGATTCAGTGCATCAAGGAAATTCTTGTCCGGTCCATCGGGATTCGGGTCCGTGAACAGGTTGTCATACAGACGCACTTCCGCATCCAGACAGTTTTCACTGTCGACCCAGTGGATTGTGGCGCCCTTCACCTTGCGTCCGTCTGCCGGATTTCCGCCTCTGGAGGCAGGATCATATTCACAGAGCACTTCCGTGACTCTGCCGTTTTCATCTTTGACACATCCTGTGCATGTTACAAGATATGTGCCCTTCAGTCTGACTTCGTTGCCCGGATACATTCTCTTGTACTTGGGTACGGGAACTTCCATGAAGTCGTCTTCTTCAATCCAGAGGTGCTTTGAGAAGGTAATCTCATGTGTTCCCTGTTCCGGATTCGTCGGGTTGTTCTCTACTTCAAATACTTCGGACTGTCCTTCCGGATAATTGGTGACAGTCAGCTTTACCGGATGCAGAACAGCCATCGTGCGCTCTGCCGTGGCATTGAGGTCATCTCTCAGACATCTTTCAAGTTCCGCAAAGGCAATGGTATTGGAACTCTTGGCAACACCGATCATGTCGCAGAAATTCCGGATTGATTTTGCGGTATAGCCGCGTCTGCGCAGACCGCACAGCGTCGGCATGCGGGGGTCATCCCAGCCTGACACGTAGTTTTCCTCGACAAGCTTTCTGAGCTTGCGCTTGCTCATGACGGTATGGTCGATGCCCAGACGTGCAAATTCAATCTGTCTCGGCTTGTGGTACGGAATGGAAACGTTGGATACTACCCAGTTGTACAGCGGTCTGTGATCTTCATATTCCAGGGAGCACAGGGAATGGGTAATGCCTTCGAGGGCATCCTGGATCGGATGTGCAAAGTCATACATCGGGAAGATGCACCACTTTGTTCCCTGGCGGTGATGGTTGATGAAGCGGATACGGTAAATCACCGGATCACGCATGTTGAAGTTGCCGCTTGCCAGATCAATCTTCGCACGCAGCGTCATCTTTCCCTCTTCCACTTCACCGTTCTTCATCATCTCAAACAGGCGCAGGTTTTCCTCAACGGGTCTGTCCCTGTAAGGTGATCTTGCCGGCGTGGAAGTGTCGCCTCTGTATTCCCTGAACTGCTCCGGTGTCAGTTCGCATACATATGCCAGTCCCTTTTTAATCAGTTCGACGGCATATTCATAATCCTGCTCAAAATAATCTGAACCGTAGAAATAGCGGTCTCCCCAGTCGAATCCGAGCCAGTGGATATCCTGCTGGATCGCATCGACATATTCTGTGTCCTCCTTGGCCGGATTGGTATCATCCATTCTCAGATTGCAGAGTCCGTTGAACTTCTCAGCCATGCCGAAGTCAATGCACAGAGCCTTGCAGTGACCGATGTGCAGATAACCGTTGGGCTCCGGCGGGAAACGGGTATGAACCGTCATTCCTTCAAACTGTCCGCCCGGTGCGATATCTTCCTTGATAAAGTTGTAGATGAAATTCCGGTTATTCTCATCCGCAGCTGCTTCCTTGATTTCTTCAGCCATGTAGTACCTCCCTGATAATCAGTTACCATACAAGTATAAACTATCTGTCCCTTGTTTGTACCATCATTTCTCAGTACGCCGCGCCCTTTCGGCCTTCCGGTATTCTGCACCAAAATATCAAGGTACCTATTTGCTTGGCACCTTGATATATTTGGGGCGGGAGAATATGATTATTTCAGGAAACAGAGGTGTGTATGAAACAGACAGACAGGGACCGTATGATCACGGATTATCTTCATAAATGCGGATATTACATTTATCATAATTCACCCGGCGGACAGAGTCAGACGCAGATTCTCCTGTATCTCCTGAAGGAGGGAAAAGTCAGTCAGAAAGAGCTTCAGGAACATATGAAAATCCAGTCAGGCTCTGTCAGCGAAGTCATCACAAAGCTGGAAAACAAGGGTTTTATCCAGCGTGAAAGAGATGACGCGGACAGGCGCAGGGTTACCGTTTCCCTGACAAAAGCGGGGAAAAACTGTGCAGAGCACAGAAAAAACAGCGGAAGTCATGAAATCTGTTATCCTCTTCTGACGGAAGAACAGAAGGATCAGCTGATTCAGCTTCTCGAACTTACTGCAGAAGGCTGGAGGCAGACAGAATGAATCTGATACTGAAATATATTGTCAAATACCGGAAAATGATTGCCTTCGGCATGCTGATCAAGCTGATGGGAACCATTTCCGAACTGATGATTCCTTATGTTCTGGAACACATCATCGACAATGTCGTTCCGACGAATCTGATTTACAAAGTATATATATGGGGCGGAATCATGATTCTTCTGGCTCTGCTGTGCAGATTCCTGAACGTCACTGCCAACCGCATTGCCGTAAAAGCCACCCGTGACAGTGCCTTTGAAATACGGCGCGATCTGTTCAACAGATCAATCAACCTTTCCGGCTCCCAGCTTGACCGGTACGGACTTCCGTCACTGATCTCACGAATGACCTCCGATACATACAATGTCCAGAACTTTCTCAGAGCTCTGCAGACAATGGGAATCCGTGCCCCGATCATGCTGTTCGGCGGAATCATCATCACCATGACCATGGACAGAGGCCTGGCAATGATTCTGTGCATCATGGCTCCGATCATGATTGTGCTTGTTGTCGCCATCTCCCGCATGGGCATTCCGCTTTATGAAAAAGTCCAGCAGAAGGTTGATGACATCGTCCGTGTCATGCGCGAAAATATCACGGGAATCCGTGTTGTCAAAGCACTTTCCAAGGAGGAATACGAACAGAAGCGTTATCTGGGCGTCAATGAATCACTGATGAAAAGCGACATCAGGGCAAGTGTAATCATGTCCCTGCCCTGGCCGGTCATGCAGCTGTTTCTGAATACCGGCCTGACCCTTGTCGTCATCATCGGTGCCCGCAGGGTCAACGACGGTCTGACGCAGCCGGGTGTGATTCTGGCATTCCTGACGTACTTCAATATGATTCTGATGGGCGTCATGGGCCTGAACAGAATCTTCATGATGCTCTCCAAGGCATCCGCCTCCGCCGCCAGAATCGAGGCAGTGATCAACGAGCAGGAACAGCTGTATGCGGTCAGTGAAGAGGAAGCCGCCGTCACGGACAGTAAAGACTACATCGTCTTTGACCATGTCAGCTTCAATTACGATTCCTCGGAAGAGGCGCATGATGAAAAGCTCAGCTTTGCCGGCTCCAAGCGGCAGAAATGCCTGGATGACATCGATTTCTCAATAAAGAAAGGCGGCTCTTTGGGAATCATCGGCGCAACCGGTTCGGGAAAGTCCACAATCATCAATCTGCTGATG
>JAILGV010000074.1 GCA_024696355.1 Solobacterium sp.
AGACTGATGCCAGTCGTTGACCGTGGAAAGCTTTCCTGTTCCGTCAATATCCTTGTAGGTTGATCCGTCATGTTCGAAAAGACCGCGGCCGCAGGAGGTGATTGTCGGGCCGCCTGAATTATGCACTGTTTTAAACAGTTCTGAAGCCTTTTTCATTGTTATTTTCCTCTCTTTTTTATAGTTATAGCACGTGCAGTTAGTTTTTTTTTACGCATTATCCGTAATCTCTTTCGCCTAAAAATATTACGGTTTTTCAGAAAATCATTTCTATCAGCTTAAACAAGGAATCGCTTACATTATATTCAGAGGCAATCATCTGAATTGTACGAAAGGGGGACTTAATAATGTCCAGATTACCACTCGATGACCCGAAAACAGGCATTCATCGTGCCAAGCTTTGGGAAATCGCTTTTTATGCATTGAACAACACCTCTACCAACTTATACTTGGTACTGGTAGGTTCAATCTCTTACTTCCTCGTAGGAATCGTCGGTGTTTCCGCGGTACTTGCCGGAAGTCTGGTCACAATCATGCGTGTATGGGATGGTGTGACTGACCCGTTTATCGGTATGCTTGTTGACAACACAAACACGAAGTTCGGTAAAAACAGACCGTTTATCGTTGCCGGCAACGTTATTCTGTTTCTGACGACATGGCTGATGTTCCACTGGATCCCGAACATGGGACAGGGAATGAGGTTTATTGCGTACATCATTATTTATGCAATCTACATTATCGGTTATACCTTCCAGTGTGTTGTCACAAAGAGTGCTCAGACATGTATGACCAACGACCCGGCACAGCGTCCTGTATTTACAATGTTCGACGCAACATACAACGTGCTGGCCATGAGCGTCTTCTGGAGTGTTTATCTCTCCGGAACACTGCTTCCCAAATTTACGCTGAAATCTACATTCGCGGCTGATCAGATTGCGTCTCTGCTGGCAAAGAACCCGGCTCTGGAGCGTGTCATTACAACAGACGCGGACGGCGTGCAGATGCTTTCCGGTTTCTACAACCCGGCTATGTGGCATCAGGCACAGATCACAATCGGCATCATTTCCGCAATCTTCGCGATACTGGCAATTATCGGTATCTCCCGCAAGGACAATTCCAAGTATTACGGAACCGGCAAGACAGAACGTATCCGCTTCAAGGATTACGCAGATGTCATGGCTCATAACAGAGGTATCCAGATGCTGGTCCTGGCAGCTTCTTCCGATAAGCTCGCGATGAGCTGCACAAGCAATGCGGCCGTAACAATGTCCCTGTATGGTGTTTTGTTCGGTTCCTTCGCGCTGAATGGTTCAGTCAATGCGATTACCGGTGTACCGGTAGCTCTGTTCGGAATTCTCGGTATCGGAACCATTGCCAGAAAGATGGGTCAGAAGAAAGCACTGATCGTCGGTACATGGGGTGCTCTGATTACGTCTGTTCTGATCGGTCTGGTTATTATCTTCGGTCATGGATCCGGCGCAATGCAGCTGCCGACATTCCAGCTGACAAAGATTGAGACATGGGGAAAGCTCTTTAATGCCTCCAGCTGGTCTCTGCTCGGTTTCGCCTACATTCTGCTGATCATTGTCCAGAAGGGATTCAGCGGCATTTCCGGAAACATTGTTATTCCGATGACTGCTGACTGCGCTGACTATGAAGTATATCGTTCCGGCCGTTATGTTCCGGGTCTGATGGGAACATTATTCAGCTTCGTTGATAAACTGATCTCATCCTTTGCGTCAACGATCGTAGCTGTTATTTACGCAATGGTCGGCTTCCGTGAAAATCTGCCGACTGAAGGCACACCGTTCTCAACCGGTCTGCTGGTCGCAACACTGATCTGCTTCCTCGGCATGCCTATGATCGGATGGATCCTGAATGTTGTTGCTATGAAGTTCTATCCTCTTACAAAAGAGAAGATGGAAGAGATTCAGGATGAAATTGCCCGCATCAAGGCTGAGTCTGTCGCAAAAAACGCACAATAATTAAATGATTTGAATTGTACAGAGCAGTCTGAAAGAGCATATTGCCTCAGACTGCTCTGACGATTTTATCCGCAAGAGGTGCTATAATGAACAAAGAGAGAAAAGAAACAGACGAAAACCTCCTGAAGAACCTGACGGAACTGGATTTTCAGGATCAGACTGTCCGAAAAGAAACGGGGATGGAAGAAAAGACTTACGGATTCCTGGGACCTGTATGGCGTTTTTTGCGTTATATCGACAGTTTCCGGGGCAAGAACCGGTTCAAAAAGAAAACATACCTCTGGCTGATGCTGTTCCTGGGATGGGCAGGAGGCCACAGGTACTATCAGGGCAGATGGAAACTTGGTCTGTTATATACCGCTTTCTGCTGGACAGGAATACCGCTTGCGTTATGCATTACGGACTTTATGGAAGCCTTTCCCGTCAAAGAAGACAGCGAAGGCTGTATTGTACTCTGATTTAAGGAAGTTAACTGCAGATGCCTGATGAATTATCAATCCTGAAGAGTGTAATGGATACCTATCTGATAGGGGTCGGACTGATCATGCCGCCGTATCAGATTGGCCTGGGTGATTATGATGAGATATTTCGTTTTTCACCTGTTATAGAAAGAATAAAATCAAGAATCAGGACGACAGCCCCGGTAATCGGGGATGATAAGATCTGTATTATTGAAGGAGAACTGGGTGAGTCGGTCGCAGTCATGCGAAGCGTGGAGAAACCGGGCGGAGTCTTCGTCATCGGTCCCTGGCGCAATGGTGAAGCGGAAGAATACATCGGCGAACAGGCGGAGAATGATTCTGAAGAGCCTGTATCCGAGGCTTTCATCAGAAGCTGCCTTCTTCTCCCGCGCCCGCCGGTTCCGCTGTTCCGCACACAGCTGGCGAAGCTGGCTTCACTGTTCAGAGAAAACCGTCCTGTGATTTATGTGAACGATGAAACAGACCGACGGGAACTCAATGACAATACCGCGGATGAAAGATCCTTCTGGCAGGAGTATGCGGAAGGATATATTGAAAAACGATACACGTCTGAAAATGAACTGATGAGTGCTGTCACTTCGGGTGATGAAACGGAAGCCGTGAAAGCGCTGCGCAAACTGCTGTCGTTCAGTTTTGAAAACAGATTCAGCGGGTCACCGCAGCGGCGGCGCCACGGACTGATCATTATGAATACACTGCTGCGCAAGGCAATTGAAAAGGCCGGAGTGCATCCGTATCACATTGATTCTGTTTCCCGCCGGTTTGCGGACAGAATCCAGAATGAATCAATTGTCTCCGGTAACCGGTTCATGGAGGAGATGACTGTCGAATATACCCGTACAGTTAACCAGTACGCATTCAAACAGTTCTCGGCACCGGTCAAGGAAACCGTTCACTATATCAACATGAATCTTGACAGAGATCTGTCATTGATGACATTGAGCCGCAATGTACATCTGAGTCAAAGCTATCTGTCCACCGTGTTTCATCGTGAAACAGGAATGACTCTGACGGAATACAT
The DNA here is from genome assembly GCA_024696355.1 of Solobacterium sp. Taxonomy (GTDB): domain Bacteria; phylum Bacillota_I; class Bacilli_A; order Erysipelotrichales; family Erysipelotrichaceae; genus Bulleidia. The sequence continues at coordinate 3,486 of JAILGV010000074.1, forward strand.
TTCTCATCATCGGATATTCCAGGCTGCCAACCTGCTGGCGAAAAGTGACATCAGTGTCTCTTCCGTGGCAGAAAAAGTTGGAATTCTGGATGTGAATTACTTTACAAAAACATTTCGTAAAATCACGGGAATGACACCGAGCAGATACCGCAGGTGTTCCCAGAATGAAAAAATTGATGAAAAACAATGGAAGAAAGGAGAACAGTAAAATGCTTTATCCAATATTAACACAATCAAGACTTGTCAGTGATCTTTCCGGTACCTGGAGCTTCCGCCTTGACCATGGCGAAGGATTTGAACAGGAGTGGTATAAAGCACCGCTTGAAGACGCAATGACAATGCCGGTGCCTGCATCTTACAACGACATCAAGGAGGGCGTATCTTTCCGCGATCATTACGGATGGGTATTCTACCAGAGAGAAATCTCACTCCCCGCATTTGTTCGTGATACGCAGAGAGTCGTACTGCGCTGTGATGCCGTAACACATCACGCAAAGGTTTATCTCAACGGCGAGCTGGTCACAGAACATTTCGGAGGCTTCCTGCCCTTTGAAGCGGAAATCAACGAATATCTCAAAGAAGGCAATAACCTCCTGACCATCGCGGTTGATAATGTCATTGACTACACGACACTGCCGGTCGGCGGCAAAGGCGGCATGATGGGCAACCAGTCCCTTGCAGGAAGAGGATATAAATCCGCAAAGAAGCAGAATTATCCGAACTTTGACTTCTTCAACTACGCCGGAATTACCCGTCCTGTCAGAATTTATACAACACCGAAAACATATATCGGTGATGTTTCACTCTGGGCAAAGACAGAAGATCCGCTGGCTGATAAAGTCCGTTCGGTTCTGCACTGGGATGTAAAGGCATGCGGTCCGAATGCGGAAACAGCACCGTGCAGAGTTGAAATCTTTGACCGTTCCGGAAACAAGGTCGCAGAAGGCAGCGGTCTCAATGGTGAAGCAGTGATTGAAAATACGATTCTCTGGCAGCCTCTGCACGCATATCTCTACCAGGTGAAAGTTACTCTCGGCGAAGACGTTTACGAACTTCCTTACGGAATCCGTACCGTCGAAGTGAAAGGAACACAGTTCCTCATCAATGGCAGACCGTTCTATTTCAAGGGATACGGAAAGCATGAAGATACCTTCCCTACCGGACGCGGTCTGAATATGCCGATGAATGCCAAGGATATGTCCATCATGAAGTGGCAGGGTGCCAACAGTTTCAGATGCAGCCATTATCCGTATTCTGAGGAAATGATGCGTCTGGCGGATGAAGAAGGCTTTGTGGTCATCGACGAGACAACTGCGGTAGGAGTCAATCTCCTCTTCGGCGGCGGAGCGAACTTCAATGGCCAGAAAGTCGGAACATTTGACAAAGAACATGGCGTTCAGACATTCGAGCATCATAAGGACGTGATCAGAGATCTCATCAGCAGAGATAAAAACTATGCCTGCGTCGTGATGTGGAATATCGCAAATGAACCGGATTCTTCCGCAGAAGGAGCATATGAATACTTTGCGCCTCTGTATGCGCTGGCAAAAGAACTTGATCCGGAAAAGCGTCCCTGCACACTGACAAGCGTTCAGATGGCAGGCGGCCCGGATACGGATGTATCCGCAAAACTGTCGGATGTCATCTGCCTCAACAGATATTACGGATGGTATGTCGGCGGACCTGACCTGGATCAGCCGGAAGAACTGCTGCGCAAAGAACTCCAGACATGGGAACAGCTTGGCAAGCCGCTGATGTTCACGGAATACGGCGCAGATACAGTTATGGGAATGCACGATACCACACCTGTCATGTATACAGAGGAATATCAGCTGGACTACTACAAGATGAACAACAGAGTATTTGATGAATTCAAATTCGTAGTAGGCGAGCAGGTATGGAACTTCGCGGACTTTGCGACAAGCCAGAGTCTTGTACGTGTACAGGGAAACAAGAAAGGCCTCTTTACAAGAGACAGAAAGCCCAAGCTGGCAGCGCATTACTTCAGAGAAAGATGGAATCAGATTCCGGATTTCGACTATAAGAAATAATTCCTGTCTTCCAACATGAAAGAAAACGTATTTCTGACGCATTTGATCAGTCGGGAAAAGCGTTCACAGAAAAGCATAAAACTACAAAGGAGTTTAGCATTATGGAAATGACATTACGCTGGTATGGTTCCAAACACGACACCGTCACCCTGGAACAGATCAGACAGATCCCCGGTGTCACAGGTGTCATCACGATGCTGTATGACAAACAGCCCGGCGACCTCTGGACAAGAGAAGAAATCAGAGCGCTGAAGAAAGAAGTCGAGGATGCCGGACTGCACATTGCCGGTATTGAATCCGTCAACGTATCCGACGCCATCAAGACAGGCTCCCCGGACAGAGAAAAAGACATCGAAACATATATCGAATGCCTGAGAAACCTCGGTGAAGAGGATATCCATCTCGTCTGCTATAATTTCATGCCTGTATTCGACTGGACAAGAACAGAGCTGGCAAGAAAGAGAGCTGACGGCTCCACGGTGCTTGCCTACACACAGGAAGCAGTCGACAGCATCAATCCCGAACAGATGTTTGACAGCATCGCCGGCGACATGAACGGCACCGTGATGCCGGGATGGGAACCGGAGCGCATGGCGAAGGTCAAGGAGCTCTTCGAGCTGTACAAGGACATTGACAACGAGAAGCTGTTTGCGAATCTTGTCTACTTCCTGGAAAGAATCATGCCTGTATGCAATGAGTATGATATCAAGATGGCCATCCATCCGGATGATCCGGCATGGTCCGTCTTCGGATTGCCCCGCATTATCATCAACAAGGAAAACATCCTGCGCCTGATGAAGGCAGTTGATGACGTGCACAACGGCGTCACATTCTGTTCCGGCAGCTACGGCACAAATCTGAACAACGATCTGCCGGATATGATCAGAAGCCTGAAGGGAAGAATCCACTTTGCCCACGTCAGAAATCTGTACTTCCACTCACCGACAAACTTCGAGGAAGCTGCCCACCTGTCCTCTGACGGCACTTTCGATATGTATGAAATCGTCAAGGCTCTGTATGACATCGGCTTTGAAGGACCGATCAGACCGGACCACGGCAGAATGATCTGGGGCGAAGTCGCAATGCCGGGATACGGCCTCTATGACAGAGCGCTCGGCGCAACATATATCAACGGCCTCTGGGAAGCCATTGAAAAAGCAAGTGAAAGGGGAATCTGAAGATGGAAAAGAATGTAATCAACACAGACCTGACCGGCAAGGTCGCAGTCGTCACCGGTGCCGGCGGCGTATTATGTTCCGCATTTGCCAAGGTACTGGCAAGAGCAGGCGCAAAGGTTGCCCTGCTGGACAGAAACTTTGAAAGCGCGAGCAATTTCGCAAACGAAATCAATGAAGAAGGCGGATGTGCCAAGGCATATGCCTGCGACGTTCTGGACAAGGACGTCTGCTATGCGGTCGCTGACCAGGTCCTGGCAGATCTTGGACCGTGCGATATCCTGTTAAACGGTGCCGGCGGAAACAACCCCCGCGCCACAACAGACAAGGAATACTTCGAACTCGGAGACATTGAAGCTGACACAAAGAGCTTCTTCGACCTCGACAAGAGCGGCGTTGAGTTTGTCTTCAACCTCAACTTCATCGGCACACTGATCCCGACACAGGCATTCGCAAGACAGATGGTCGGCAGAGAAGGCTGCAACATCCTGAACATCTCCTCCATGAACGCCTATACACCGCTCACAAAGATTCCTGCATACTCCGGCGCAAAGGCAGCCATCTCCAACTTCACACAGTGGCTGGCTGTCCACTTCTCCAAGGCAGGCATCCGCGTCAACGCGATCGCGCCGGGCTTCTTCTCCACAAAGCAGAACGCAGCCCTGCTGTTCAATCCGGACGGAACACCAACCGCAAGAACAGGAAAGATCCTCGCAGCCACACCGATGGGAAGATTCGGCGACAGTGAGAAAGAACTGGCAGGCGCAGTTCTCTTCCTGCTGAACAACGATGCCGCAAGCTTCATCACAGGCGTCACATTGCCGATCGACGGCGGATTCTCCGCATACTCCGGTGTATAAGGAATACCGCATCATCACAGAATCCGAAGATACAGCACTTCAAAAAGAGAACATCGACATGGTGTTCTCTTTTTGTAATAGAAAACCTCCGGATAGTCCGGAGGTTCAAAGGAGGTTAACCGATGAGTCTCTGCCAGCGGAGCCAATAATGTAAATGCGGTCCGCCAACTGCAAATACAGAATGTCAATGATGATTCGACATGCCTGATAAGCAGCATACATAAGAACGGCAGGGACTGCCGGAATAGCCTGCTCAATATGAGGAACCATTGGGTATACTCAGTTCGCAGGAAGCCCCCGCTTCAGGAATCCAGTGATTCCAAGCGGTGGGTAGTTCACCACCACCAAGATGTGGGTCGAAGACATGAAGAATGAAGAACTGGAAAAACTGAGCAGGGAAGAACTGATACAACTGCTTCTCGAAAAGAATAAAGAGATGGCAGAGATCGAACAGGAACTGAAGGAAACAGCATCTGAACTGGAGACAGTACGTGTTTCTCACAGGGATCTGATGATCCGGATGGAAGATCTGATCGCAAGGTATGAGGAACTGGTAAAAGAGAAACGGGCCGCTGAGATCAAGCCGTTCATACCTAAAACAGAGAAACTTAAAACCGAAACCGTTATTAATGAACTGGAAGAGATCAAGGAAAAGAAACGGCGCACTCCTGCGGAGACATTCCTGGCACAGCTGAAGAAAGCGTACCGGGGAGAAGAGGATGACGTAGTTATCGATTATGATTTCGACGGGAATCAGATCTCAAGGGATACGGTGAAACTGTTCGGACAGGACGAGACGTACAAACTGGAATATCTTCCCGGATCCTTTAAAGTGCGGCGGATCATCAGAAACAAGTACAGAGACGCCGATCATATCTATGAAGCAGACAGCAGCGACGATCCTTTTCCGCATTCCCCGCTGACGCCATCGCTTGCGGCGAACATACTGGACATGAAGTATGAGCTTGGCATACCGTTCTACCGTTACGGAAATTATCTGTGTCAGAAAGGATTCACGATCTCGGAAGCGGACATATGTCATTGGGCTGCACGGAGTATGGAACTGCTTGAGCCCTTATATGACCGGCTGTTTGAAACGCTTCTGAAGACAGAGATAAAAGTACTTCATATCGATGAGACGCCGCTTAAGGTGATCAACGACGAAAAGACGCGGTGCTATATGTTTGTCTGTGCGACGACATACTGGGAAGAGCCGATTTATATCTATTCTTTCAGCGATACGCGAAGCACACGGGAAATGAAAGAGATACTTCGGGATTATGACGGATACGCAATCTGCGACGGATATTCCGGATATGATTCTCTTCCGGACCAGGGGATCAAGGTACAGCGGTGTATCGTTCATCTGATCCGCAATTCGATCAAATATGTACCGGCCAAGGATTATAAGAAATACACCACTGATCTGAAGCGTGTCTATGGTGCGGCCAACCTCAAAGCCGGGCGTGCGGCATTCGATACGTTCTGCGAGAACTGGAAACAGTATCCCGGAGCAGTGGATGTCTGGAAGCGC
>JAILGV010000098.1 GCA_024696355.1 Solobacterium sp.
CATAATGAACATCAAGTCCCTGTCTGCGAAGCCAGCGGTAAAGCAGAAATATATTTTCTCCGAACATTTCACCTGTCAGTGATTTATCTCCGAGTCCGTGCGCAGTTTCATACATCGTTTTTTCCATGCCGTTCATTTTCAGCAGATTATATGCCGCAATCCAGCCGCATCCTTTATCCTTTGTCGAAAACCATCCGAACGGTATTTCGTGCATCTTTCCCTGATGAATCAGATATCCTTCCTCATCAAAGCAGTTGTCATCGACTAGATAGCGGTATGGCTCGACAATTCTCTGATAAAATCTCCCCTTCTGATACATCATGCAGTATGAAAATGCTTTTCTGAGCATGCTGTCTTCGGCAAATGAGACGATTTTCTGCGGATGGTAATCTTTTATGATGCGGTTGATCATCACATTGACGCAGGAATTCAGTATTTCCTGCTGCCGGCAGGAAGGACTGATCAGGTAATCAATCCTTGCTTCCCCGCTGGTGCGCAGGAATGTGTCAGCCGTTCCGCACAGTTTTCCGTCCGCGAACATCTTAAAGCGGCAGACGGGTTCCCTTCTGCGCACATCAAAAGATTCCGCGTTCTCATTCAGCGTTTTCAACGTTGGATATGTCTGCGGAACCAGTCTGATCATATTTCGAATAATCCTTCTGTATCATTGATTTTCAGGAATCTTACGGCCTTTTTCAGAAGCTGTGAGTCATTGTCGTATGTCAGCAGAGCAGCAGCGTCATACAGCCTGACCCAGCGCATCTCCGAGACTTCCTCTTCCTGAACCTGTTCTTTTCCACCTGTCGGTTCACCGATAAAATACACAACATCTTTATAAACCCCGGGTCTCGGACTGTAGTGTGTTTCCTCGCGGAACCCGTTTACAAATCTGATCTTGATGCCGGTTTCTTCTTCAACTTCACGTATTGCTGTCTCTCGTTCTGTTTCATTCTCTTCGGAATGACCTTTGGGAAAGCCCCAGTGACCGGCATTATGACGTATCACGAGTGTGTAAATATCTCCGTCCTCAATCTTGCACAGGATCGCACCGCATGACTTTTCCTTGTTAGCGCTCATTTAAAGTTTCCTCCGTTACAACGTTAAGTATATATTCTTTTTCGTGATCAGTCATACTGAATCATACTAAATATTATAAATTTTCATGATTCGGCAGTGATTGCCGCGGCTTCTTCGAAAATAATGCATGTCATACATCCCGAACACTAAAAAAGGCACCACACGGTGCCTTTTGAAACTGTTAATTTCTTGAGAAGAAGTTGGGGATTGAATCATCGTCATCGTTCTCTTCAACGACAACACCGCCGCCGAATGCCGGTGAATCATCATCCTGTACCTGTACGCCTGTGCTGACAGGTCTTGCGCTTGCGGCAGGACCGTCGCTCGGAATCAGTTCGGGCTTGGGAAGATCAAAACCTGTTGCGATGACAGTAACGATAATTGCCTCGCCGATCTTATCGTTGATGGCAACACCGAAGATAATGTCGATATCATTGCCTGCAGATTCTCTGATGCGGTCAACAGCTTCCTGGGCATCGTATGCACTCATTGAGCTTCCGCCGGTTACGTTGACAATTGCAGACTTGGCACCTGTGATCTGTGCTTCAAGCAGAGGGGAACGAATAGCCTTTTCAGCAGCTTCCTGAGCTTTGTTTTCACCGGAAGCCATACCGATACCGATCAGGGCACTTCCCTGACCTTCCATGACTGACTTGATGTCAGCGAAGTCAAGGTTGATCATAGCCGGAACAGCAATCAGATCCGTGATCGTCTGAACACCCTGTCTGAGAATATTGTCAGCTTCCTTGAATGCATCTTCGAAAGGAATATGACCGATAACTTCCAGAACCTTGTTGTTGGAAATGATAATCAGACTGTCAACATATTCCTTCAGCTGTTCGAGACCCTGTTCAGCCTGCACCATTCTCTTCTTTCCTTCAAAGGAGAAAGGCTTTGTTACAATACCGACCGTCAGGCATCCGAGTTCCTTGGCGATCTTTGCAAACAGCGGTGAAGCACCTGTGCCTGTTCCGCCGCCCAGTCCTGCTGTCAGGAAGATCATGTCTGCGCCTTCCATAGCACTGCGGATTTCATCTTCACTTTCAACCGCTGCTTTACGGCCGTTGTCAGGATTTCCTCCGGCACCCAGTCCTGCTTTTCCGAGCTGGATCTTGTTCTGAACCGGTGAAACATCAAGAGCCTGCAGGTCTGTATTGGCTACGTAGAATTCTACACCCTGAACACCTTCCTGCACCATGCGGTTAACTGCGTTGCTGCCGGCGCCGCCAACACCGAATACCTTAATTTTGGCGATCTGGTTATAACTTAAATCTGACATACTTCTTCCCTCTCTTATTTTTTATTGTCGAAGAGAATTCCCTTCAACTTCTTTGTAATTGTATCTTCCTGGTTTCCGGATGCTCTCGCTTCACGGTATGAAACTGATTTGATAAATGAGTCCATATCAAGACTGTTGTCGGTATAGCCGCTGATCGGCAGTTTGTCCTTATATGCATAGAACAAACCGAGGCAGGCGCTCAGGCCGGCATTTCTGCCTCCGAGCGTTTCCGGGATATAATTGCGGACCTCACATTTCAGATAACGCTGAAGCAATGTATTGAGACCCTGCATCTCCCCGCCTTCTCCCGTTATAATAACAGCAGTCTTTGCGGCTTGCAAGATTGGCTGACACAAATTGCCGATCGTATCAATCCATTCCTGGACTTTCGGCAGAACACATTCCACGAGATCCTTCTCGCTGATCTGCCGCGTTTCTTCATTTGTCTGCCAGATATACACAGGATTTGACGAATAGACTTTTTCATCAAGTCTTGCGCTGTATTTCACCAGTTCAGCGGCATCCGCGGATTTCATCCCGTACTCGTCCACAAGCCTGCCGGCAATCGTTCCGACTCCCACCGGCTCAACAACGGAACTCGTAAGCCTGCCCTTTGACAGAAGTCCGAGTGTTGTAGACTCTCTTTCAACCTTCAGAATAATGACATTCTGATCCACGGCCTGTTCAAACAGGGCAGCTTCCTTGGCAACTCCGAATATATTCAGATAGATGTCCATAACCTGAAGTCCGGCCTGCTCCACGCAGCTGACAAGGTCGAAGGAAAGCTTGCGGTCCGCACACAGAAGATCAATGTCAACCGTCAGCTCTTCGGCTTTTTCACCTGTCGGAATTCTTCTTGACGTAATTCCGTTGACTGTATATTTGACGCAGACTGTCTGAATCAGGGCATAGCCCTTGCCGATGTTCAGGGTCTGCGCCTTGCGGATTGCCCTGCGGATATCCTCCACTGTAATTTCGCCGTTCAGACCATCGATCTTTACGGTGGATTTCAGCGAATACCTTCGCATGTTGTTGCTGGGCATGCCCAGAATTACTTTCTCCACTTTTGCACCGATCATCTTTTCGGCATCTTCGGCTGCTTTCCTGATTGCCTTTACCACAGCCTCCGAATCATGAACCGTATCCACTCTGAATCCGGAACACGGAACTCTTTCAACTTTAATAATATTGAAACGGGTATTGAAGAACTCACCGACGATCAGTCGGACTTCGTGATCAGTTACTTCAAGTGCCGCAAAAATCTGCTTATCGCTCACTGGTGACAGCTCCTTCCATAATCTTCTCTATTTTATCACAATTCAAACTGTCAAAGAGAGAATTATGTGAACTAATTTCATGTTCGTGCATTTTTTTACCCATAAACATCTGATAATACCGTCTGATTCCCAAAAAACTTCAAATTCCGGTTAATGCATGCATACACAGATATAATTATTTCTGATATCATTACCCTGCTGACAAATTGTGTTGCATTTCCATTTCAATCATGATAAATTAGTTAGGCAATTGTCAGGTAAGGAGGTTATGGTCATGTCAAGAGTCTGTGCCGTTACCGGTAAGAAAGCTATGTCAGGAAACAGACGCTCTCACTCACTTCGTGCTACACGCCGCAAGTGGGGTGTGAATCTTCAGAAGGTTCATGTGATTGTTGATGGCAAACCGCAGGTTATTCGTGTATCCGCGCGTGCCATGAAGACACTCAAGGGCGGTGCCAAGGCAAAGAAAGCCGCTGCAAACGCATAAAAAAATGATTTCCCAGAAGGAAATCTTTTTTTTCAGTCTTTTGAGTGGATCAGGAGAACTTTCCCTTCATGAACCGTCATAATTCCGTATTCACCCGCTATTTCGTTGGAAAGCCCGAGTCCGGCCGGATCACTGCTTTCCATTTTTTTATGATCAAGCGGGTATTTCATATTCTCCAGCGAAACAACACATTCTGATACAGGGAAGACGGATACATACTTAAAACCGTCTGCGTAAATCCTGTATGTTCCCTTTTCATATGCCTCTGCACGGTTTTTTTCTTCTTCGATCACTACAGTTCCGGGACAGTGACATACAAGCGCAAGATTGACATATTCATGATCAATTCTTCCGCCCAGTGCACCGGTGAGAACAATCTGCCTGTATCCTTTGGCAAGCAGATGCTTCACAGCCGCCTCGGAATCTGTGTCATCCTTGACAGGATTCAGGCGGATCACCTCATCCGCATATGCTTCAATCAGCTGCAGGTCGGAACTTTCAACGGAATCAAAATCACCGATCGCCGTCTTCATCCGGATGCCCTTTTCTGCCAGCATGAGCGCTCCTCTGTCCACGCCGGCGAGATCTGAATCACCGTGCGGCAGATATCCGGCAAGCTTGAGCACAGCAATACATTTATCTTTCAAGAATTTCCACCGCTTTCCTGATATCCTGTCCGAATACATAGGACCCTGCAACAAGCACGTCACAGCCCGCCTGCTTCACCAGTTCCGCAGTCTCTGCGTTGATGCCTCCGTCAACTTCAATCAGGGCATGGCTTCCCGCCTCCTTCAGCCACTGCTTAAGCACGGCAATTCTTTCCGTACTGGACGGATTGAATTTCTGTCCTCCGAATCCCGGTTCCACGGACATGATCAGAAACAGGTCAAAATCATTCAGGAACGGCTTCAGTGCGTCAAGCTGTGTGCCGGGCTTGACCGACAGTCCGCAGTGCTTCCCTTTTTCATGAATATGGGCTGCCAGGTCTTTGATCTTCTTTTCGTCTTTCAGAGCCTCAATATGAAACGTATAGTTGTCAGCTCCGGCATCAAGGAAGATATCCGCAAATCTGACGGGATCCTCAATCATGACATGTACGTCCAGATAAAGATCAGAAGCCTTTCTGATTCCTCTGAGGATATCCGGGCCGAATGACAGGTTCGGTACAAAATGTCCGTCCATTACATCGTAATGGATCCATTTTGCGCCGGATTCGTTAAGTTCTCTGATCTGCTCACTCATTCTGCTGTAATCAAGTGAGAGGACGGATGGTGCTGCGATACTCATAAATAACGTTCCTTTCTGTTCTGAATCATCGTCAGGATATCCAGATAATTGTTATATCTCACTGCCGGTATAAAACCGTCAGCGACTGCCTGCTTTACTGCACAGCCCGGTTCATTCTGGTGGACGCAGTCATTGAATCTGCACCTGCCGATATACGGTCTGAATTCAAGAACTGCCTCCGAAAGATCTGTTTTGGACATATGTGAAAAATCAAGTGACGAAAACCCGGGAGTATCTGCCACCAGTCCTCCGGCGACAGAATGCAGCTCACTGTGGCGTGTTGTGTGCTTTCCCCTGCCCAGCGCCTTTGAGATTTCCTGGGTTGCCAGTCTGAACGTCGGATCCAGCGTATTCAGAAGCGTGCTCTTTCCCGCCCCGGACTGTCCCGTAAGAACTGTCACCTTGTCCTTCAGTATGACTGCCAGATTTTCATCAAGCGAATCCCTGGCACATCTGATAACTTTCATCGGACCGTTTTCATATTCCCTGATTGCCTGTTCGGTTTCGTCACTGATGCCGAGGTCTGTCTTGGTCACGCATAAAAGAGGCACAATACCTGCATTGACAATCAGGACGCTGAGCCTGTCTATGAGTACCGTGGAAAAATCAGGATCCTTTACGCTCATAACAATCAGTGCCTGGTCAAAATTCGCGGCGGCAGGTCTGATCAGGCGGTTTCTGCGGGGAAGAATTTTCTGAATTCCCCATTTGCCGTCAATGCATTCCGCTTCCACAAGATCACCGACCACCGGTCTGTCCTGTTTTCTCAGTTTTCCCATTGCCACTGCAGTGACCCTCGTGCCGTCATCAAACTGCAGCGTATAATCTTTGGAAAGAATTTTAACGATTCTGGCTGTCATGCCCCTCCAAATCAGTAGTAATAAAGCAGTATGAAATTATCTTCCCTCTGGGTATATTCAGAACCGGCTGCCGGTTCTGTATTAATGACTACTCCGGTCGGAAGATTTGCTTTTTCCTCATCACTGAAACTGCTCATATCAAGATTGGAATCCAGTACGCTGGCGCCGAGTCCCTCAAGATACTGATGAGCTTCCTCGAGCGTCATATTGAGAATCGTCTCGGGAATCACAATCGTCGGATATGATGCAAAAACAAGTCTGATATCACAGGATGTCGCCGGATTGAACAATGTATCCGGTGCAAGCAGTTCCTGCCTTATCACGGTTCCGGATTCAACAGAGGGATTATCCTCCTCCTCTGTTGAGATATTCATATATTTATACTGGGAAAGATCTTCTTCAGCTTCCCTGATATTCATGCCTGTATAATCTTTTGCCCTGATGCCGATGCCGCTGGATACCGTGATCGTAACTCTTGACCCTTTTTCCACTTCCTCGTTCTCTTTCGGGGAAACAGAAATGATCAGACCTTTTTCGGTATCTTCCGTCAGCTGATAAGTTACATTTGCCGTATCAAGTACAAGATCGCTGTCCGTGCAGAGTGCCTTCGCATCGGTAATTGTCATCCCGACAATTTCAGGCACCGCAGTGTTTCTGGCTGCCGGTGAAAACAGCGAAGTACTGGCGTAATAAATGCCCGATGCGGCAAGAATCAGAAGCAGAAAGATCAGCAGTGCAAGAAGAAGTCTGTTCGTGCGCACTTTCTTCTGAACAGCCGGTCTGGAAACACGCGTACCGTCGGTTTTCTTCTGCTGGCGGATAATACGGTCAACTTCCGCATCCGTATCTTCCGTGTTTTTGACCTTTCCCCTGCTGTCAGCCTTCTGAACCGTCTGAGGTTTGGAAACAAGCTTGATTTTCGGCTCGTTCAGCCGTTCGGGACGCAGACATGTCTGCAGATCCTCAAGCATTTCGTTGCATGAATGATATCTCTGTGCAGGATCCTTGGCTGTTGCCCTGATAATGATATTCGCAACCGACTGCGGAATATCAGGATTGATCGACCTGACATCCGGCATTTCATTCCGCATCTGCATCAGTGCCACCTGAACCGCCTGCTCCGCCTTGAACGGAACATCACCGGTGAGCATTTCAAACAGAACGATGCCGAGGGCATAAATATCCGACTGGGCTGTGGCACTTTCGCCTTTTGCCAGTTCCGGAGCCAGATAATGTACGGAACCCATGACATTGTTTGCCTGTGTCAGCTGCATGCTGCCTTTTGCAAGGGCAATGCCGAAATCAAGAATCTTGATGGAACCGTCAGATTTGAGAATACAGTTCTGCGGTTTGATGTCGCGGTGTATAATGCCCCTTCTGTGTGCTTCGGCAGTTGCACTGGTCAGCTGCTTCATGATGTCCACAGCTTCCTCCTTCAGGAGTGCTCCCCGCTGCTGAATCACCTTTTTCAGTGTTTTTCCGGGAACATATTCCATAACGATATAATGATGGCCTTTGTATTCTCCGACATCATAAATCTCAACAATATTGGGATGCGACAGTGCCGTGGCTGCCTGTGCCTCACGTTCAAACCGCAGTACCGAAACAGTATCCGTGCACAGCTCGCTGCGCAGGATCTTAACGGCGACCTGCCTGTTCAGTATTGTATCTATTGCCAGAAATACATCTGCCATTCCGCCCTGACCGATATGCTGAAAGACTTCATAGCGGTTGGCAATCATATTTTTACTGCTCATTCGCTTCTTCTCCTTCCAGATCGATCAGAATTGCCGTAATGTTGTCAAATCCGCCTGCATCCATCGCCGCGTTGTACAGCTTCCTGACACGCAGTGCCGGATCCATGTGGCGGTCCATTACGATGCTGCGGATCACTTCCTCTTCAACATATCCGTGGAGTCCGTCGGAACATATCAGGAATCCGCTTACCGGATCATTGCATACAAATATATCAACCCGGACATTTTCCCAGACTCCGAGTGCATTGGTAAGTACATTCTTTCTGGGGAAATTTTCCGCTTCTTCAGGCGTCAGCTCGCCATGGGCGATCATGTCCTGCAGAAGAGAATGATCCACGGTTATCTGCCGCATTGTCCCGTCGGGCATATACAGATACGTCCTGCTGTCTCCGATATTGATGACATAACGGCCGATGCCGGTGATCAGTACACCGGTGACCGTAGTGCCCATTCCCTTCAGTTCCGGGTTGGCCGAACCTGCGATCAGAATTTTACGGTTGGCAGCCTTCACTTCCTGCCTGATCCACGAGCGGAGGCTGTGTTCATCCTCAAATCCGCTGTTTTCACTGAATACCTTGGAGAAATGTGATACAGCGATTCTGCTCGCCACATCGCCGCCTTTTCCGCCGCCGATGCCGTCACAGACAATAGCAAAAACATCGCCTTTTTCATTTGTGGCAATGACATAACTGTCCTGGTTGGACCGCCTCAGTTTTCCGCGGTCAGTAATTCCGTAATATTTCATTAGGAAGCAGTTTTATTCCTTTCATGCTTCGCACGCAGCTGTCCGCATGCCGCATCAATATCATCCCCGTGCTTCGTACGCAGAGTTGCCTTGACACCGTGTTTCATCAGAACATCATAGAAGCGCAGTGCGCTTTTTTCATCAGTGGTACGGTATCCGTTTTCATCCACTTCATTGTACGGGATCAGATTGACATAGGCATTCATTCCCCGTATCAGATCCGCCAGTTCAACCGCGCATGCACTGCTGTCATTCACACCCTTCAGAAGGATGTATTCAAATGTCAGCCTGCGGTGATTCTCCTCACTGTATTTCTTCAGAGCGCCCATCAGTTCGTCCATGGGATATGCTTTTGCGACCGGCATCAGCTTCCGCCTCATCTCATCATTCGGAGCGTGGAGGGAGACTGCCAGATTGTACTGATAATGCTCTTCGGCAAACTGCCTGATTTTCGGAACAATTCCGCAGGTGCTGATGGTAATATGACGGGCGCCGATTGCAAGCCCGTGATCACTGTTGACAACCTTGCAGAAGTCCATGACATGATCATAATTGTCAAAAGGCTCGCCTGTGCCCATGACAACAATATTGTCAACTCTTGCATTCTGACTGTCCAGTTCCTTCTGCACAAACATGATCTGTCCGGTCATTTCCCCGGCAGTCAGATCACGCTGTTTTTTCAGAAGCCCGCTGGCACAGAAAGTGCATGCCATATTGCATCCCACCTGAGAAGTGACGCATACGCTCTTGCCGAAATTAAAATGCATCAGAACGGTTTCAATCGTTGACCCGTCCTGCAGCCTGAACAGATATTTTGCTGTCAGATCCTTTGCGACCTGCTTTTCAATCAGTTCGACCGGCATAATGCAGTAGTTCTGCCTGAGCTGTGCAATCAGCGCGGCGGGAAGATCCGTCATTTCTTCAAATGTCAGTACACGTTTTCTGTAAAGCCAGGAGTAAAGCTGCTTTGCCCGGTAGGATTTCTGTCCCAGGGAGGCAAGCATTTCCTCCATCTGCTTCATGTTCAAATCATAAATCGTCTGCATGTTCTATATCATACCATAAGTCGCTGTTCATCGCGGTTCATTTCTTCATCAGTCTGGCACAGTAAAATCCGTCGCTTTCAAATTCGAACGGAAACCATGTGTGCTCCTCGCAGAGTTCGAAATCTTCATGTTCCTTCAGGAATGCGGCAATCTGGTTTTCATTTTCCTTCCTGTTCAGTGTGCAGGTGCTGTAGACAAGAATACCGCCCTTTTTCAGATAACGGCAGGACGCTTCCAGAATGCTTTTCTGTGTTCTTACCAGTTCATCAATATCCTCAGGCCTGATATGATATCTGATTTCCGGTTTGTGCGACAGATCCCCGAGTCCCGAACAGGGCGCGTCGATGAGAATCCTGTCCATGCTTTCATCGGGAAGATCAGCCGGCTTTGATGCATCCCCTGCGGCTGCTTTTACAATCAGCGAGCCGGTTCTCTTCATCAGTTCCTCAATCAGCTTCACCCGTTCCGGATAAAGATCATAGGCATATATCGTTCCTTTGTTTTTCATGGCGGCACAGATCTGCTGCGTTTTGGTGCCCGGTGCCGCACAGCAGTCCATAACGTTCATGCCGCTTCCGGCATCCAGCATGGAAACAACGCGCTGGCTCATCCGGTCCTGAATAATCACCTCACCGTTTCTGAACCAGTCCGTCTCACTCAGAATGCCGTCATACGTAAAGCACAGATCTTCCGTATGCGTTACCTTCGGCTTTCTGAAAAAGACTTCCGGATCCGTTTTAAGCGTATTTACCCGGCCGTAGACAATTGCTCTTTCCTGGTCCTTTTCAGCCGTTTTCAGGGCATTTTCGAGGCCATAGTGACTGACCCACATCTTCAACAGCCACAGCGGATGCGAATACTGCAGAGCGGCTTTTTCCAGAGGATCCGTGGTCACGGGCATTTTCATTCCGCGCTTCTGCACCTTGTGCAGAACAGCATTTACAAAGCCTTTTTCACCCCTGCCGGAAAGCTCCACAGCTTCGTTGATGACCGCATATGCCGGTATCCGGTCAAGATAAAGCAGCTGGTAGACACTCATATTGATCAGAACTGCCGTTTTCTGCTTCACCCTGCCGCGGGCAAGGTCTTTCCACTGATACTCCAGAAAGGTCAGATTGCGAAGTGTTCCGTAGACAATTTCATTGATCAGACGGATGTCCTCCGCGCTGAAAGCCTCTTTTCTGCTTCTCAGAATGAGGTTTGCATATCCGTGCTGGTTGATAATACGGTCAAGAACCGACCATGCATATTCACGTGCTTTCATATTCTCAGTCCAGGGTGATCGGGTTTACATCGATACGGATATCCCCTGCCTTTTTATACTCATCCGTATCAAACAGTTTTCTGATATCGCTGCGCATCTCATCCAGATCCCGTCCTTTCAGAATGATCCTCGAGCGGATCCTGTCCTGAATCTTCAGAAGTTCAATGACACCGATTGTTTTATAGCTTCCGCTCAGACTGTTTTTCAGCCAGAGCGCCGTTTTTTCGACTTCATTCCTTTTCAGTCCGGATACCGTCAGGGCAATCAGATATGTATAAGGCGGATACATCCCGGCATGACGGAACTGCATTTCCCTGACAAAGAATGTTTCGTAATCATTTTTCACAGAACACTGTACAGCATAATGTCCGGGATCAAATACCTGATATACAACTTCTCCTGCTTCTTTTGCTCTTCCG
>JAILGV010000004.1 GCA_024696355.1 Solobacterium sp.
AAAATGGATTACAAACAAATCGCTAGCGAGATCGTCAAAAATGTCGGCGGCTCGGAAAATATCAACAGCGTTTCACATTGCATGACACGTCTGCGTTTCTCTTTAAAGGATGAAAACAAGGCAAACAAGGAAGCTTTGGAAAGTATCAAAGAAGTGATCGGTGTCGTTTTTGCCGGTGGACAGTATATGGTTGTTTTAGGCAAAAACCTGCTTCCGGTTTTCGAAAGTGTCGTAAAGGATTTCAATATCGTAAATGGCGGCTCAGTTGATGAAAACCTTGATAAAGGCATCAAAGAACCTCTGACATTAAAATCTGCGGTTAACACGGTCGTCGGCTATGTTTCGGCAGCCGTTACACCTTTAGTTCCGGGCTTGATTGCCGGGGGCATGCTGAAGGTTGTACTCTTACTGATCGTTACATTTATTGTTCCATCATTTGCGGGATCCTCCACCTATAAGCTTTTATCAGCGATCGCGGATGCACCATTCTTTTTCATGCCAATTATCGTCGCTTACGGTGCGGCTGTTAAATTAGGAGCTACTCCTGTCTATGCAATGGTCGCTGCTGCTGCACTGTTACATGGCAATTACACTGGATTAGTTAGCGCCGGTGAGCCGTTCACACTCTTTGGTCTGGCTGTCAGACCAGTCTCTTACGGCACATCATTGCTTCCGGCTCTGTTGATTGCTTTGATCGCCTACTATGCAGAGAAATTCTTTGATAAGGTTATTCCTGGTATTTTCAAATCTGTATTTGTCGGAATGGGAACGATTTTTGCTGCCGGTTCTCTTGGGTATCTGATTCTCGGCCCTTTAGGCAATATGCTTGGTGGATTTATTGCCACATTCTTCATGTTCCTGAATAGAACTGTCGGCCCATTAGCAACCGGTTTGCTGACCGCTGTTCTTCCCTGGCTGGTTATGACCGGCATGCATGCAGCGATAGCGCCATTCATGGCTCAACTTCTCACTAATCCCGGTTACGATACAATGATCCGCCCAGCGTTTTTACTTCACAACATGGCTGAAGGCGGAGCAGTCATTGGCGCCGCTCTGAGAACAAAAAATAAAGAGCTTCGTTCTGAATATCTTTCCATTGCGGTAGGCTGTATTGTTGCCGGTGTAACCGAACCCGCTATATATGGCGTAAATCTGAAATATAAGAAACCGATGTATGGAGTCATGGCGGGTGGCTTCGCAGGTGGCTTCGCAGCTGCATTATTGGGTATCAAAGCATATGTTATGGGATATTCCAACATTATCGCATTGCCAATCTTCCAAGACACAATCGTAGCCGCAATCGTAGGCGTAATAGTGTCGATCGTTGTGGCAGCAGCTGTTACGTTTGTCCTTGGTTTAGAAGATAAGAAATGATTTAAAAACATAATTTCCCCTATATATAAAGCAGGTATCAAATGATATCTGCTTTTTTCAATAGATCATCTTTTCTGGTTGTCGTAAAACTGTCGTATGAAAAAGACACTTGTTTCAAAAAGTACCCATAAACAATAAGCTATTTATATTATCCCCATCTGACTCTTAATCAGAGGGTCTGGGGTTCGAGCCCCCAGGGAATCACCATCGAGAACAATAAGTGCGAAAGCACATTTTTTGTTTCTTAAGTTTCAATAAGCCTTTCATAATTTGTGGCGAATCCCTTTTTACCGTGTGAACAGTAACCATGTTTCCTCCCCAAGTTGCGGCAGAACTGCAATAAGAGCGGTAAAAGTGATATAATCGCAGATGTAAATACTTAAAAAGGGGGTATTACATTTTATGAAGAATGCTTCAACGAGAACAATTGTCGCAACAGGTCTTGGCGCAGCTTTATTCCTTGTGCTGTTCATGTTTGTCAAGATTCCTTCTCCGGTACCCGAAACAAATCTTCAGATCGCCTACGGCGTATCAGGATTTTTCGCGGCTCTTTTCGGCCCCGTATGCGGATTCCTTATTGCATTCATCGGCCATGCACTCAATGACTTTATTGCCTACGGTTCTCCCTGGTGGAGCTGGATTGTGGCTTCCGGCGTATGTGCTCTGATTACAGGTATTTCCAAAGGAGCAGTCGCCTCAAAAGTTGAAGAAGGTATATTCGGTTTCGATGAAATCAAAATGTTCGTGATCTTCACTCTGATCGGTCAGGCAGCTGCCTGGATCGTAGTCGCGCCGATTCTTGACATCGTGATTTACGGTGAACCGGCAAGCCTCGTATTCGCTCAGGGTGTTACGGCATTCATCGTCGACTTTATTACAGCTGCGGTTGTAGGCTGCCTTTTACTGAAGGCATACGCTTCCACCAAGACCGGAAAAGGCACACTTTCAAAAGAATAAGACTTTTATACAAAAGAGAGAACCTTAGGCTGCAGTTCCTGACATCTCTCTTTTTTCTTGATTTTCAGCTGAAAGGAAACAAACTATGAGTGATGCGGTTATATCATTTAGGAATTTCGGATTCCAGTATTATTCACAGTCTGAACCGACCCTTTTCGATATCAATCTTGAAATCAGAAGAGGCGAAAAAGTACTGATTGCAGGACCCAGCGGCTGCGGAAAGAGTACGATCGGGCACTGCATCAACGGTCTGATCCCCAACAGGTACCGCGGAACGATTACCGGAGAACTGATCATAGACGGCATTAATACAAAGAATGCAAGTCTGTTTGATCTGTCACATAAAGTCGGAACCGTTCTGCAGGATTCCGACGGGCAGTTTATCGGACTGACGGTCGGAGAGGATATTGCCTTTGCCCTTGAAAATGACAATGTTCCGCTTGCGGAGATGCAGAAGAAAGTGTCTGCGATAGCGAAACTGGTAAATATGGAAAATCATGTTTCAAACAATCCGCATGATCTTTCGGGCGGACAGAAGCAGCGCTGTTCCATGGCGGGTGTAATGGTGGATGATGTTCCGATTCTTCTGTTTGATGAACCGCTTGCGAATCTTGATCCGGCAACCGGCAGGACGGCGATCGAACTGATTGACGCTCTGGCAGACGAGGGGAAAACCGTGATTATCATCGAACACAGGATAGAAGATGTTCTGCACAGACATGTCGACAGAATCATTCTTGTGGATGAGGGCCGGATCATTGCCGACTGCACGCCTGATCATCTGCTGGCAGAGGATCTGCTGACAAAGCACGGAATCCGCGAACCGCTTTATCTGACTGCGTGCCGCTATGCCGACTGCAGAATCACGGAGGATATGCATCCGTCATCACTTTCCGGATTTGATGTTTCCTCATGCAGGGAGCGGCTGATCAGCTGGCATGAAAAGAACAGGCATCCGGCTGAGGAACAGGAGAAAAAACTGCTTCTGAATGTTGACCATGTCAAATTCTCATATGACGGTGTTGTGCCGGTTCTGCAGGATATCAGTCTGAATGTCTATGAAGGGGAGATGCTGAGCATCGTCGGAAAAAACGGCGGCGGCAAGTCAACGCTGGCATCCGTAATTACGGGCTTCCAGCAGAATGATGCCGGAACAGTAACCTGTGAAGGAAAAGATCTTTCGCAGTTTTCCGTCAGTGAGCGGGCGGAATATGTGGGAATTGTTCTCCAGAACCCCAATCAGATGATCTCAAAGACGCTTATTTTCGATGAGATCGCATTCGGACTGAGAGTCCGGGGGATTCCGGAAGCTGAGGTTGAAAAAAGAGTTCTGGAGGTAATGAAAGTCTGCGGACTTTCGGAATTCAGAAAATGGCCGATCAGCGCATTAAGCTACGGACAGAAAAAACGCGTGACGATTGCCTCGATTCTGGTGCTGAATCCGAAGATCCTGATTCTGGACGAACCGACCGCAGGCCAGGATTACCGTCACTATTCCGAGATCATGGAATTCCTGCAGGAACTGAATAAAAACGGACAGACGATTATTCTGATCACGCATGACATGCATCTGATGCTGGAGTATACAAAAAGAGCGGTTGTGCTCTGCGACGGACGGATTCTCGCCGATGAAAAGGCGTATGAAGTGCTGTGCGATCTGCCGCTGACGGAAAAGGCAAATCTGAAGGAGACATCGCTGTTTGAGCTTGCCGAAAAAGCCGGCATCCGTGATCCGCTTTCCTTTGTCGAAACATTTATCGAATATGACCGGAGGTACCGCAGCAATGAAGCTTAAATTATTTTCATATAATCAGCTGGATACGCCGATCCACAGACTGAGCGGCTTCACGAAACTGGTCTGTTTCCTGTTTCTGACAAGTGCGGTAATGTTTACCTACGATATCCGCTGTATTCTTGCAATTACGGTGATGTCATATATCTGCATGAACGTGGCAAAGATCCGCTTCTCCCAGGTCAGGCTCATGTTTATTTATGTCCTGATCTTCCTTGCCACAAATTTTGTTCTGACGTTTCTGTTTTCACCGAAGTACGGCGTGGAGATCTACGGCACCGAGCATGATATTTTTACAATATTCGGAAATTATACGCTGACGCAGGAACAGCTGTTCTATCAGATCACCAAGTTCTCCAAGTATCTGTCCGTGATACCGCTCGGCATGATCTTCTTTCTGACAACCAATCCCAGTGAGTTTGCATCATCTCTGAACGGTGTCGGAATCAATTACAAGGCGTGCACGTCTCTGTCGCTGACGCTGAGGTATTTCCCGGATGTTTCGGCGGACTACAATGCCATCAAGCTTGCCCAGCAGGCAAGAGGACTGGATATGTCAAAAAAAGCAAGTGTCATGTCCAGACTGAAGAATATTTCCGCAATTCTGGCACCGCTGATCTTTACGACCATGGACAGGATTGAGCTGATTTCCAATGCGATGGATCTCAGAGGCTTCGGAAAGCAGAAAACAAGAACATGGTATGCAAGAAAGCCGCTGACAAAGGCGGACTGGCTCAGTATGGGAGTCTGCCTGATAATTCTTCTGGCTGTGATGTATGTCCGGTTCTTTGTGAACAGGAGTTTTTACTACAACCCGTTTATATAAGGAAGGTAATATCATGAATCATAAACCGGCTCTTGTCTTTCAGACAGATTTTGGATATAAGGAAACCTCCGTCAGTGCTATGTACGGAGTAATCAAAAATGTTGACAGTGATCTGGAACTCATTGAAGCGTCGCATGAGCTTCCTCAGTTTGATATCTGGAGTGCATCCTACAGACTGTTTCAGCAGATGCGGTTCTGGCCGCAGGGCACGATTTTTGTGTCCGTTGTGGATCCTGGCGTGGGAACTTCCCGCAGGGCATGTGTGGCTCTGACAGAAAACGGATACTATATCGTAACACCGGACAACGGTTCGCTGACGCATGTTCTCCGTCACCACGGAATCAGACAGGTCAGGCAGATTGATGAGACAATCAACAGACTTCACAATGCCGGAACGGATGAAACAGCCGTATTCCACGGCAGGGATCTGTTCGGCTACTGTGCAGCACGCCTGGGCGCGGGAATTATTACGTATGAAGAAGTCGGTCCGGAATATCCGGTCAGCGAGATTGTGACATTTGATATTCCCGAACCGGAGGAAACGGAGAACGGATATATCGGAATCATTGAAATTGACGATACGAATTTCGGCAATCTGTTCACCAATATTCCGACAAAGGGACTTCTGAAAAAATGTCCCTACGGGAGCCTTGTCCATGTGACAGTCAGGGAAAAGGGAGAACTCAGGTTTTCGGAGGATGTCCGTTTCGATCTGACGTTCGGCAAAGTGAATCCGGGTGACCCGATTGTCTACAACAACGAACAGATGAAGGCCGGGCTTGCGGTATCGGTAGGCAGCTTTGTAAAGAAGTACGGGATCGGATTCGGACCCGACTGGACGGTTGAAATCAATACGATATGAACAGACCCGTAATATTGCTGCAGACGGATTTTTCGCTGACATGGGGAGCGGCCGCCTCCATGAAAGGCGTCATCAAGTGCACGGATCCGGCACTTGAGATACAGGACCTCTGTCATGACATCAAAAAATTTGATCCGTGGGAGGCATCGCTTTCACTGAACGCATGTGAACCGTACTGGCCGCAGGGGACCGTTATTGTTTCGGTCGTGGATCCCGGTGTAGGCACGGACAGAAAAGCCTGCGCCGCACTTCTGAATGACGGAACATATGTAATAACGCCTGACAACGGTACGCTGACCCATCTGAAGCACAGCCCGGGAATCCGGGAAGTCCGTCAGATCAGTCCCGGAATCAGGTTCCGCGGGAAAGAGGAAGTCAGTGTATTTCACGGCCGGGATATCTTTGCGTACTGCGCTGCGCTGCTGGCTTCGGGAAAAATCACTTATGAGCAGATCGGACCTGCGTATGATCCCTCTGAAGTGACGGAGTGTGAAGAGTATTATATGAATCCGGTTGTCAGGGCGGATTCGGCAGAATGTTTTATAATGACCGGCCTTGTACATTTCGGGGGGATCCAGTTTAATATTCTGAATGCCGACTGGAGGAAGACGGACTTCAGGGAAGGCAGCTATGTGCATGTCAGGATCATGCATTCCGGACAGCCGGTATTCGGGCAGGATGTTATGTATGCACCGGGATTCGGATATGTGAAGATTTCGGAGCCGGTGCTGTACTGCGGCTCTTCGGGATATCTTTCCCTGGACTGCAATCAAGACAGTTTTATGGAGCGTTTCGGTATCGGTACCGGAAAGCAGTGGACAGCAGTATTAAGCAGAGCTGAACAACAGTAAATCAGGCATCCCTGCAGGGGGATGTCTTTTTAAATCTGCTAAATAATATATAACCGGCTGAATTTCTGCCGTGACATAATTTTAATTTGCACGTATACTGTTCCATTGTAAAAGACACCGGTGCACCAGGCACCGGCAGGAGAAGGCAGATGAAGATTCGGGATTATACAAAAATCGCTATGACTGCGGCAGTATACTGTGTTCTGTGTCTGACTCCCGGACTGAATGCAATCGCTTTCGGACAGCTGCAGATCCGCTTTGCGGAGGCTTTGACTGTCCTCCCCGTAATTTACCGGAACGGAATATTCGGGGTAACACTGGGATGTTTTATGTCCAATCTGATCGGAGCGATGACAGGCATTAATCCGACCGGAATGATTGACAGCGTAATCGGCACAGCCGCAACGTTCCTGGCTGCCGTATGCACATATTATTTCAGAGACAGAAGGGTAAAAGGTATACCTGTGCTGTCCATGGCTATGCCTGTCATATTTAACTTCGTTTTTATCGGCGCTGAACTGGCTTTTCTGTTCATGCCTGATAATTTCCTGACCGGTTTTCTGATCAACGGCACATATGTGGCTGTCGGAGAACTGATTGCTGTAACGATCGGATGGCTCATTGTCAGACGGCTGGCAGAAACCGAGCTGTTCAAATAAGGAGTATTATGAAAAAAGTTATACTTTTTCTGACTGTACTGATTGTCATGCTTGGACTCTTTGCGGCATTGGAGTATACACAGGAACCGGCAGAATATCTGCAGGAGACTGCTGAGACAACACCGACGCCGGAACCTACTCCGGAACCGGCGCCGACGTTTGATCCGGCTCTGTTCAGTGATACGGACAGTCTTCTGATTGTCGCAAACAAGAGCCACAAGCTGCCTGACGGTTATGTGCCGGCAGACCTGGTAAGACCGAATATTACATGCGGCGGTGACTGCAGGATGCGTGAACCGGCAGCCAGGGCAGCTGAAGAAATGTTTGCGGCTGCGGCGGAAGACGGTGTATATCTGAAAATCTCCAGTGCGTACCGCGGGGAGGATTACCAGTCAGCGCTTTACTGGGGCTACGTCGGAAGCTACGGCGTGGAAACAGCGGACACCATTTCCTCAAGACCGGGATATTCCGATCATCAGACAGGGCTCTGCGCTGACTTTATTGAGGGAGACGGATCCATGAACGGGATTAATTTCAATCCTTCGTTTGAGGATACCGCCAGCGGAACCTGGCTCCGTGAACATGCCCATGAATACGGATTTATCATGCGCTATCCCAAGGACAAGCAGGATATTACCGGCTATGCCTATGAGCCGTGGCATTACCGCTACATCGGTGTGGAATACGCCACAGCGATCTGGGAGAAGGATGTGTTTTATTCCTTTGAAGAATACTTCGGCGTGACCGGCGGGGACTATATTGAAGAGCCGCCGCTCGGATAATGATCAGAAAAGAACCGTTTCTGTCTGCCCGGATGCAGAGCAGAAGCGGTTCTTTTCTGACTGCGGGACAGACATGCATGACATCTGTATAATGATAACAAAGGAGTAATTATCATGAAGCGCATACTGAATGCGGCAGGAGCTGTCATTATGGCGGCTGCCATGACTGTTTCCGTGCATGCCAACAGCGGGCTGCGGTTCTGGGAGGGAACAGATTCGGCAGATGTTTCAAGCAGAAATGAAGACTGCCCTCTGACCGTTGAACATGAATCGCTGGTATTTGAAATCAGAAGTCTGCCGGATATTTCCTCTGCCGTGGACGGAACCGGGTATGACGCAGATGTCACCGCAGAATATACGTTTTACAATCCGGGGCCGGAAGATGTCACAGCCAACCTTGTGTTTCCGTTCGGTACAATTCCGCATCATATCAATACCGGCAGTCTTGATTCAGATCTTTCCCGCTACAATGTTCTGATTGACGGCCAGAAGACGGAAGCCAGACTCCGCGTTACGCTGAATACCGGGGATTTTGATATCCGGAAGAGTCTCGAGGTGCTGAAGGATGAATATATTGAGGACGCTTTCTACAGACCGGATCTTCCTGTCACAAAATATGTAATCAGTGTAACCGGTACAGACAGTGCCTATGATTCGGTATGTGCGGCCGTATTCATCGCAGACGGAAACAGAAAATGTTTTCTGCAGGAGGGAAACGGCGGCGGAACAGGCGGCACGGATTATCTGATTCAGCAGTGTGAGAAAGGAAGCGAAATACTTCTGTATGTCATAGGTGAACCGTACAGTGAACTGCCGGAGATCAGATTCTATGAAAACGGATCTTTGGAAAAACAGGTCAGCGCAGAAGCTGAACTTAAGGAAAAGGAATCCATGACGCTGGAGGAACTCGTGCTTGACGGATACGACAGTCAGTCGGGTGTGAGCGCAGTTGACCGGTACAATGCAGTCATTTCATATCTGAACAGAAACTCAGGCGGCAGGATTATTACGGAGTATTACGCCGGAAGGGAATTCTACAGCAGTGAACTGCTTCGCTGGTTCGAATATGACATGGAAGTAAAGGCAGGACAGACGGTGATCAATACAGTTACGGCACCGCTGTATCCTTCCATTGACGAAAACTATGAACCGCCGGTATTTACGTTTACATATCTGCTTTCACCGGCCGGAACATGGGCATCATTCCGCAATCTTGATGTCAGGGTGATCACGGACATGTATCTGTTTGAAAACAAGAAGTTTGAAAAGACAGATACAGGATACGCATATTCATCGGAAACCCTGCCGGAAGGAGAACTGACATTCTCGCTCTGCAGGGAAAGCTCCAGACATCATAAAAACAACTGGATCGTCTGGATGGTGCTCGGCGCAGCTGCGGTCTGCCTGCTTCTGTTCGGTCTGGCGGTGTTCCTGCTGATTAAGCTCGTACTCGCACTGCTGGGAAGAAAGAGGCGCTGACAGCCGGAAAGAGGTGCATATCTGAAATCACAAAAAGGGACTGCACATACACGCGGGTGTATGATGCTGTCCCTTTTGTGTGTGCCGGGCATGGCACATATCTCGGAGGTTGAAAGGTACCTCCAGCCAAGGGCGGTAACCCCTAAGGTTTAGCCAAGTTCAAGGGTGTCCATCGTGAGGCGGAATCTGAAGGAAGAAGGAGGCAAACTGTCGGTCTGAGGGTAGCGAACCTCAACTGAGGCCGGTCACACGGATAAGCGTGCCGAACAACGTAAAGTCCGAATAGTTACTGGATGTGACAGGTAAATAAGGCAGATAGATGACAGGAAAGAGATGTGTCTTACCCCGGGAGGTCTCATCATCGCAGGAAACGAGGTGAAGAACGTCACGCAGTGGAAAGCGTAGTAACAACGAATGATGAGAAGTCAGCTGAGGTCGTAGTAGGTATTGTGCCTTAAATACCAAAGAACCTAATGTTTGTATAGTGCAAATCACTATGCGCAAGATTCAGACAGTCCGAATAAGAGGATAGCCTGCAGGCGGAGAATCGTAATCTCTGACGGCGAAAGGAATTGGGATGATTCTGAATAATTTACAAATAGAAAGAGGAGCAGCGAAATGGAATTAATAGAAAAGATTTTATGTGAAGAAAAT
>JAILGV010000009.1 GCA_024696355.1 Solobacterium sp.
ACATTTACCGCTGCTTTTGTTCCTGTGATCTGTGTGGCGCTGCAGAAAGGGTGTAACATTTATTTAAGTGATCGGACACAGGATTAAACAGCTGAATACTGCGGACGGAGACGGAGTCAATTCAATGAAAAGGATTATGAGATTTATTATCCAGGGGAATTGGAATCTTCAGACAGGAAATATCCTGCGGTAATCTTTGTTAACGGCACCGGCATTAGAGGAAGCAAATATAAAGCATTATTTAAACATCTGGCATCCTGGGGCTTTATTGTGGCAGGAAATGAAGATATCCGCTGAACGGAGGGCGGCAAATGGATACGTTAGTATATAAAGGCATATTATGCAGAGCAGGCACATTCCGGGTTAAAGGAGAAAACAGACCGGCTCTTTACTGCATCGGCGCGCCGGACGGGAAGGCTGCTGATGACGCCGGGTTTGAAGAAATACATATGGCAGGGCCATGGGTGAAGATTCTCACTGATGATGAATACAGGGAGATCACGGACAGGATGACGTCAGGCATGGAAATGAAGGAAATGTTCAGGGAGTTCGATTTTAACGGAAAGCCGGATATGCTGATCCGGGAAGTGAACGGCCTGGCTCTTCCTGATGATTATCTCAGTTTCATGAATGAACATAACGGCGGTGAAGGACCGCTGGGAGAAAACAATTACGGCCGTTTTTACAGGCTGGAAGAACTGAAGGAAATCAATGAGCAGTACGGTGTTTCAGGCAGCTGGCCGGGATACGTCGTCATAGGGGGTATTGATGATATGCTCTGGGCATATAATCCGTACAGGAAGATCTACTGCCAGATAGACAGCTGCAATACGGACGAGGATACATTCAGTACGGTTTCAGGAAGCTTCAAAGAATTTCTGATCAAAATGGATGAGGAACTGTCAGACTGACAGACAGCGTCAGCGAGGATATGTATGAAGGAATATGTAATTCAGGAACTCTGCAGGGAAACATGGAAGGGCACGCTTCTGCCGGTTTCCTATACTTCTGATTATTACTACGATATCTGTATCGAAAAAACAGAGGATGGCTTCAGCATTCCCATCTGTAAGAAACGGTTTGAAGCACCGTTTACCCATCTTCCGGAGGACGGGAAGTATCCTGACAGACTTTATGAAGACTGGTGGGAAAATGCTTCCGCTTTCGGAATTATCGAAGACGGAAAGCTTCTTGCCGCAATCGAGCTGTGCCCGGAGGAATGGTCCAACAGGCTGATGATCACGGAACTGTTTGTCGGTGAGGAAATCAGGGGCCTGGGTTACGGAGGAAAACTGATTGACCTGGCAAAAGCAGTCACTGTTCAGAATAACTACCGTGTCCTGATGCTGGAAACGCAGTCCTCCAATGTGAATGCGGTGGATTTCTATCTGCATGAAGGTTTTACGCTGACAGGCTTCGACAGCTGCTGTTATACAAACAGAGATATCGAACGCAGAGAGGTCAGGTTCAATATGGGATGGTTTCCGGAACATCCTGATCTGAAGTGATGCAAAAAAACCGGACTTGAACTGAAGAGCAGGACAATCCTGAATCAGTGGCGGATATGAAACGGAATTTCTCTTATTTCGGATGACAGGCACGGTTCTTCTGCCGTCTTTGTGCTATGATCATACCGATAAACCTGCTGATACCTTTCCGGACAAATATCAGAATTACTGCAGACCATCAATTTTTCTTATTGCCCGCAAGTACAGATAATCAACTGTTATCCGCACATCTATAGTATGAAACTGATATTTTCGGAGGAGAGGACATGAAACTGAAATATGTATTTATTCACGGAACGGCAGGCTGGGGAAGCTATGACAAGAGATATGAGAAAATGCCTTATTGGGGAATGCGCGGCGGTGATCTGATCGGTTTTCTGAACTAAAAGGGATTTGACAGTTATGCGGCGTCTGTTTCACCGTTCGGAAGTGCATGGGACCGTGCCTGTGAGCTGTATGCGCAGCTCTGGGGAAAGAAAGTTGACTACGGAAGCAGTCACAGCAAAACTTACGGTCATGACAGATTCGGCAGGGATTATACGGGATGTTCTCTGATTCCGGACCTGACAGATGATACAAAACTGGTTCTGATCGGGCATTCCTTCGGCGGCACAACGGCGAGAATGTTTGCGGAACTGATGGCTCACGGCGATGAAGAAGAAAGGGCTGCCGCAAAAGACGGTGATATCTCCCCGTTGTTTCTGGGAGGTATGGAGCACAGGATTCATTCGGTCGCTGCAGTCGCATGCGCATTAAACGGCAATTCTGCTTTTGATATGCTTGCCGATCCTGATTTTGATCTGAAATCTGTGAAAGTTCCCTGGTGGAGCAGGTATTTCGGCAAAAGAATGTCAGACAGCCTTCAGACAGAGACGGATGGCAGGGATATCAGGGACAGCGGGGATTATGATATGCAGATCGATCGGGCACTTGTCCTGAACGGGAGGATGACTGCTCTGCCGGATGTATATTATTATTCTGTTCCGTGCAGCTGTACTAAAAAGAGCGGTGACAGATATATCCCTGAAAGGGGCATGGAGCCTTTCTTTGTCATGCGTTCATATCAGATCGGACAGTATACCGGTATGACAAAAGGCGGAACAAAGATAGATCATGAATGGAACGAAAATGACGGAAGGGTCAGTACCGTTTCTGAACTTCTGCCTTTCAGGGCACCGGGCAGAAGACTGGATCCTGATAATCTGAAGCCCGGCATATGGAATGTATATCCTGTATATAAAGGAGACCATATGTCACTGCAGGGCGGGCTGCTGCATAAACATGATATCCGGAACTTCTATCTGGATATGCTTTCAATGATTAAAACAGCCGAGTGAAGAAAGAACCGGACTGCCTCCGGCTCAGATGCTGACAGCAGACAGGACTGAACCGGTCCTGTTTTTGTATAATGTTGACAGGAAGAGCTATGACATGAAAAACAGAAAAGTCATGAAAATATCAGGTGCTGTTTCTGCTGCAGTTACAGCCGCAGCGCTGATGACAGTGCTGGGTGAAGTTCCGCCGCTTTCTTATCTTTACGACTGGGCAGAAAGCGGTCATATGATGTTTGTGTGGAACGGGCTGACGGCGGGTGTCACAGCACTGTGCGTAACACTGTATTACAATCATCTGAAGAATACGCAGGAAAGAAATGAGAGACAAACCGGGAGCTGCGGAGTTAATGACAGTGAATGAATTTAATGAATACGTACGTGAGTGTTTTTCCGCAGCCGGTGATATTGTCATAAAGTCCATGATGGGCGGATATCTTGTGTACCTTGACGGCAAACTGATAGGTGATATCGGAGGCAGGGAACTGTTTTTAAAGAGAACGCCGACATCGGACAGACTTCTTGCCGATTCAGAACTGCGGTATCCTTACGAAGGTTCAAAGACGCTGATGCACGTATTTGACAGATTTGAGGACACGGATCTGATTGCAGAATTACTGGAAGGAATGTATGCGGAACTGCCCGAAAGGAAACCGCGAAAGGCAAAATATATTTTGATGAAGAGGATTAACCAATGAAGACGATTAAAACAATCTATATACGGATTGCCTCTGTTCTGGCGGTGATACTGATTGTGATAATGATTATTTACGCTGCCGGTCAAAACAGGCAGGATTCTGCGGGGGATGAATCTTCCGGCACGGGCGAAAATCTGTTAAGTTCATGGACAGACAACGCACCGGCCATAAAAGATCTGACGGATTATCTGGCAGCCATCTCCGACGAAGGCAGTGAGAGTTATATCCCGGCGGAAGATCGTATAGCCGTGTTTGATCTGGATGGTACGCTGATGTGCGAGACATATCCGCGGTGTTTTGAATACATGGTATTTGTGGACTACGCACTGAATAATCCGGACTATACGCCGAGTGATGAAATCCGTGCAGTTGCCCGGGAAATTATTGATACAAAATGGCAGGAAAAACCTTCCGGCATAAGTACACGTCAGGCTGCTGCAGCCGCAGAAGCCTATGCCGGTCTGTCTCCCTCTGAACTGGAGGATTACGTAAAATCCTTTATGGACTCCGATGCGGAAGGCTTTACCGGTCTGAAGCGCGGAGATGCGTTCTACAGGCCGATGACAGAGGTTGTAAATCTTCTGAAGACCTATGACTTCACAATTTATATCGTCACTGCGACAGAACGCAACATTGTCCGGGCGATAGTCAGGGATACAATCGGCATTCAGCCTCAGTATGTGATCGGGACAGAGTATGGCTACACTGCCACGGGACAGGGGGATACTGAGGACGGAGATTACACGTTTCAGCTGACCGATGATGTTGTGTTCGACGGAAGCTATTACGGCGAAAATGCAAAAATGTGCAAGGTGGATGCCATTGTCCGTGAGATCGGTCAGAAGCCGGTGCTTGCGTTCGGAAACAGTTCCGGCGATACAGCAATGTGCGCATATGTGCTTGTGAATAATCCGTATCCTGCACTTTCTTA
>JAILGV010000059.1 GCA_024696355.1 Solobacterium sp.
GGCAGTACTTTTTAATTTCCATCTTCTCGGTGTGCTTGCGCTTGTTACGGGTGCCGATATAGTTTTCTTCACCGCATACACTGCACTTGAAGGTGATATTGTCTCTAGCCATGCGAATCCCTCCTGACCAAATTACCATAGAGAGTATATCATAAACATTTTAGAAATGGAAAGAAATTTTGCCGTTCCGTTGAAACCGTGCCATAATCTTTATACGGAGGCATAATATGAAACGTTTTGAAACACGTCCGATCTATGTAGGAAACGTAAGAATCGGCGGAGCTAATAAATGCGTACTGCAGTCAATGACCAATGTTCCCGCAAAAAATGTTGACGCATCTGTCAGACAGATCGAAGAACTTCATGAAGCAGGATGTGAAATTGTAAGACTGGCAGTTCTCGATGAAGCAGATGCTGAAGCAATTGCAGAAATCAAGAAAAAGACAGCTGTACCGCTAGTCGCAGATATTCACTTCAATTATCTGCTGGCACTCAAATCACTCGAAAGCAATGTTGATGCAATCCGCATCAATCCGGGAAACATAGGTTCCAGGGAAAAGACTGAGGCAGTAGTTAAAACCTGCAAAAAGAAACACGTTCCGATCAGAATCGGAATCAACAGCGGATCACTTGAAAAGCAGTTTTTGGAAGAATACGGCAAACCATGTGCAGAGGCTATGATTGCCAGTGCTGACAGACATGTACGGATCCTTGAGGAACTGGACTTTCACGATATCTGTCTTTCATTTAAGTCAAGCAGTGCAGCTCTGACAATCGATGCTTATGAGGCAGCTGCCGAACATTATCCCTACCCTCTGCATCTTGGCGTTACTGAAGCAGGCGGATTTACTGAAAGTGCCGTTAAGTCTTCGGCAGCCCTCGGAACTCTTCTCCATCAGGGAATCGGTGATACGATCAGAGTTTCTGTTTCCGGAGATCCGAAACAGGAGATGATTATTGCCAGACAGCTTCTTAAATGCTTTGATCTGATTGAAAATCAGCCTGATCTGATAGCCTGCCCCACCTGCGGCAGAATTCAGTACGATATGGTGCCGATCGTAAAAGAGATGGAAGAGTTCCTGCTTACGGTACATTCGGATATTTCCGTTGCTGTCATGGGATGTCCGGTAAACGGCATGCAGGAAGCCTCAAGAGCTGATGTAGGTATTGCCGGCAGCAAAGATTCGGGAATCCTCTTCCGCAAAGGAAAACTGATCAGAACCGTACCTCAGAAAGATCTTGCCGCGGAGCTGAAAAAAGAAATTCTTGCAGTTGTAAAGGAAAAGCAGCAGTAAAAAAGGAACTTCGGTTCAACGTCATTAAGTTAAGGTTGTGCTGAACTGATGATGCATACACTCATACTTACGAACAGTAATGCTCGCTCATTTTATCCTGAAAAAAGGCTTACAGAATACTGTCAATTTCTTCTGTAAACCTTTTTTTTAACTTAATGACGTTGGACTTCGGTTCCTTTTTTAAATGCGCCTGTTACAGCGCATTTCTGAGTGAATTCAGTTTTTCCGGATCGTATTCGCCTTTCCGGAGCATTTCTATCTCCGCTGCGTAGGGAGGTTTGCCTCCGATATACGGTGTTTCCAGTATTTTAGGTACCGATTCTGTCCGCCGGTTTGAGGCAATACGGTAAAGTGCATCAAAGCCGATTGATCCTTCTCCGATATTTGCGTGCCTGTCCTTGTGTGAACCGATCGGGTTTCTGGAATCATTCAGATGAATCACATGAAGATGCCTGAGACCGATAATACGGTCAAATTCATCAAGGACGCTGTCGAAATCTCTGACATCATAGCCTGCATCATGAATATGGCATGTATCAAGACAGATACCGTAGTTTTCCGTACTTCGCAGACCGCTCAGTATTTCCTCCAGCTGTTCGAAAGAAGTTCCGAGTTCGCTTCCCTTTCCGGCCATTGTCTCCAGGCAGATCACAAGATCAACAGGCAGATCATCCAGCTTATTCAGCTGACTGATAACCGTTCTGATTCCGGTCTTTTCATCGGACGTCGTATATGACCCGGGATGAAGAATCAGGTATTTGGCGCCGATCTCATGTGTGCGCTGTGCTTCACTGTTCAGAAACTGTACGGCAAGTTCGGCAACCTCCGGCTTTACGGAATTGGCAGGATTAATCAGATACGGTGCATGCACTATCAGATTCCCGGAAGGAATATGGTTTTCGCGCATCAGCTCACGGGCTCCGGCAATATGAAGCTGCGCAGTCGGACGGCGGACGGTATTCTGAGGAGCCCCTGTATATAACATCATGGCATCGGCGCCGTAGCTCAGTGCCTCCCGAACACTCCCCTCCACAAAGTCAGGTGCAGTCATTCTGACATGGCAGCCGAGAATCATTTCCCGTTTCCGCCGTTTCTTTCTTCCCTGGCTTTTGCTTTGTAGCGTGCAGCTTTTTCTTCTCTGATTTTTGAACGGATATAATCGCGCTTCTTCTGCCTGTGCAGCTTTTCGATTTCAGCCGCCCTTTTCTTCTTATAGCCGGGCTTGACCTTTGTTTTCTTTTTGGTCATCATCATTGAAATCTGCTTTTCGATTTCATCATCCTTCTTCGGAGGACGCTGACCGTAGGGACGGAGCTGCTGCCATTTTCCGCCTCTGCATCTGGCATGCTCAAACTTAATGCCGCGCTTCATCAGGGTACGGACCGCAGCATCATCCTCTTCTTTGTAAAGTGCATAGCAGGTTCCGGTGCTTCCGGCCCTTCCGGTTCTTCCGGCACGGTGTACGTAGTATTCCAGATCCGACGGGAATCCGCAGGAAATAACATGAGTTACCGTTTCAAGATCGATTCCTCTTGCGGCAAGATCCGTCGCGACAACATATGTTTTCGAAGCAAGCGAGATTTCCTTCATTGCCTGCTTTCTTTTTCTGCTTTCCAGATCGCCGTGAAGCTCTGTTACGGCAAGATGTTCACTTCTGAGATCTTCGGCAATTTCAGCGGCTGTTTCCCTTGTATTGCAGAAAATCAGACAGACATAAGGCTGGAATCCGGGCAGAATGCTTTTAATTACTTCAGTGTATGTGTGGTGATAGCACGGAACAAGTACATGTCTGATATCCGGATTGAATCTGACTCTTTCACCGATTTCAAACATCTCGGGATTCTGCATGTATTTCTTAAAGAACGGCTTCAGCTGATCCGTCATGGTAGCCGAAAAAGCAAGCATCTGCAGGTCTTCACGCATTCTTCCGGCAACCTGATCGACATCGTCCAGGAAGCCGTATTCCATAGTCATATCAGCCTCATCAACAACCAGAATTGAAGCAAGGTCAATGCGGAGCGACCCTCCGTCAAGGAACATATCCCTGATTCTTCCGGGTGTACCGATGATAATATGCGGCTGCTGCTTTTCAAGCTGCTTGATATCCTTTTCACGGTCTTTGCCGCCGACATACAGCCGGATCCGAAGTGCCGGATCAGCCTGGGCCATGATTTTGGCCTTCTCGTAAATCTGCACCGCAAGCTCTCTTGTCGGAGCAGTTATTACAGCCTGCGGATAATCCAGAAAACTGTCCGTTTTTTCCATGATTGGAATCAGAAAAGCATGGCTCTTTCCTGTTCCGGTACGGGAAATGCCGATAACGTCCCTTCCTCTCAGTACAGCCGGAATCACATCCTCCTGCACGGGTGTCGGGGTTTTAAAATTGTTTAATGCAATGAACTGCATTGTCTTTTCACTTAAATTAAAATCTTCAAATTTTTTCATAAATTACCTATACTTTTCCTGAAAGCAAACAAATTATACAGATTTTTTTAATGATTGGAAAGGAGAAGCAGATGGAGGTTATCAGTGTCGTGCCGAGAGGATACTGCCAGGGTGTTGTCAGAGCAATTAAGATTGCGCGCAGAACAACCGAGCTGTATCCCGATCAGAAAATATATATGCTTGGTATGATTGTTCATAATCATTTCGTCGTCGAGGAATGCCGCAGACGCGGAATCATCTGCCTGGAAAACAAAAAACTGAGCCGGCTGGAACTGCTGGATGAAATAGATGAAGGCGTGGTAATATTTACGGCTCACGGCGTTTCTGACAGCGTTGTGGAAAAAGCAAAGGCAAAAGGACTGATCATAGTCGACGCTACATGCCCTGATGTAATGAAAACACACGAAATCGTCCGCCGTCATATCAATCATAACGGCGAAGTGATTTATATCGGAAAACGAAATCATCCGGAAGCTGAGGGTGTCTGTTCCCTTTCCGAACATGTGCATCTTGTATCTGGACTCAGCGATATCGAACAGCTCGGACCGATGAATAACATACTGATTACAAATCAGACAACACTTTCCCTGCTTGATACCGAAGCTCTTGTAAAAGAATGCTGCAGAAAATACCCCGATGCACAGGTGATGCCGGAAATCTGCAATGCTACCACGGTGCGTCAGAAAGCCGTAATGAATCTCAGAGATGTTGACACGCTTATCGTTGTCGGTGATCCTCATTCCAACAACAGCAATCAGCTTCTTGAGATCGGGCTGCGCTCCGGAATCAGATCCGCATACCTTGTCGAAAGTCCGCAGGACCTCAGGGAATACATGATAAAAGGCGCTGACAGACTCGCTGTTACCAGCGGCTCATCAACACCTAATTCACTTACTTCGGAAGTTATACGCATGATCCGTCATTATGCTGATACAGGCGTTCTTCCGCCCGTCACAGTCACAGATTATCCTGTTCTTTAAGTCCGGAAATCTCCTGTTGGCTCAGAGCTCTGTATTCACCTGGTGCAAGTTTTTCATCAAGCACCAGGTTTTTCATTCTGATCCGCTTCAGATAGATTACTTCATTTCCCACAGCTGCAATCATTCTTTTCACCTGATGGAACTTTCCCTGATGTATAACAAGCATACATTCATCACTGCTGATCCGCTTTACTTCAGCAGGCATGCATTTTTCACCGCCGTCAATGACAATGCCTTCCTCAATCTCTTTTACGGCTTCATCGGCAAGATCACGTGACAGTTTAACATAATATTCTTTGTCGACATGATGCCGGGGTGACAGAAGCTGATGTGCCAGAGGTCCGTCATTTGTAATCAGAAGAAGTCCCTCCGTATCTTTGTCCAGTCTTCCGCACGGAAACAGATCCCTGTCATTTTCATAAATCAGGTCCAGGACGGTCATACCGCTGTCATTTGTCGAGCTGATATATCCCTGCGGCTTGTTCAGCATGTAATACGCATATCTTCTCCATACAACCGGAACATCATCAAAACAGACCGTATCGGCGTTTTCGTCGATATGCATGGCAGAGTCTTTGATGATTTTTCCGTTAACCGAGACGCGTCCGCTTCTCACTGCCTTCTTCAGTTCGCTTCTGGTTCCGATTCCGGCATCGGCGAGATATTTGTCTATCCTCATTATGCCCTTCTTCCTTTTCCCAGAATTTTCCTGATTCCTTCACTGAATGACATATGGAAGATTGCCTGCGGAATTTTCATCAGCGAAGTTGTGTAGAAATACACAATCATT
Source organism: Solobacterium sp. (assembly GCA_024696355.1). Classification (GTDB taxonomy): domain Bacteria; phylum Bacillota_I; class Bacilli_A; order Erysipelotrichales; family Erysipelotrichaceae; genus Bulleidia. The sequence continues at coordinate 5,511 of JAILGV010000059.1, forward strand.
CCGGCAAGACCGTATGCAGCAAGCTGAAGCAGAGCTGTCGTTCTGCTGGTTTCGCTGAATCCGAATCCGAGCAGTCTGAAAATGGCGAAAATTCCGTTCATGCAGATGCAGCACAGAATCATCTTGAGCATTCTTTTTCCCGTTGCCGCATATTCCACATCAAATTTGTTTTTGATCTTGGCAAGACACAGATAAATAATAGTTGCCGAACAGAGAATCGATGAAGTGATTGATCCGGTATATCCGGTATATCTGATCAGAGGATAGAAAGTAATGCATTTCACTGCAAACCCGACACCGAGATAGAAAATGCTCTCTTTCCGCAGGTGAAGCGTCATCATCATGCTTGAGCATATCGGTGTAATCGTCGTACATAATCCAAGCATTGACGAATACATCAGGCATTCTTCACCGAGATCGAGATATCTGCCGCCGTACATAATGTAATATATCGGTCTGGCCAGAACCAGCATGCAGAAGCAGACAGGAATCCCGATGTAAAGAACCGTATCAAGACACTCACGGATATATTTATGCAGTTCATTCATATCCCTTTTATCAAGCGCCACGGTCATATACGGAACAATACCGGCAGAAAAACCGATGCCGAGCACCTGCGGAATTGAAGTCAGTTTGTCACACTGCAGATTGATAATGGATTTGATGATCTTTGCCTTTTCATAATCCAGACCGAGCCCTGTCGTCACCGGCATAAAATACTGCGTATTGATCAGAGCCTGGGAATTTCCGAAAAAAGCAACAATCAGATAAGGTATTCCGAAAGCAAGCAGTTCTTTCAGAATATCCCCGCCTTTCATCGGTGCGCTCTTCTGCGCACGTGCGGCACGTCTGATGGGACCGATATGTCGCCTGTCATAATGAACGTAATAAGCCAGTGCTGTCAATGCGCCGATGCTTGTAGCCAGAACTGCCATATAAATAGACCATATCCTGTCAAGCTTCAATGCATATACAGCGAGCGAACCCATTCCCAACAGAGCCGCCACTCTTGCAAACTGCTCTATGACCTGCGAATCAGCATATGCCTTCAGATCTTTGAATCCCTGATAAAAACTGCGGTAGGAATACAGCAGAGGCACAAAGAAAAGTGCCAGGGACAGAATCCGGAAAGTGACCGACATCCTGGTGATATCAAGTGCCGTCGCTTCCGGCCCCAGTGCTGATCTTGACAGCGGAACCGAAACCAGCGCAAATACAAGTGCCATCACCAGTCCGGCTGCAGAAAGCAGGAATGTCGAAAGCTTTCTGACCAGAAGCACTGTTTTGTAATCATCACGGCCTGCATATTTTGCAATGATGGATGCAATCGCAAAAGGAAGTCCTGCCGAACAAATCTGAAGCAGGACATTGTAATAAGTATAGGCATCGTTATAGAAAACCATATTGTCTTCTGTTGCGATGGCTGTAAAAGGAACAACATAAAACAGTCCGATGGCCTTGGACAGGAAAACACCGGCTGAGGAAGTCAGAGACCCGACGATAAAAGACTGCCTGACTCTTCTTTTCGCCTCATTTGTCATTCAGCTGCCTCCCTGACGGATTTGCTTGTATCAAAGCCGTCCGGTGTCAGATTAAAAGCCAGAAATTCACGGTTGGTCTTTTCCTTGGTCTTATCTTTCCATTCGACAAGCATTTCAAGCTTTACCGAAGGTTTCTCACTCTCACCCGATAGTGCAATGCCCTTGACGAATCCTCCTTCAGGATATGACTGGTTGGGGATCATCGAAAATTTAGTCTCATCCAGCACGCCGATATTCGGCATCATCTTTTTGCTGTTTGAATACGGGATATCATCCTCCACGATCATAACGGCAATGTCATACATTGCGATCTGGGCATTGTCGATAAACACATAATAACGGTATGTCCCGTCCTTCATGCGGGCCATGGATCCGCTGACAGTATAATAAAGAGAAGAATCCTGAAATCTCGCAGTTCCGTCTATAGTTGTATAGTATCCTTCATATGCGGTTGTTTCCGCATTTTCTGTTTCCAGTTTTTTACTGCACCCTGTCAGCATCACTGCCGTCATGATGCATATCAATAAAAATCTGCGCATTAAAATACCTCATCGGAATTATAACATACTACATAAATGAATACATTAAAAGAAGCGGTGCATCACCGCCTCTTTCAGTCTCTGAATGTAAAGATATAGTAGTTCTTTTTACCTTTTTTAAGAATTGAGAAACTGTTGTCAACCGCATCGCTTCTGTTCAGCGCCGCAGCCAGATCCGTTGTCTTTTTCCCGTTTACCTGGATGCTTCCCTGCTGAATCAGCTGCCTTGCATCACGCTTGGATTTTGAAACTCCGGCGGCAACAAGGCCGTCGATCAGCAGAATGCCGTCGTCAACTTCGCATTTAGCCGCATCTGCAAGACCTTCCCTGATTTCATCTGCAGAAAGGTCCATGATATTGCCGCTGAACAGCGTTTCCGTGATTTTCAGTGCTTTTGCAAGACCTTCCTCACCATGGACAAGGCCTGTCAGTTCGGCAGCCAGTGCTTTCTGGGCCTCTCTCTTTTCAGGAGCGGTTTTGAAGCTTTCCTCAAGCGCCATGATTTCTTCGGGAGTTCTTAATGACAGACGCTTCAGGTAATCAATAATATCCGCATCAGGTGTATTCAGCCAGAACTGATAGAACTCATAGGCGCTGGTGCGCTTCGGATCAAGCCAGATATTTTTGCCCTCGCTCTTTCCGAATTTTGATCCGTCGCTCTTCGTAATCAGCGGTGATGTAATTCCGAAGACCTGTGCCTCTTCACCGCAGACTTTTCTGATCAGTTCCGTTCCGGTCGTCAGATTGCCCCACTGGTCGCTTCCGCCGATCTGTGCCTGGCAGTTTCTGTTCTGATACAGCTTCAGGAAGTCAATTGCCTGAAGGATTGTATAGCTGAATTCTGTATATGAAATACCGGAATCAAGTCTTCTCTTGATTGTGTCTTTCTGAAGCATGTAGGCAACATTGAACAGTTTTCCGTAATCCCTCAGAAAATCAAGAAGCGTCATTGATCCGAGCCAGTTGTTGTTGTTCTCCATAATAGCGGCATTGCTGCCGTCAAAAGAAAGGAATTTTGCCAGCTGGCTTTTAATGCATTCCGCATTGTGCAGCACTTCCTCATGTGTAAGAAGCTTGCGCTCCGTTGTGGGACGCGGATCACCGATCATGCCGGTGAAGCCGCCGCATAATGCAATCGGTGTATGACCGTTCATCTGCCATCTGCGCAGAAGGATAATCTGCTGAAGATGTCCTACATGCAGAGAGTCTGCCGTCGGATCAAAGCCGCAGTAAACTGTCATCGGTTCATCCACTCTTTTTTCCAGACCCTCAACATCCGTGCAGTCCTTGACAAGACCTCTCCATCTCAATTCATCAATAAATTTCATATTCTTCCCTTTCCGGGCACTTAAAAAGCGCCCTCATTCTAAGGACGCTTTAAGCGCGGTACCACCTTAGTTCACGGATAATCCGTGCACCTCGATATCTTTAACGCAGATAGATACGTTCTGCCTTTTGAGACAGAAAGCTCACGAATGTATTCAGGAAAATTACTTCGTCTCCTTTCACCGGCCGGAGCGTCTCTTTTGCGAAGAACCGTTTTCCCTACTTGTTTCGGTCACAGCGAGTAAATCATAGCATTCTGAAACAGAATGTCAATCCTTGGTTGTCTGACGCGGTGTAAACAGATAACTCAGTTCAATAACCTTATCAAACTCTTCCGTATTCTGAAGCATTTTTGTCATAACACGCATTGACACTGCACCCAGATCATAGGAAGGAATGGAGAAACTTGAGATCTGCGGCCTCATCATGGAGTTGTATTTAGTATCAATAACACATACAACTTCCATATCTTCGGGAACACGCAGACCGTTTTCCCTGGAGGCATTGATGATTGCCATTGTCTGGGAATCACGGTTGCCGATCATGACATCATATTTATGATCCTTCATCCATCCGCTCAGGAATGAGTAGCTGGTTCTGCGCTCAGACGGTATTTTGACAAAACCGTTGAATTCTTTCCCGTTTTTGGCAAATGCAGCCTTCGCACCTTTTACCATCATTTCCGTATAGTGATGATTCTTCCTGTCCTCAAGAATGGCAATATTGTCCTTGCCTTCCTCAAGATACTTCATTGTCAGTTCATAAATCGCCTTTTCGATATCAACATATACACAGCATACATTATCTGCTTCGACACGGTCCCCGATCAGAACAATCGGAATATTGTATTTGCCCAGTTCCTCCATATCGGAAAGCTGCAGCTTGTCATTGTAAATAACCACACCGTCGACTCTTGACTTAATAATATCCTCAATAATGTCGCCGATTTCCGTAATGCCCGCAGTAATTGTATGCAGCATGATATTGTAGTTGTAAATCTTTGCAACATCTATCAGACCATTGATGATCTGTCCGGTATAAGTGAAACTGGCTTCGGGAACAACCAGCCCGATCGTGGTTGTTTTCTGAAGTGCAAGTCCCTGTGCAATTGCATTGGGCTTGTAGCCGAGTTTCTCAATGGCAGTCTGTACTCTTTCCTTGGTAGGTTCTTTAACAACATTTGACCCGTTGATAACTCTTGATACTGTTGCAAGAGAAACACCTGCCTCCTTTGCAACATCATATATGGTTACGCGTTTCATTGTTTAAACCTCCTGCCAATTACTTTTCTTTCTTAAACAGCTTACTTAACAGCGCATTCCCCTTGGAAATAAGGTTTTTAGCCTTATTTCCGGCTGTTTTCACAGCACTTTGAACTTCCGGCCGTGCAGCAAACTCCTTTGCCTTATCAGCCGCATTCTTCGCTGCCGTCTCAACGGCAGCAGCAGCTTTGCCGACTGTCTCCCTGACTTCAGCAGCTTTCTCGCTCGATGCTGCATCATTGATGACTTTAGCGGTTTTTCCGGTAATTTCCTTTGCTTTTTCATTTGCAGCATTCAGGGTCTTCTGAACTTCCGGCTTGGAAGCAATTTTGTTCAGACCGTCTTTTGCTGCTCCGACAGCTTTGGTCGCATTATCCTTCAGATATGATACAGTTTTCTGCACTTCGGGATTTGCCTTGATTTCCTCTGCCTTTTTCTTTACTGTTTCAACTGTTTCCTCAACAATGCCGGCTGATGCGGCTGCTTCTTCAGCCTCATCTTCAGGATCACTGATAAACCCCGGAATCTCATACTGATCCGGTTCATTTGAAGCGGCTTCCTCAACATCCTTTACAAGAACTTCCTCAGCCGGTTCAGCCGGTACTGCAGGCTTCTCGTCGGCGCTGCTTATAAATCCGGGAATTTCAGGCTCTTTTGCCTCTGATTCAACAGCTTCCCCGTTTTCATCAAAATTCTCAGCCGCGGCTTTTACATTCTCGACTGCTTCATGCACAGCTTCCGCAGCCGCATCTGCTGTTTCCGTAAGTGCTTCCTTAACGTCGGAAGCAAGGATCTTTACATCCGCCGCAAAACTTTCAACAGCTTCCTTCGCATCATCAGCGATTTCACTTAAGCCTTCTTTTACGGTTTCGGCATCCGCCTGCGCTTCTTCAAGTTCTTCTCTGACTGCTTTTTCTTTTTCTTCACTGATACCTTCGATCTTTTTCTTTAAATCCTCGACAGTATCTTCAATTGACTTGATCTGGTCAGTTGCTTCAAATTCTTTTTTCTCTTCACTCATCAGTTTTCTCCTCGGCTTCCCCGGAGTTTCCCCCGACTCTTTCAGCGACAGCTTCCTTGATCTTTTCGATGTTTTCATTAGCTGCAGCTGCAGCTCTGGATACGGATTCCACCGTCTTGTCGTGTACATTATCCATCGTATGACTGAGCCTTACGACTGTATCAAGCGGCGCCTGTACTTTTTCCATTGAAAGATCAACCTTCTTCAATGTCGGATCCAGTGCCTTAACTGTGTCGGTAATTGCATCAACAAGCTTCGAAGCATGTTTTAAAACAATACAAAGATAAAACAATGCGGCAGCACCAAAAATCGGAAGAAGCTGCTGGCAGACAGTCTTCAATGATACCAATAATGAATCAAGCATAAAATTTCACCTCTACTAATGAAATTCTATACCACTCTGAAAATTTTTTCAATGAAAATGAGAGCGCTTTAATCGCTCTCATCTTTTTTAACTAATTCAGCAAGCCAGTAAATATCTTTGCTTGACATAAACAGGAACACCGCAGGCTTTTCCTTCGCAAGCAGCCGGGCGCCCTCTTCATCCTCACTCAGGATCACCGATCCTTCGATTCTCTTCTGAAGATATGTGATGTCAATATCCGTGCCGTCCTGCTTGTCATCAATACTTGTGAAATCACACAGATACACTTTATCGGCTTTCCTGAGCGCTGCGGCGAAATCATCCGCAAAATAAAGCACTCTGGAAGCACGGTGTGGTTTGAACACTGCTACGAGCTTGCGGTCCGGGAACCTCTTGCGGGCAGTGTCAATCGTTACACTGACTTCCGTGGGATGATGTGCATAATCATCCACGTAAATATTTTCACCGTGATGTTCGATCACAAATCTGCGTTTGGTGCCTTTAAATGCCGACAGTCCTTCTTCAATTTCCCCGGGCTTCATTCCTTCAAGCATTCCGACACCGATGCATGCCAGTGAATTCAGAAGCAGGTGATGTCCTACGAAAGGAAGTTCAAAATGTCCGAACATCTTTCCCCGAAACATCACGTCATAAGACATTGACTCTGTTGTCTCCCTGAGGTTTACAGCCCGGATGTCGCAGTCTTCACTTTCACCGTACCAGTAATGAGGAACATCAGGATTCAGCTTCAGTTTTCTTGCCTCGCTGTCTTCACCCCAGATCACAATCCCCTTCCGGACATTGTTTGAGAACTGCTCATAGGCACTTCTGTAATCAGCTTCATCTTTGAAATAGTCGACATGATCGATATCAACGTTTGTGATGATTGCATAATCAGGATGGTATTCCAGGAAATGCCTGCGGAATTCATCTGCTTCAAGGCAGAAGTACTTTGTATCCCCGGTAATATGACCGCTTCCGTCTCCGATCAGCCAGCCTGTTTCGGCAAAGACGCTGAACATGCTTGCCAGCATTCCGGTCGTAGTAGTTTTGCCATGTGAGCCGCTTGCCGCAATTGTGTGATAGTTCCTGGTAAATTCCCCGACAAATTCATGATATCTGAGACATCTGCATGTGGGATTGCTTCTGGCAGCCTTTACTTCAGGAAAATCCTCCAGAAAAGCATTTCCGATAATAACGTGCATGCCGTCATGAATATTGTCAGGATTGAAGTTATAAATCGGTATATTTCTGTCATGCAGCGGATCTTCGGTGAAAAAGTGCTTGGGAAGATCACTGCCGCTTACTTCATGACCAAGGTCCTTCAGCATGCATGCCAAAGCGCCCATTCCTGTTCCCTTGATACCGATGAAGTAATAGTTCATATTATTCCCCTCTGATATTTTTGATTCCGGCAAGGCCTTTGGAATCGATCACAACAGTTTCATCGATATCCTGTACATCATCCAGAAGATTTCCGGAAGCAGCTGCCTGTCTTGTAAATTCTTCATCATGACCGCTCAGAATATCATCCAGAGAGAAATCAGGAATGTTTTCCTCAGCTTTGCGGGCAGCTTTGTTGTAATTCATGTTTTCCATTGCGTTTGACTTTTCAACGCTGGTCTGAATGCTCGTCGGCTCTGCTTCTCTGTTCAGACCGTAAATAGGAGAAATGATCTTAGATACCGTTGTATTGTCATCCATCTTCAGCTTTGCACTCTTGGCAGTTGTCTGAAGCGCATCCAGATCCTTTTCATCAACGCCGAACATCGGGCTGATAACCGGTTTGAACTCATATACATTTGAACTTACCGGCTTCTTTTTGACAGGTGCCGCAGGTTTGGCTGCAGGTTTAGCCTGTTTGCTTTCCGAAACATCATCAACTGTGAGTCCCAGTGAACTTCTGGGCTTTTCTGGCTGCTGTACCGTCTCGGGAGCGATCGGACGCGGATTTGCATGCTGAACGGGAGCCGGTTTGCGGAAAACGGTCTCATTTACAGCAGCCTTCCTGGCATCATCCTTCGCTGCAGGGAATTCCTGTGTCACATCAATTCTCTGCATTGATACAGGTTCTTTTCTTGCGGGTTCCTCCGCTTCTTCTTTTGACTGTTTGCGTTTGGCGGGACGGACGACGACTTCTTCTTCCTCCTCGTCAATATCTTCTTCAATACCTTCCTCGTCTTCAAACAGAAGGTTCTGTAATTTTTTCAGCATACTCTTTACTTCCTTTCTCTCGTCTTAACTGTAATTTTATGATAAAACACCCTGCTTGTTAAGAATTCTTTTGTGAATCTTCAGTCCCTGCGGTTTCGTCAGCGTCTCCGGCTGTTTCTTCCCCTTCAGCAAGTTCACTGTATTCACCCTCAAAGAATTCGTCGCCGATAATTGTCCCGTCCATCGTTTCCTCCGGTTCAGGTTCGGGAGTATTCATGGTCACATTGTAATTGTCTCCGAATATTTCCCCGTTTGATTTAAGATATTCCTCATTTTCAAACAATTCCTGAATCATTCCGCTTTCCGGAGCGATATTCTGGAACAGTTCCAGTTTCTTCCGGTTGTTCACAATCGTCTGTCTGCTGGAAAACGCAGTGATAATGTCATTTTCAGCAATTCTGACAGTTCCGGCAATCTTCATCATTTCGGCAGCTGCCTGTACAGACTGCAGATAATTACCCGAAGAAAAGAATTCCATTGAGTCTGTTTCCATTACCGTAAAGTAAACACCGTCAAGATAATACACAGCAGCATCAAACTGATGTTCGTTCCCGTCATAATCCGTATATATTCCATGCCTGAAGGCCACTCTGGTGCCGCCTTTCAGTTCAGTGAAGGCTGTCTGACTGCTGTCACTGTAATAACGCCGGTTGATAATATCATCAACCTTTAGATTCATTACAAACTTATTGCCGTCAAGCGAAAAGATGTTGGACGTTTCCTCTACGCCGATTCTTCCGATGTACGGCTCACAGTAATAGGAATAATACGTATGATTATAAAACGGTCTGTGGGGTTTCATGGCAAGAATTCTGTCAAGCCGCATGTCAAGTTCTGTCTGAATATCAGCACCGGCTGCATAGCATCCTGCCAGCAGCACTGCAGACATCAGCAAAGATAATAATTTCCTGATCATGAACTTATTTTATCACATCTGAACAGCGGATGGCCTTCAGCATGTAAATCGGCTGCCCGAGGGCCATAAATTTTCCCTCATATTCAGTCACCGCATCTTCGGGATGCTCGCTTCTGCGGTAATCAGCCGAAAACTCCGTCAGCGTAAAGCCGTTGTTCAGAAAATACAGAACACTGTCTTCAAACAGTCCTGTATTGTCGGTCTTCATGCGTACGGTTCCGTTTTCTGCAAGAAGACAGTCATATATTTCGAGGAAATGCTTTGAAGAAAGACGCTTTTTGTGCGCACGCTTCTTAGGCCACGGATCAGAGAAATTAAGATGGATCATGTTGATTTCACCGGGCGCAAACCAGTCCGTCAGATTTTCCGCATCTCCGGCAATCATTCTGCTGTTTTCCCTGTCCAGCCCGCTTTCAATCATTTTTCTTGCAGCTACGGCTGCCGCACTGCTGTCTTTTTCGACACCGATCCAGCCTTCTTCCGGATACATCCCGGACATGCCTATCAGATAATCTCCCTTGCCCATTCCGATTTCCAGATGGAGGGTATCGCATTTCAGCAGCTGTCTCCATTTGCCTTTCAGATCAACGGGATTTTCATATATGTAATCGCCGTGTTCCTCAATGTACGGCTGTGCCCATTTTTTCTTTCTCATCCTCATGAGAACACCTCCGGTAAAAGAAGAGGAAGCATTAAGCTTCCTTCTTCTTGAATACGCGTCTTTCTACGTTTCCGGATTCTTCCTTTTTAGCTGAGGAAAAACTCCTGGAATTTGACTTGTTTTTAGGATTGCCGCTCTTTTTCTGCGGTTCAACATAACCTTCAGGCTTTTCCTGGCATTCCCTTGCACTGACTTTTACCTTTCCGGCTTCGTCAACACTGATAACCTTGACCTTAATCTTGTCACCGGTGCGGAGAGACTTTTTAATATCCTCTGTTCTCTCCCATGCAACTTCGCTTACATGAAGCAGCGCATCGGTTCCCGTAAACAGGTTGACAAATGCAAAGCTGTCACGGACTTCGGTAACTGTCGCTTCATATACATCACCGACTTTTGCCACTCTGACAATATCCTCGATAATGCCTTTTGCCTTGTCAATCATTTCCTGATTCATATGATAGATCGCAACTGTACCGTCCTCTTCCACGGAAATCTTGACCTGATCACAGTCCTCAATAATCTGATTGATTGTCTTTCCGCCGGTTCCGATGACATCTCTGATCTTTTCTGTCGGAATCGTCAGAACAGCAAACTTCGGAGCCCACTTGGATACATGATCACGCGGCTGGCTGATTGCTGTTTCCATATTGTCGAGAATCTGCATGCGGCCTTTATGAGCCTGGGCAAGAGCCTCTCTGAGAATCTCCTGGCTGATGCCGGAAACTTTGATATCCATCTGCAGTGCAGTGATGCCGTTTCTTGTACCGGCCACCTTGAAGTCCATATCGCCGTAATGGTCTTCCATACCCTGAATATCCGTCAGGATTGAGTATGTATTGCCGACAGTAATCAGACCCATCGCAACACCGGCAACCATTGCCTTGATAGGAACGCCGGCTGCCATCAGTGACATTGTTCCCGCACAGATTGAAGCCTGTGAGCTTGAACCGTTGGATTCAAGAACTTCGGCAACGGTACGGATCGTATAAGGGAATTCCTCTTTGGAAGGAAGAACCTGCTTCAATGCTCTTTCACCGAGAGCACCGTGTCCGATTTCTCTTCTTCCCGGAGAACCCATTCTTCCAACTTCACCGACAGAGAACGGCGGGAAATTGTACTGGTGCATGAATCTCTTTTCCTTGATCGGTGTCAGGTCGTCAATAATCTGAACCTCGTCAATAGCGCCGAGTGTAGTAATTGACATAACCTGTGTTTCGCCTCTTGTAAACATTGCGGAACCGTGTGCTCTCGGCAGTAAATCCACCTGGGAATCCAGCGGTCTGAGTTCATCAAGCGCTCTTCCGTCAGGTCTGATCTTGTCTTCGGAAATCAGTCTTCTGACTTCACCGGCTTCGATTTCAACACAGTACTCCTGTGCCTGCTTTTCAGCCTTGGTTCTTGCCTTTTCATCTTCCCATTCAAGATTTTCGCTGACTTCCTTCACCATCTGGGCAGTCAGTTCGTCAATCTTTCCGTAGCGTTCAAGCTTGCCCTTAATGGAAACAGCCTCTTCAATGGCCTTCTTAGCATGTTCATCAATGTATGCCTTGATTGCCGGATTGATTTCATAAAGAACAACTTCCATCTTTTCCTTGGCACATGCAGCAATAATCTCCTCCTGAATTGCGCAGAGTTCCTTGATTGCATCATGTCCGAACTGAAGTGCTTCAAGCATTTCCTCTTCGCTGACTTCCTTTGCGCCGGCTTCAACCATATTAATGGCATCTTTTGTACCGGCAACGGTAAGTGTCAGTGTTGCTCTTTCTGTTTCCTCAACGGAAGGATTGATCACAAGGTTTCCGTCAACCTTTCCTACGATAACACCGGCAATCGGTCCGTTAAACGGAATATCGGAAATGCACAGTGCGAGGGATGAACCGAACATGGCAGCCATTCCGCTGTCAGCATCCGGATCTACTGAGAATACAGTATTAACGATCTGAACCTCATTGCGGAATCCTTCCGCAAACAGAGGTCTGATGGGACGGTCGATTAATCTTGCTGTTAATGTTGCGTGTTCGCTGGGACGGCCTTCTCTTTTTAAGAATCCGCCGGGGATTTCACCGACTGCATACAGCTTTTCATTAAATAATACAGTCAGCGGGAAAAAATCCGTATCCTTTGCTTCATGTGATGCTGTTGCGGTTGAAAGAACAACCGTGTCGTTGTAGCGGATCAGCGCCGATCCGCCGGCCTGCTTGGCAATTTCACCGTTTTCAACAGTGAGTTCCTTACCGCGGAACTGCCAGGTCTTCTTGTACTTCTCCATCTTGTCTACTTTACCTCTAGTACTTTTCACTTTTTCAATATAACGTGACTATTGTAACACAGAAGGTTTTTCTTTCAAGCGAAAGAAAAAAAGCATCATGCAACATACCGTATTTCACGCACAATAACCGCGGAAATCGATATTTCGCGCCGGAAACCGCAGCATAAAAACAAAAAAGTCACGGTGTTGCCCGTGACCTGCAGCTGCTTTCCGTTTGACAGAACCGCTGATGCATTTATACATCAGCTCCTGCTGCATCTGATAATTATGCTTCTGTTTTCCAGAGACCGTGGAGATTGCAGTATTCATAAACCGCAATCACTTTTTCGTCAGCCAGGAAATCAACACAAGGTTTTTCACCCGGATTCAGATATGCGATTCTGAAGCCGCCCTCAGTTTCCAGAGCAACGAACTGGATGTAGTGCGCATCAATCATCGGATGCTCTACAGAACCGACGCTTACACTGAGCTTGTTTCCCTCACGTGTTACAACCGGCACATGCTTCTCTGTTGCTCCGTCAGTAGTATTGGCCGTCAGTAATACCATCGGCTGATCACAGCACATTGTCGGACATTTGCTGCCCTGCAGTTCCACATGAATCTTCTTGCATTTATCGCAGCGGTAAATTTTTAACTGTCCCATATAATCCTCCTGTTTATTTCATTATGAATGATTCAATATTTATAATCAAATGATTATTCGACACTCTTAAGAGATTCCACCATCTCAATCTGTGACAGTTTCTTTCTCATAAAGAAGTTTACAAGCAGTCCGAACAGAAGCGTCATGGCAACAGAAATCATGAATGAACTCTTCATGACACTGCGTCCGAACATGATGTAGTCCATTTCCACCTGCCGCATGATGTAATGGTGAAGCATATTTCCGATCGGAATGCCCAGAAGCGAGCCGAGGAAAGTCAGTACGTTGTTTTCTTTGTAAATATAATCTTCAACTTCCTTTCCGGTAAATCCGAGTACCTTCAGGGTGGCTATTTCGCGCTGTCTCTCCGAAATGTTGATATTTGTGAGATTGCCGAGCACTACAAACGCCAGTGACATGGATGCCGCAATCAGAACCCATACAATCAGATCCAGTGATCCCACCATCGATTTGAAGTTTTCAAGAATTGCGTCATAGAAACTGATTGAACTGATGTGTTCATCGCTGCTCAGCAGCTGCTTGACCTCTTCCAGGTCTGCGCCTTCCTCCGCTTTGACCAGAATCGTGTCTCTGGTTGCGGATGCTCCGAAATAATTCCTGTAGCATGCTTCCGTCATAAAGACATAGTGCTGGATATACATTTCGCATATCGCTGCAATCGGGATTTTTCTCTTCACTCCCGATCTGCTTTCAATCATCATTTCATCTCCGGCTTTAACTCCCATATTCTCGGCAAGTTTTTCACTGATAATAATTCCTTCATCCGTAAGATGCAGCGGAGTATGTCCCTTTCTTGTTCTCAGCCGGTACAGTTCGGAAACCGCTTCATCATCCGCAAATGTCTGTACATAAACCGTCTCTTCATTCTTCCCGGCAGACGCCATTGCACTGTAGCTTCCGGCTAGTGCCACGGAGCTGATCAGCTCATTTCTTTCAATCTGCGCGGCATATGACTGATAGCGGCTGTAGCTGAAATCTTCCGAAAAAACAGCAGTACCGTCATAAAGAACCAGTTCATCAAACTGAATGTCAACCATCGAATTGATTGAATCCCTGATTCCGAAACCGGTGATCAGCAGCGCCGTGCATCCCCCGACACCTATCACCGTCATAATCAGACGCTTCTTGTAGCGGATCAGATTTCTGATCGTTACCTTCCAGGTAAAGCTGAGATGTGACCAGATAATCTCTGCCTTTTCGATCATTGTGCTCCTGCCCACTTTCGGTGCCTTAGGTCTGAGAAGCTGTGCAGGAACCTCCTTCATATCTTTTGCACATGAATACCATGTTGTCAGCATCATGACAGCAAGGAATGAAGCGGAAGACAGAAGAATCAGGGGCCATGGCACATAGATCTTCAGCTGCGGCTGGACATACATCATATTCCAGGCATTGTAAATAACCGCAGGCAGGGTCATCAGTCCCAGGAAAGCGCCGGTAACTTCGCCGATCAGCGTCGCAATCGCAGCGTAGCTGAGGTATTTTGAAGCACACTGCAGCGGCGTATACCCGAGGGCCATCATGATGCCGATCTGTCCTCTCTGCTCATCAACCATTCTCGTCATTGTCGTAAGACAGACAAGCGCAGCCACAAGGAAGAAGAAGATCGGGAAAATATTGGCGATAGCCTGCATCTGCTGGACAGTGTTCTTGTATGTTCTGCTGTGATAATGCTGCTCTCTTGTCAGTACCGTCCAGCTTCCCTGTTCCAGTTCCTCGATATCCTGTTTGGCCTTGTCAAGCTTTTCCTTTGCGTCATTCAGTTCCTTCAGCCCGTCAACTCTTGCATCTTCAAGCTCACTTTTCGCATCGGCGAGTTCAATTTCCCCGTCATTCAGCTTTTTTCTGTTTTTTTCAAGTTCTGCGCGGCCTTCATCGATCTGCTTCTGTGCATCTGCAATCTGAGTTTCCAGTTCTGCAGTGCCGTCTGCGATTTCCTGCCTTGCTTTTTCAAGCTGTTCCTCGCCGTCCTTTATCTTCTGATAAGCATCTTCCAGCTCATCAAGAATCATTTTTCTTGTATCGGCAAGTTCCTTTCTCTTCTGATTCAGCTGTGAAAGCGAAGAATCATATGCAGCGACAAGATCGCCGGTTGTTTTAAACTGATTGTCCGGATTCATCAGTCTGAGTGCTTCAGTCAGCTGATTCAGCTTGCTTTCTGCTTCCTCGGCAGACGCAAAAATACTGACATCCATCATTTCTTCGTCAATATCATTTAACAGCGAGCCTGTTCTCTCAAGATTCTGCTCTGCGTTGTCAGCCCTGCTCAATGCCTGCGAATAAGAATTCAGAACATCCTGCAGAGTTTCATATGAAGCATCGGTTACCCAGAGCGAAATATCATCCTGCATATCACTGAGCTTCTGCCTGTCCTGTGCGTCAAGCATTTCATTCAGTTCGCTTAATGCCATTGAATGATCATATGCGGAGGAAAGATGATCGGCGAATCCCTGATGTCCTCTGAGATCCTGAATATTTGTTCTGATCTGGGAACTGATCTGATCAAAATGAGCAGCCACCTCACCGACGGTAATCTCCGTAATCTCACCGTATTCATCCTTGACTTCATCAATTCTCTCTTTAAGGCTGCGGTATGTTGCAATCAGTTCCGAAATATCTGTGTCGGGAGGAAACTCCCTCAGCAGACTGACAGCCTGCTGTACTTCACTGCTCTGAAGCTGCACCAGTGCTTCATCAATTTCCGCGATTCCTTCATCGATCTGTTTGATATAGCCTTCCGCTTCTTCTTTACCTTCTTCGTACTTCTTTTTTCCTTCTTCCAGCTCCGCTTCACCGGCTTCCAGCTGTTCCCTGCCCTCTTCAAGTTTTTTTCTGCCGTCTTCTTCAGCCGCAAGAAGCTCCTGCTGGGCATCGTTCAGTTCACGTTCACCGTCGGCCAGCTGTTTTTTTCCGTCTGCCAGTTCCTTTTCTGCATCCGAGATCTCTTTTTCCGCATCGGCGATTTTCGTATTGAATTCGTTCAGTCCGTCTTCGTATTCCCTGAGACCGTCATTGTATTTGTCCCATGCCGTGCTTAAAACATCTTCCCTGCGCAGTTCGGCACGCGTCTTTCCCAGATCCTCAAGCTCGGTTTTTACGCTGTCTGCATAGTCCTGATATGCACCGTAAAACGAATTATATGATTTTCCGCCGCTGATCAGCACGTTCATTTCAATGTCGAAATCATTTGTGAATGCATCTTTCGGAATATAGAAATATGTCTGCAGATACTGGTTGCTCAGCGTACTGTTTTCTTTTGTCATATTGATGTACAGCGGTGTATCAATAGTTCCGACAACCGTCACTTCACTGACACTGAGCCAGTCCTCAAGATCATTCTCCGGCCGGCTCAGCTTAATGACCGATCCGACAGGAAGCCCAGGCTCCATATCCGTCCCTGCTTCACCGAGCGCTTCGTTTTTCTTTTCGGGCAGCCTTCCTTCACGCAGTGAAAACCGGTTGATCGAAGCTGCCGGGTCATATGAATGTATTCTGGCGATGGATGAATAAGAACCGCTGGATATGTAGACATCGGCGAAACGTCCGGTTTCGGCTTTATCCACGTCCGGCAGTTTTTCGGCAGCCCTGATATCATCCTCATCAAATCCGTAATTTGAATAGACCGTAATATCCTTCATATTATATTGATCATCGTATGCGTCCACATTGGCTGCCATAATTGAGGACGATGAGGATACACCGACAAAAAAAGCAACACCGATCATTACAATTGCCGCAAGCGAAAAGAACCGTCCTTTCGTTTTCTGAATCAGCCGCAATGTATCTTTAACCAGTGTGCTCATTTTTACCACTCAATCGTATCGATATCCTGAGGGTTTTCGTTGATTTCGGTTTTAACGATCTTACCGCTCTTCACGTGAAAAACTTTGTCGCCCATCGGACATAAAGCAAGATTATGGGTGATGATAATAACCGTCATGCCGTGCTGCCGCGAGGTAACCTGCAGAAGCTTGAGAATCTGCTTGCCGGTAATATAGTCAAGTGCTCCCGTCGGTTCGTCACAGAGCAGAAGCTTGGGATTTTTTGCAAGCGCCCTGGCAATTGCCACACGCTGCTGTTCACCGCCGCTGAGCTGTGACGGGAAGTTGTTCATTCTCTCTTCAAGGCCGACCTGCCTGAGTGTAGTGGCCGGATCAAGCGGATTCCTGCAGATTTCGGTAGCCAGCTCAACATTTTCCAGAGCCGTCAGATTCTGAACCAGATTATAAAACTGGAAAACAAACCCGATATCATATCTCCGGTAATCCGTCAGCTGACGCTCATTCATCTGATCGATTCTTGTTCCGTCGACTGTAATCTCTCCGCCTGTGCACGTATCCATGCCGCCGAGAATATTCAGAATTGTACTTTTCCCGGCACCGCTGGCACCCGCAACAACAATAAACTGTCCCTTTTCAATCTCAAAATCCACGCCGGAAAGAGCATGGATATCCACCTCGCCGACATGGTATATTTTTTCGACATTTCTGAATTCGATATAACTCATAACTAAAATATAGTTGATCAGAATAATCAGGTCAAATTGTAACTGTTGTTTTTTTTCGGAAAGATCAAGTACTCTGCAGAACGCTGTCCCGCCGCAGAAGAACTTCTGTATTTTTCCCGGCGGTCTTCTGATTTCAGCCGACGATCTGATTAAACTCAATTTTTTCGTTATTCGGACCGATTATTGTAAAAAGCGGACGCCTTTCTCGAAATACGGCAGAAAAACCGGCCCGTTTTCCCCTTCGGCAAGCCTATGACCGGCTTCACGGACCGCCCGGTACGCTTCGTCAATATTATCCGTATTAAGTGCGATCTGATCCCATGCGCCCCAT
>JAILGV010000085.1 GCA_024696355.1 Solobacterium sp.
GGCGTCATGGAGATCCTGAAGGAAATGAACTGCAGCATTGACGGCAAAAGGGCAGTCGTAATCGGCCGCAGCAAACTTGTCGGACAGCCTCTGGCGCGTCTTCTGCAGGACAGCAACGCAACCGTTACGGTATGCCATTCACATACGAAGGATCTGAAGGAAGTCTGCCGCGGGGCGGAAATTCTGGTTGCCTGCATCGGCAGAGCCAACATGATCACCGCTGATTATGTCAGGGAAGGCGCGTATGTCGTTGATGTCGGCATCAACCGCAGACCGGACGGTCATCTGACCGGGGATGTTGATTTTGAGGGCGTAAAGGATCATGCCGCTGCGATCACTCCCGTACCCAAGGGCGTGGGACCCATGACCATCTGCATGCTGCTGGGGAATACCATCAAAGCCTACGAGGAGAAACTATGATCGTGCAGGAATACGGGCTCAATGATATTGTTGAGATGAAAAAGGAACATCCCTGCCGCAAATCAAAGCTCTGGAAAGTGATCCGCATGGGTGCCGACATTAAAATCAAATGCCAGGGCTGCGGAGCTGTGATTATGTTTCCGCGTCATGAATTCGAGCGCAAGCTGAAGAAGGTCATCGAGCGGGCGGAAGCGGATGAATAGAATCTGAAAGAAGGAACTGCATATGTCTTTAACTGCTGGGATTGTGGGACTGCCGAATGTCGGAAAGTCCACATTGTTTAATGCGATTACAAACAGTCAGGTGCTGGCTGAAAACTATCCGTTTGCGACAATCGCACCGAATGTCGGTGTTGTTGAAGTTCCGGATGAGAGGATGGATGAGATCGTAAAGCTGTTTCATCCGAAGAGAACAATCTATACAACATTTGAATTTACCGATATTGCCGGTCTGGTAAAAGGCGCATCCAAAGGAGAGGGACTGGGCAACCAGTTCCTGGCAAATATCCGTCAGACGGATGCGATTGTACATGTTGTCAGATGCTTTGAAGATCCCAATATCGAACATGTGGAAGGGTCGGTTGATCCGCTGCGTGATATTGATGAGATCAACGTGGAGCTGTGTCTGGCGGATCTCGATACCGTGGAAAACAGGCTCGGAAAGGTGGCCAGAAAAGCACAGACCAAGGAAAAGGACGCCATGGCGGAATTTGAGACACTTTCAAAGATCAAGCCGGGTCTTGAAGCAGGAACACCTGTCCGCCTGATGGACCTGTCCGACAAAGACAGGGAACAGATCAGAAACTATTCCCTTCTGACGGCAAAGCCGGTAATCTATGTTGCCAATATGAGTGACGAGGAAGTCAATGATCCGATGTCCAGCAGCTATTACGCACAGGTAAAGAAGCTGGCGGATGAAGAGGGAAGTGAATGCATCGCCATCTGTGCCAGGATGGAGGAAGAACTGGCAGGACTCGACAAAGAGGAAAAGAAAGCATTCCTTGATGATCTGGGAATCGAAAGAAGCGGTCTGGACCAGATTATTACGGCAGCCTATCATCTGCTCGGTCTGAGAACGTTCTTTACGGTCGGAGAACCGGAATGCCGGGCATGGACATTCCGCGAGGGAATGCTTGCACCGCAGTGCGCGGGTGTCATCCATACAGATTTTGAACGGGGATTTATCAGAGCGGAGATCTACAGCTATGACGACCTGATGGAATACAAGACGGAACAGTCCCTGAAGGAACACGGCAAAATCCGTCTGGAGGGAAAACAGTATGCCATGCAGGACGGTGATGTGGTTTTCTTCCGTTTCAATGTCTGAGGCTTT
This sequence comes from Solobacterium sp., assembly GCA_024696355.1. Lineage (GTDB taxonomy): Bacteria > Bacillota_I > Bacilli_A > Erysipelotrichales > Erysipelotrichaceae > Bulleidia. Next base: position 1,753 of record JAILGV010000085.1, read on the forward strand.
ATAATACAGGTGTAGAGCATTATACGGAGGATAATCATGAAACTGGTACTTGCAATTGTGTCAAATGACGATGCGTCGGCAGTGTCTTCAGCACTGACCAAGGACGGTTATTTTGTTACCCGTCTGGCAACTACGGGAGGATTCCTCAGAGCCGGAAATACTACAATGATTGTAGGTACGGAAGATGAGAAAGTTCCCCGGTGTATTGAACTGATCGGCAACGAATCAAAGCGGAGAACAGAAATTGTTCCCTCAAGCGCCGCATACGATGCCGGACGCTATGCCTCGTTCCCTGTAGAGGTACAGGTCGGCGGAGCTACGATATTTGTCCTCAATGTTGAGGATTTCCAGAAACTGTAGAAAGGAAAAAGCGGAATCATATCCGCTTTTGTAATTAATATGGAAGTTCGTGCAGGAAAACGTGAAGATCTGGCGCAGATCATGGAGGTGATCCATGATGCACAGGAGAAAATGCATGCCATGGGTATCAGGCAGTGGATCAACGGCTACCCCGATGAAGAACAGATACTGTCGGATATGGAGGAAGGCGGAAGCCTTGTGCTGACTGATCAGGGAAAAATCATCGGAACATGCTTTGTGCGCTACGGTGATGAACCCGACTATCACTATATTGAAAACGGCACATGGCTTGATGATGAGCCGTATGCCGTAATTCACAGAATTGCCGTTCACTCCTCCTGCAGGGGGCATAACACGGCATCGATGTTTATTGAACATGTCAGGCAGGAATGTCTGAAGAAGGGCATTCACAGCATCCGCATTGATACGCATGATGACAATATGCCCATGCAGCATTTCCTCGGCAGGCAGAATTTCATCCTGTGCGGACGTATTTATCTTGCTTCGGGAGATCCCCGCAGAGCCTATCAGATCATATTCTGATCTTTCAGAAGCTTCAGCAGGGCATCCTTTGTATTTTCCGCCCTGTCTTCCATAACAGCATTCAGACATGTCTGCAGCGCACTGCCGATCTGCTTTCCCTGCAGGCCGGCCTCCCTGAGATCATTTCCGTCAACGGCGAGTCCGCGGATGCTTACGCAGTCACGGTCCTCTTCGATCCTCCGGTACAGGGAAAGTGCTTCTGCCGTGCTGATGTCCGGATCGGCGGCAGAGCGGTAGGAAAGGTATGTTTCAAAAGGAACTTTCAGCCGGGAAAGGAGCTTCCTGATATCTGTGCGGCTGCTTAAGGGCATGCCGGACAGGGCGAGTATATTGCAGACGGCATCAGTGATTTCATTCGGATATTTCAGATCATGCAGAATGCGTTCTGCATTTTCTTTCTGACTGTTCAGCAGAAGCGCCAGCCTGACGTTCAGGTTTCTGCTGCAGCGGCTGTACTGCCGCAGAAGATGCTGCCACTGTTCTTCATCCGTGAGTCCGCCGATGAATACGGCAAACACGCAGCGGAAGTCCTTCAGCGCGTCCGGGGCACAGGCACCCGTCAGAATTCTGCCGAGTTCCTGAATGATCCGTTCCTTTGATACATACTGCAGGTCGCCGCACTGTTCCAGAAGTGCCTGTGCGGTTTGTTTCTCGATGTCAAATCCGAGCTCGCTGGCAAAGCGTACTGCCCGCAGGATGCGCAGGGCATCTTCTTCGAAGCGCTGCCGCGGATCGTTGACGGTTCGTATAATCCTGCTTCTGATGTCATCATATCCGCCGAAGTAATCAATGAGGCCTTCATCGGGATGGTATGCCATGGCATTGATCGTAAAGTCTCTTCTGGCACAGTCGTCACGGAGCAGGGATGTAAAGGCAACGGCATCCGGATGGCGGTGATCCCGGTAGGATGTTTCGGTGCGGTAGGTCGTGATCTCGAGGTGCATGCGGCTGATGATGACGGTAACGGTTCCGTGCCTGATGCCGGTATCGATGGTGCGGTACCGTGAAAAGACCTGCTTTACCTGCCCGGGAAGGGCGGAAGTGGTCAGGTCGTAGTCATGAACCGGGTTGTTCAGAATCCTGTTTCTGACGGCGCCGCCGATTACATATGCTTCAAAGCCGCTGTCATTGAGCATTCTGACTGCCTGAAGCACCGGCGCGGGCAGGTCCATTTTCATTTTCATCATTCATATTATATATGAGATCGCGGCATAACTGAAAATCGGAAAGCACCGCCGCGGGTTCAGTGTTATGATTTTTACATCATCGGTACAGCAGGAGGAATAATCATATGCGGATCGGACAATCTACGGACATTCACCGCCTGACGGAAGGCAGAAAGCTGATTCTCGGCGGTGTTGAAATACCTTTTGAAAAAGGACTGCTCGGGCACAGTGATGCGGATGCCCTGACACATGCGGCTGCCGAAAGCATTCTCGGTGCGCTGGCGCTGGGTGATCTCGGCAAATGGTTCCCGGATACGGACCCGAAATGGAAGGGTGTCAATTCACAGGTGATCCTTAAGGCGGTTGCGGGGATGATGAAGGAAAGAGGATACAGAATCGGCAATCTGGACTGTCTGATTCTGATTGAGAAGCCCAAAATGGCACCGCATATCATGCAGATGCGGCAGAATTTTGCGGATGCCCTGGAATGTGATACAGACCGTATCAGCATCAAGGCAACCCGCGGGGAAGGCATGGGCTTCGTCGGAAGAGGCGAAGGCGTGCTGGCGCAGGCTGTGGTGCTGCTGGAAGAAGTGTGAAGCGCGGGAGATTCTTTTATGTTTCGTAAAACTGACGAAGTCAAAGTTCTGAGAGATCCGGTTCACGGATATATCCATGTTGATTATGATGTCATCTGGAAGCTGATTAATTCAAAGTGGTTCCAGCGTCTGAGAAGAATCAGGCAGCTGGGCGGTGCACATATGGTGTATCATACCGCGGACCATACAAGGTTTTCCCATTCGCTCGGCGTCTATGAGATTGTCAGGAGAATGGTGACGGAAGTTCCGGATATTGCCGGTGCTCTCGATGAGAGGGAAAAGATTACGGTCATGGCGGCAGGTCTTCTGCACGATATCGGCCACGGACCGTATTCCCATGCCTTTGAAGTGATTACAAAATGTCCGCATGAAACATATACCTGCATGATTATTGAGCAGGATCCCGAAATCAGGGGAATTCTGGAACAGACAGCGGAAGGTCTTTCGAAGGACGTTGCGGATGTCATCCGTCATGAGTCATCCAACCCGATTCTTCCCCAGATCGTCAGTGCCCAGCTGGACGCTGACAGAATGGATTATCTGCTCAGGGACGCATATTTTACCGGAACCAAATACGGTGAGTTCGACCTTGAAAGAATCCTGCGGGTGCTGCGTGTCAGGGACGGCAGAATAGTTGTCAAGGAAAGCGGTGTATACGCCGTGGAGAATTACATTATGGCCAGGTATCATATGTACTGGCAGGTATATTACCACCCGATTGCCCGCAGCTATGAAAATCTGATTGTTTCCCTGTTTGCCAGGCTCAGGGATCTTGAACATGAGGGCAAGCTTCCCGAAACAGTGCCGGTTTTCGAACCGCTGCTGAAAGGCCGGCAGCTGACGCTTGAGGAGTATTTTGTCCTGGATGAATATGCATGTTCCTATGCGTTTGAAATGCTCAGAAAAGCAGAGGACCCGGTTGTCGGCGACCTTGCGTCAAGACTGCTTGACCGCAGGCTGTTTGATTATATGGAAGCCTCTGAGGAAAATATCGGAAAGGTCACGGAACTGCTGAAGAAGGCAGGACTTGATCCGGCATATTATCTTGCCAGGGACGGCGTCAGGCAGAAGCCGTACGAGCCGTATTCCAAGGATGCGGGGAATGCCATCTGGGTTCGGATGCACGGCGGAAACATCCTTGAGATTTCCTATGCAAGCAATATTGTATATTCACTCGTAAACGGTCCGCAGATTTCCGATGACCGTGTCTTTTTCCCGGGTGAAATAACCGGCAGGCAGAGTGCATAAAACAGGCGGAAGTGTTCTGTCCGTTGACAGAAAGCCGTTATTCTATATAATTCATTTGGCAGATTATGGAAATCAATATAAAGGCAATGCAGTTTGATCTTCTGGAAAACCGTTTTACCCTGCTCGCACAGGGAAAGGGGACACTGGAAGGCAGCACTCTGATCTACAGGGAACTGGCCGATCCGGCAGTCCGGAATGAGATCACTTTCAGCGATGAAGGCATCATACTGAAAAGAATTGCGGACATCAGAAGCACAACCGTCCTGAAACAGGGCGGACGGGCATCGGCGTCCGTCAGAAGTCCGTACGGAGACATGGTTCTGGAGACAGAACTTGTGGGATACAGGAAAGACAGAGGCAGATGGGAGGCTGAGTATAAGATATACAGCGGTCCGCAGCTTGTAACACATCAGAAATTCGTGTGGGAACTGTCAGATATTTTTGACTGACAGTTGAAAATCTGCGGGACTTTTTTCCCTGCATGCATTGCGGAAGAATAACTTGAATACTTTTTAAATAGAACAGTATTGACAGTGAATACAATTATGATATAAATACTTTCGTAAAAAAGAGAATGAACGCAAGCCGTCATATGTTCATATAAACGGACCGGCTGTCATTTTCTGAAAACACTGCATCGGAGAATCCCGGCAGGGGCTTCGGCATATATCAGCCTTTACAGGCAATAATCACGAAAGGGTGAAAGTTTTAATGAGCAAAGTCACTATGACAGATGCAGCCTACAACTGCATAGCCGGCAGCGATTCGGAAGTCGAATTTGCGGACCTGTGGCAGGAAGTTGCCAGAATCATGAGCATTCCTGCAGAAAAGCTTGCACGGAAGAAGAGACAGTTTTACGCAGAACTGATGGAGGACAGAAGATTCGCTGCACTCAAGGGAAACACCTGGGATCTGCGCAGCCGCCGCAAGTATGAGGAAGTTCATATGGTCACCGATATTGATGATGATGCGGACGAGGAAATAGAGGAAGAGGAAGACGAAAGCCTTGATCTTCCGAAAGGTGAAGACGAGTATTAATTACAATGAAAAGGAGGTTGTCATCAGCCTCCTTTTCAAATGCGTCAAAAAGGATTAAAATTTAAATGCCAGATTAATAGGAGGATTATTAACAATTATGGTAATGGTATCTGCAACAGAAATGATGATCAAAGCTCATGAAGGTCATTATGCAATTCCGGCGTTCAACACAAACAATCTTGAATGGACAAAGTGCATTCTCACAGCTGTCCAGAAGATGAATTCCCCGGTGATTATCCAGGCATCCGAGGGCGCTGCCAAGTATATGGGCGGCTATAAGAACGTTGTCGATCTCGTCAGAAATCTCCATGATTCCATGGGAATTACAGTTCCTGTAGCTCTGCATCTTGATCATGGAACATATGAAGGCGCAAAGGCCTGCATCGAAGCCGGATTCACATCCGTTATGTTTGACGGCTCCCACTTCGATTTTGATGAGAACGTGGCAAAGTCCAAGGAAATCATTGAATATGCTCATTCAAAGGGCGTCTCCGTTGAGTGCGAAGTCGGCGGTATCGGCGGCACGGAAGACGGCGTTACTTCAAACGGCGAACTGGCTGATCCTGAAGAGTGTGCAAAGATTGCCGGTCTGGGCGTTGACTTCCTGGCAGCAGGAATCGGCAACATCCACGGCAAGTATCCTGCAAACTGGGCAGGTCTGAACTTCGACCGTCTGAATGAGATCAACGAAGCTGTAAACGGCAAACCGCTCGTTCTGCACGGCGGCTCCGGCATTCCGTTCGATCAGGTATCCAAGGCAATCTCCATGGGCGTTTCCAAGATCAACGTCAACACAGAACTGCAGCTGGTCTTCGCAGCCGCAACAAGAAAGTTCATCGAAGAAGGCAAGGATCTCGAAGGCAAGAACTATGACCCTCGTAAGCTCCTGAAGCCGGGCTGCGATGCAATCATCGACAAGGCATGCGAACTGATCAAGGCTTTCGGTTCCGACAACAAGGCATAAGAGAAAAAACAGTTTTCTGATAGCGGGAAGCGCAGGCTTCTCGCTTTTTGTTGTTTCATCCCGCAAAATACAGTAGAATAAGCCCGGGGTATGGATTCCATGTATCGTGCGGTTTTGTTTGATATGGACGGCATTCTTTATGACAGTGAACAGGCTTATATGAAGGGCACGCTTGCAGTTATGAGAAGTCTGGGGTATACAGGTCCCGAAGAAAAACTGTATCAGGTAATCGGAACGACAATGGACGGTACATACCGGATCATGAGTGATTTGCTGGACGGCCGTGTCGGCGTCAGTGAAATAGAGGAAGCCAATGAAGCATTTTACCGCCGGAATCCGATTGATTTCAGATCAATTATGTTTGACGGTGTCGCGGAATGCCTGAGGCAGCTGAAGGATGAAGGATACCGTCTGGCCGTATGCTCTTCTTCACCGAAGGAGACAGTCAGAAGCAGTCTGGAGGTGCTTGATATAGCAAAGTACTTCGAAGTCATGATTTCGGCGGATGAAGTGACGAAAGCAAAGCCTGATCCGCAGATTTATCTTGAGGCAGCGGAAAAACTGCATGTGCTTCCGCAGGAGTGCGCTGTTTACGAGGACAGCAGGATCGGTATCGAAGCCGGCAAAAATGCCGGCATGACGGTAATCGCAAGACAGGATCTCCGCTTCGGACAGGATCAGAGCGAAGCGGATTATATAGTCAGGGACATATACGAAATGGTTCGTACGGTCCGGAATGGAGAATAGTATGCAGGAAGTAATCAAGATCGAAGGCGGAAAAAAACTGAACGGCAGGATCCGGGTTTCCGGCTCCAAGAATGCAACGGTTGCACTGATTCCGGCTGCGGTGCTTGCCTGCGGTCCGGTGACGATCGTAGGTGTTCCGGGAATTGCGGATGTTGATTCCCTGTCAAAGATTCTTCAGATTCTGAGCGTCAGGGTCATTGAAAAAGATGACCATCTGATCATAGATCCTTCGGAAATGCGCAATGTGGACCTCGATGACGATGTTGTTACGAAGCTGAGGGCATCCTATTATTTCATGGGTGCACTGCTCGGAAAATACGGATATGTCCGCATGAAAATGCCGGGCGGATGCTATCTGGGCCCGCGTCCGATCGACCTTCATATCAAGGGATTTGAAGCTCTGGGAGCCAAGGTGGATTATGACAGGGGATGCTATACCATCAAGGCTGCGCATCTGCGCGGAACCAAGATCTTCCTGGATATCGCCTCCGTAGGGGCAACGATCAACATCATGATGGCTGCGGTATATGCGGAAGGCAGAACGGTGATCGAAAACGCCGCCAGGGAACCCGAGATTATTGACGTGGCAACGATGCTGAACAAAATGGGCGCAAGAATCAGAGGCGCCGGAACGAATGTCATTACGATTGACGGTGTCGATTATCTCGGCGGATGCTTCCACGAAATTATTCCCGACCGCATTGAAACAGGCACATTTGTCATTATGGCAGCCGCAGCGGCTGAGGAAATGACAGTTGAGAACGTAATTCCCAAGCATATTGAATCACTGACCATGAAGCTGCAGGAGATGGGTGCCGACCTTGATATCGGCATTGACTCCATCACCGTAAGACGCTCCCGCAGGCTGATGCGTGCGGTCGACATCACGACCAAGCCCTATCCGGGATTTGCGACGGATCTTCAGCAGCCTCTGACAACGCTTCTGACGCAGGCCGGGGGAACAAGCCTTGTAACGGACACGATCTACAAGGAGCGCTTCAAGCACTGCATGGAACTGCAGAGAATGGGCGCCGATATCGAGATCAGAAACGGCAGTGCCATGATCAACGGACCGACAAGGCTGTACGGCGACAAGGTGACGGCAACCGATCTCAGATGCGGTGCAAGTCTGGTTATCGCCGGACTGATTGCGGACGGTGTTACCGAGATTCATGACATCTATCACATTGACCGCGGATATGACCGCATCGATGAGAAACTGAAGGCAGTCGGGGCCAGAATCCGCCGTGAGTTTACAGACTGAAAGCAGGGAAACCTGCTTTTTTCACATCAGGAAACAGCAGCGGGTAAATTTGCACAAATAACGCTTGCCTGAGCCGTTTTGCTGTGTTAACATGATCGTGCACTTTCTTTAAGCACGCATGTGGCTTAAGGCACGAAGGGAGAAAGAACATGAAGAAGAATATTCATCCTAAGTACTATCAGGCGAAAGTCGTCTGCACATCCTGCGGCAGCGAATTCCTCACAGGTTCAACATTAAAGGAAATCAAGGTTGATACCTGCAGCAACTGCCATCCTTTCTATACAGGACGTCAGAGATTCGCTCAGGCTCAGGGACGTATTGAAAAGTTCAATAAGAAATACGGAATTAAGTAAGATGACAAGAAAGACCTGCCCGCGGGCAGGTTTTTTCCTTTTATGAGTTGTGGTAAAATTGCATCATAAAGGGTGCAGAATATGGAACATAATTCAATTGTTGCAGATGAACAGGCATTAAGTGAATTGCGTGAACAGCTGCAGAAAAGAAACGCTGCGGGAGAAGTCATAAGTCAGGGGGAGCTTCTCGAAACAGCAGAAAAAATGAAGCTCAGTGAAGAGGAACTGGAAGACCTGTTTGACTGGTGCAGTAATAATGATATACTGATCAGCGGCCTTGCCGATGATCTTCCCGATGACAGCGGTGACGCCGAAGGGGAAGACGATGAGGAAAGCGGAGATTCCGATGTTCCCGAGGCATATACGGAGTCCGTCAGAAGACCGAGATCATCAGATTCGGTCAAGGTTTATCTTGCCGAAATCGGATCGATACCTCTTCTGGGAGCTGAGGAAGAGCGTGAAATTGCCAGAAGGATCAGGGATGAAAATGATCCGGCGGCCAGGGATATCCTGATCAGCGCCAATCTGAGGCTGGTGGTTTCAATTGCGAAAAAGTATCTGAAAAGAGGTCTTTCCTTCCAGGATCTGATCCAGGAGGGGAATATGGGACTGATGCGCGCCGTTGACAAGTTTGACTACACCAAGGGCTTCCGTTTCAGTACCTACGCAACCTGGTGGATCCAGCAGTCCATGATCCGTGCCATAGCGGACCAGTCACGGGATATCCGTCTTCCCGTGCATATGGGCGAGCAGATCAACAAGGTAAAAAGAGCCGAAAAGAAGCTTGTGCAGGAACTCGGCAGGAACCCGACTTCAAGGGAAATCGCTGCAGACCTGCAGAACGGCTTTACTGCGGAGCGTGTTGAGGAAATCCAGAAGCTTGCACAGGATCCCGTGTCTCTGGAATCTCCGGCAGGCGAAGAGGAAACTTCGACGCTCGGTGACTTCATTGAAGACAAGACCACCATGGATCCGCAGACCTATGCCAAGCAGGAGTTCCTCAAGGATGAGATGAAGAAGATCCTGTCCAGTCTGAACGAGCGTGAACAGATGATTCTGAAGATGCGCTTCGGCCTGGAGGGTGAAAGACCGAAGACACTTGAGGAAGTCGGAAAAGAGTGCCATGTCACCAGGGAGAGGATCCGTCAGATTGAAACAAAGGCACTGCGCAAACTGAACAGAATTTACGCAAGCAAGCAGGATTTCCGCGACTGGAGAGAATAAAGCGGAAAATCCCTGCGGTACTTTGCAAGGAGAGATAAATGGACGCTGTACGAACAAAACTGAAAAACATTGAGGAAAGATACAACGAGATCAACGATCTGCTCGTCAGTGACGAGGTCCTGAAGGACCCGCGTCAGCTGACAAAGCTTTCCAAGGAGGCAAGCAGGCTGCAGGCGCCGGTTGATGCCTGGCACAGTCTGCAGGCACTGGATACGAGAGTGGAGCAGGCTGAGGAAATGCTCAGGGAGAATGATGCGGAACTGAAGGAAATGGCATCACTTGAACTGGAGGAATGCCTTCCGGAAAGAGAAGAGCTCCTGGCACATATTCAGAGGCTTCTGATTCCGCAGGATCCGGACAATGACCACAATGTCATCATGGAGCTCAGAGGCGGTGCCGGAGGCGATGAAGGCAATATCTTTGCCGGTGATCTGTACCGCATGTATACCAGGTATGCCGAAGGCCGGGGCTGGAAAGTGGAAGTGCTGGAAGCCTCCGTTTCCGAAGCGGGCGGATTCAGCCAGATCGTATTCTCGATCCGGGGAGACAATGTTTACAAGGCGCTGAAGTTTGAATCAGGCGCACACCGCGTGCAGCGTGTTCCGAAGACGGAATCACAGGGCCGCATACAGACTTCCACCGCTACTGTGCTGTGTCAGCCGGAAGCCGAGGAAAGCGATATTGAGATTGACATGAAGGATCTGACGATTGAAACCCACAGGGCGAGCGGCGCCGGCGGCCAGCATATCAACAAGACCGACAGTGCAGTGCGCATTGTGCATGTTCCCACGGGAATTACCGTCAACTGCCAGGAGGGAAGATCGCAGATTGAAAACAGGGAAACTGCCCTCAGACTGATCCGTTCCCGTGTTTACGAGGAGCTGAAGCGGCAGAAGGATGAGGCGGACGGGAAAATCCGCAGGGAGAAGATCGGAACCGGAGACCGTTCCGAAAAGATCCGTACCTACAATTACCCGCAGAACCGCGTGACGGATCACAGGATCGGCTTTACCATTACTCAGCTTGACAGGGTTATGGAGGGAAAGCTGGATGATATCATTGCGGCGCTGCAGGCAGATGAAGAAAAGAAGATTCTGGAGAGTGCAGAGTGACAACATTCGCAAAATCAGTCAGAAAATATGAAAAGCTGTGCCGGGCAAACGATGTTCCGCCGGAAACCGTCATGGCCTTCCTGGTGGAACTGAGCATGAAGGAACGCTACAATCTTTATCTTCATTATGAAGAGGAGATGCCGGAAGACCTTGAGAAGCGGTTTGATGAAGGCATGCAGAGGATTCTGAACCAGGAGCCGATGGCGCATGTGCTGGGGTATTCGTGGTTCTACGGCTACAGGATGATCGTCAACGGTGATGTTCTGATTCCCCGTTCGGAAACAGAGGAGCTCTGTGCGCATATTCTGTCCAGGATCGACAGATATTTCCCGGAAGGTGAAGTGGAATGCGCCGACATCGGTACCGGAAGCGGGGCGATTGCCATCGCTGTCAGCAAAGAGGAGCCGCGTGTGCGCATGACAGCTACGGATATCTCTGCCGATGCACTGAAGACAGCTGTGATCAATGCACAGGAAAACGATGCACACGTCTCTTTTATGGCAGGCGATATGGTCAGGCCGCTGATCGACAGGGGATGCAGGCTGGATGTTCTCATCAGCAATCCGCCCTATATTCCCAGCGAAGAGCAGATGGAAAAGTCGGTTGTGGACTTTGAGCCGCATGTGGCGCTGTTCGGCGGCAATGACGGCCTGTACTTTTACCGGCAGATCTTCAGAGACTGCAGGAAGGTGCTGAAGGACAGGGCATTCATGGCCTTTGAAATGGGCTGGGATCAGAGAGAGCGCATGTCCGCGCTGGTGGAGGAATATCTGCCGGAGGCACGGTATGAAATCCTGAAGGATATGAACGGCAAGGACAGAATGCTGTTTGTTTACTTCAATCTCGGGGATGATGAATAATCATCCTTTTTTCGTAAACACCGGTATTTGGGTGTAAACTAGTGCACAGGAAAAGAATGATATGAATAAACGGAAAGCGATGAAAGTGCTGATGCCGGTGATGGTCATTGTGATCGTGCTGAGCATGGTGCTGGGAATGATGAGATGAAAAGATACAGACAGAACGAAACGGATGCGCTGGCAGAGATACTGAGAAATGACGGTGTGATTTCCGTTCCGACGGATACGGTATACGGAATCTGTGCAAGAATCAGTTCGGAAAAAGCGCAGGAAAGACTGCGTGATGTCAAGCACAGGCCTATGACAAAGGCGTTTCCCGTCATGTGCGCGGATCTTGCCCAGATCAGGGAGATTGCCGAGGTCGGCGTGACGGCCGAAAAGGTCATCAGGGCGTTCATGCCGGGGCCGGTAACGGTGATCCTGAAGAAAAAAGAAGGTCTGCCGGATTATGTGAACGGAGGCATGGAGACGCTTGCCGTAAGAATGGCGACAGGCCCGGCACTGAAGGAACTGATTGAAAAAACAGGATGCCCGGTGTTTATGACCAGCGCCAACCAGTCGGGGGAGCCGGTTTCTTCATCACTGGATGAAATTGAAAAATCCTGTCCTGATCTCGATGCGATGATGGAGGGAAACGTCAGTTTCGGTGAGGCTTCGACAATTATTGACTGTACGGGGGAAATTCCTTCGATATTGAGGAAGGGTCCTGTTACAATAGAGGAAATAATCAGAAAAATAAACTGAGGGGGACAAATATGCTCGACAGGCAGCTGGAACAGATGATTGAAGCGGAGGCACTCCGCCAGAAGCACAACATTGAACTGATCGCGTCAGAGAATTTCACATCAAAAGAAGTCAGGGAAGCCGCAGGCTCCATCCTGACCAATAAATATGCCGAGGGATATCCCGGACACAGATACTACGGCGGATGCGTCAATATTGATGCCGTCGAAGACCTGGCGAGAAACAGGGCATGCGAACTTTTCGGGGCCGACCATGCCAATGTACAGCCGCACAGCGGTTCGCAGGCAAATATGTCTGTCTATTTTTCATGCCTGAAGCCCGGTGATACCGTGCTGGGCATGGACCTCAGCGCAGGAGGTCATCTGACCCACGGCTCGAAAGTTTCCTTCTCGGGCCAGCTTTATAACTTCATGTCCTACGGTGTCAGCCGTGAGACGGAATGCATTGATTATGATGAGCTCAGGAAGACGGCTCTTGAGATCCGTCCGAAGCTGATCGTTGCCGGTGCCAGCGCATATGCAAGGGAAATCGACTTTAAGGAATTCCGTTCCGTCGCTGACGCATGCGGTGCGCTTCTGATGGTAGACATGGCGCACATCGCCGGTCTGGTGGCTGCAGGCTATCATATGAGTCCGGTGCCTTATGCGGATTTTGTGACGACAACCACCCACAAGACATTAAGAGGCCCCAGAGGCGGCATGGTTCTCTGCCGCAGTCAGTATGCCAAAGCGCTGGACAAGGCACTCTTCCCCGGATGCCAGGGCGGTCCGTTATGCCATATTACGGCAGCCAAGGCAGCCTGCCTGTATGAGGCAATGCAGCCGGAATTCAAGGTTTATATCAGACAGCTTCTGGACAACTGCAGGGTACTGGCTGAGACGCTCAGGGAAGAAGGATTCCGCCTTGTGACAGGCGGCACCGACAATCATCTCGTGCTGGTGGATACCATGTCACTGGGAATCACCGGAAGAGATGCCGAAACAGCTCTTGACGAAGTGAATATCACGGTAAACAAGAATGCGATTCCTTTTGATACACAGAAACCGAACACGACTTCCGGCATCCGTCTGGGTACGGCAGCCATGACGACCAAGGGATTCAAGGAAAATGAATTCAGGCAGGTCGGCAGATGGATCGGTGAAGTTCTGAAGAACAGGGACAATGACGAAGTCAAGGCACGTGTCAGAAACGAGGTTATTGCCCTGACGGAACAGTTCCCGTTCGACTGAAAAAAAGAAGTCCTCAGACTTCCAGATCTTTAACGAAATCATACAGGTCCTTCAGTTCTGACGTCTCCTGCGAAAAGGCTTCCGCCTGTTCCGCAAAGATGTCATCACTGAGCAGGGATCTGTATTTTTCATATACGGTCTCCATGGAAAGATTTCTTTCCGGCAGATACAGGCCGAATCCGTAGCGTTCGGCAGCCGCTGCGTTCCACATGCGTTCATAGCTGCTGTCGGAAATGATCAGCTGGGGGATACCGGACGCGATGCACTGATGGAACAGAAAGCTGTTTCCGTCATGAATGCAGGCTGTTGAGCCGTATATGAGCTGAGGCCGCACGGAAGGCATGAAATGCAGGTTGTCATTGAGCACAGGCTTGCTTCCGGGGAAGCTGACAGCGACTTCATACGGCGCCCCGAGAAAGGCGTCGGTGAAGATTTTCTGCAGTCTCGAAGCAGAAAAGGAAGTTTCGCAGAGCATGATGCAGAGGCGTCTGACCGGTTCTGCCGCGAAGCCTTTGATGCCCGTATAACCAAGACGCTCAACATCTTCATGTCTTGAAAAAGGCTGGATCTGCGGAAGACCGAAAATAATTCTTCTTCCGGCACCGCAGTAAAGGTCGGTAATATGGTGGATCTGTTCAAAGCGGTATTCGCTCAGGACATTGTTGAAGCCGTCAAGGCATCTGCTGTCAAAGGCCCTTGTCCGGTACATACCGGAATGAACGACGCTGCGGCAGGGAATATTCAGCGATCTGGCGGCGATGACGGCCTGCGGTCTTCCCAGGTCAATGATCAGATCGGGCCTGAAATCTTCGGCGGCACTGATCAGGGCTCTGACATCCTCCTTCAGATATTGTTCGGATGAAGCGCCGTAACTGCTGAGATACTCTTCGTATGTTCTTCCGCGGTCTTTTCTGCCGAGGGAAATAAGAGGTTTGGGAACCTCCGGCGCGAAATAAACAGACGCCTTGAAACTCATGCTTTTCGGACAGCAGACTGCTGCGGCATGACCTGCAAAGCGCATGACATCAAGCATATTTGTGCACAGAAAGCGCATGCTGTTGTGTCCGGGCAGAAACGCCTGCGGAACAAGAAGAATTCTCATGGAACAAGTATAGCATGTTGTGCGGGTTGCGTTTCATTTCGGATTCTTTTATGATTATCTGCAGAAAAGAAAATATTGGAGGGATTATCATGCTGGAAGTATTAAATCATCCGCTGATCATGCACAAGCTCACTCAGATGAGAAATAAAGATACCGGAACAAAGGATTTCCGCGAAAATCTTGATGAAATTGCTGAACTGATGGCATATGAAGTATGCAGAGACCTGCCGGTAAAGCCTGTGGATGTTGAAACACCCATGGGACACTGCACAGGCTTTGAACTCAGCAAGGAAGTTGTAATTGTTCCGATCCTGCGTGCCGGAATCGGTCTGCTGGACGGCATCAGAAGACTTGTTCCGACAGCCAAAGTCGGCTTTATCGGTCTGTACCGTGATGAAACAACGCTGGAGCCGGTTGAGTATTTTGCGAAGTTCCCGAAAGACCTGGACAAGAGCATCGTCATGGTTGTTGACCCGATGCTGGCAACAGGCGGAAGTGCCATTGATGCAATCAATATGGTTAAGAAGCGCGGTGCCGTGAATATCAAGCTTGTCTGTCTGGTCGGAGCTCCGGAAGGCGTCAAGGCAATGCAGAAGGCACATCCCGATGTAGATATTTACCTGGCAGCACTCGACGACCACCTGAATGAGATCGGCTACATCGTTCCCGGTCTGGGTGATGCAGGAGACAGAATCTTCGGCACCAAATAATGTCACTGGCACAGTATTTTGTCAGAGCAGCGCTGTATATTCTTTGCTTTATACTGACATTCTGGGCATTTCAGGCAGTTGATTATGAGAAGTTTCTGAAAAAGGACCATGTTCTTCAGGCACAGGTACTGTACTGGATCATTGTCCTCGGGCTTTCGTATCTGCTCGCTCAGTTCGCTGCGGGATTCATTTATATCAGATAGAAGACTGCCTGAACGGCAGTCTTTTTGCATGCCGGGAATAATCCGTGCGGATACCGGCAGAAACGTAATTCGTGAATGAGCAGAATCACCTGATTATTTGCCTGTTCCGCATGATATAATGGGACATGTTCAGGAAGTACAGAAATGAATTTGGTGAAAGGTGCACTTCCGTATTTTCTCCTGCCGTTTGTCATTTCCCTTCTGCTTGTGCCTGTGTGCAAAAAGATCGGTCTGAAACTGGGGATATATGCGGTTGAAAATCAGAGAACGGTACATCACGGCAAGATCGTACGGATCGGCGGTGTGGCGATTTATATTGCTTTTCTGCTTTCCATGACAATTCTGTGGCGGGCGGATTCATCGCTGGACGGCATCCTGATCGGCGGATCCCTGGTATTCATCGGCGGTCTGCTGGATGATATTTATGATCTTCCCGCAAAGGTGAAGCTGCTTTTCCAGATTGCCGGTGCGCTGGTTGCGCTGCTGGTCGGGAATCTTTCCCTGGACAATCTGCATATTCTGAGTGTCGGCATCACCAATCCGATTCTGGTCAGGACATTCTCGTTTTTCTGGCTGGTCGGCGTGACGAATGCAATCAACCTGATTGACGGACTTGACGGTCTGTCTTCCGGTATTTCCGTGATCGTCACTGCAACGATCGGTCTGCTGGGATTCTTTATGGGCAGACGTGATGTCTGCATTCTGGCCCTGACGCTCTGCGGTTCGATTCTCGGATTCCTTCCGTACAACTTCCATCCGGCTTCGATTTTTGTCGGGGACTGCGGTGCGCAGTTTATGGGATTTACCATTGCGGCGGTGTCGCTGCTGGGCTTCAAGACAACAGCTCTGATTACGCTCGGTCTGCCGATGCTTGTTCTGTTTATTCCGATCAGCGATACGCTGGTTGCCATCATACGAAGGAAGCTCAAGGGAAAGAGAATCTTCGAGGCAGACAAAGGACACCTGCATCATGTGCTGATGTTCAAACTGAGGCTCGGACACAGAAATACGGTGCTGATCCTGTATGTTGTGACTGCATTGTTTGCGGCTGCGGCAATACTGACATATATGAACCCGCGGTACGGAATCGTCATGATTCTGATCCTGCTGATCATCGCGGATATGTTCATGGAATTTACCGGCATGATCAATCCCAAGTGGCATCCCATGCTGAATATTCTGAACCGTCTGACCGGCTGGCCAAGAATGGAGGACGGTGAGGACCCCGTTGATACAATACGCATTGAAGAGGAGAAGAAAAACTGATCCTCTTTTTTTGTGATGAAAAAGCTTAAAAACATGACGGCAGGCAGATAATGTTTTCCCTGAATGATATAGATGTAAAAAAATAATATTGAAAATTTTAACTGCATTAATATCGCATAAATGTGGCTGTATAGTCGATATATACCACATTTTGTTCATTTAAACAGCTTTACAGCAGTGCGCCTTTGCAGTAAAACAAACTTAAGAAGAATCAGAGGGTACTGTATTATCGGCGGCAGCACATTCCTGTATCTTGGGACGGGTGAAAGGAAAGATGAACAGATTTATTTTGCGGGAGAGCGGACAGACGGCTTTCGTTCTGACAGAGGAAGGGAAAGGAGAAAGAAGCATTGACTACGGACGAACGGATACTGAATGAACTGAAGGAAAAGTGCGAATCGGTATTCTGCAAAACCGCATCCGACAGAAAGATATTCAGTGAATACCTGCGGCTGAAGCGGTATTTATACTCATCGGCCGATTTGAAGACCGCAGTGCCGGTTATGATTTCGGAACTGAACTGGCTTCTGAAGGGAAGCAGTCAGGGACGGAAGGATTCCGGCATCAGAGTCAGCACAGGAGATATTGTTTATATCGATTTCGGTCAGGCTTATCAGTATGAGATGGCTTATCAGCATTACGGACTGGTGATCTCGGTATGCTGCGACAAGGCATTTGTAGTGCCCATGACAAGCAGTATGAAAGCCTACAGAGCAGCATATGATTCCGCAGACAACAAGGAAGGTCATTATAATCTGATGCGGATCGGAATCCCGGCGGGATTAAACAAGCCGACGACTCTGTATCTGAATGATGCCAGACATATCAATCCCGACAGAATCATCTGCAAAGTTTCAAGGATGGATCCGCACAGCAGGCTGTTTCACGAAATATACAGCAGAATCAGAAGAATTGTTCTTCCGGATCCGTCAGAACTGAATTGAATTCTGATAATATGAAGTAGTGAAAACATCAGATATCTGGCTCGCTGCCGTCAGCGGAGGACCTGATTCCATGGCACTGCTCAGGATGTGTCTGGATCGGAATCTGCCGGTAGCTGCGGCTCATGTAAATTACCATCATCGCGCTGAAGCGGACGAGGAGGAATCCTATGTCCGCTCTTTCTGCATTGAAAACGGCATTATACTGCATGTTCTGAATGATCCGTTTGTTTATAAAGGGAACTTTGAGGCGGCTGCGCGGACCTGGCGCTATGATTTTTTTGTGCAGACAGTCCGGAAATACGGCTACCGCGGTGTGCTGACTGCCCATCATGAGGACGATCTGATTGAAACCTACCTGATGCAGAAGGAGCGGAATCTGGTTCCGGAATACTACGGGCTGAAAGAGGAGATGCTTTATCAGGGGGTTCCTGTCAGAAGACCGCTGCTCGGATATACAAAAAAGCAGCTGGAGGAATACTGCAGGAAACAGGGCGTAAAATATTACATTGACAGTACGAATGCTTCGGACGAATATGCACGCAACAGAATCCGGCATGAAACAGTGGAGACAATGAGCCGGTTCGGCAGGGATATGATCCTGCGTCAGATCAGGGAGGACAATGCTGTTCTGCAGGAGAGAAGATGCCGGGTCAGAGCGCTTTCGGATCATGACAGAGTTCCTCTGACGCAGTACAGGAAGCTGGACGAAGAGGACAGACTCACACTGCTCAGGATGACGGCGGAGGAAAAGGGCGGCAGGCATTATTCGCTTGCCCATCTGAAGGAGATTGATGCCGTGCTGATGAAGCAGGATGACTTTATGATTCCGGCCGGGAACCGGGTAATCGTACAGAAGGACGGGCAGTTCTTCGCTGCCGCAGAGCCGCAGCCGTACCGTTATACCGTCGGAAGCGAACAGGAGGCATTTCTGCTGAGCGGGACATGGTTCCGTGTTGAAAAGGGTGAGCCCGGCGTCAATGCGGTTACTGTCGGGAAGGATGACTACCCTCTGATTATCAGGAATGCGCAGCCGGCGGACCGCATCGCAATGCGGTTCGGAACAAAGAAAGTGCACAGATTCTTTATTGACCGGCATATCCCGCTTTATGAAAGAAGAGTATGGCCGGTAGTGGAAAACGCAGCCGGAGATGTGATCCTTGTGCCGGGGCTCGGCTGTGATAAAGCACATCATTCTATAAGCCCGACGTTTTCTGTGATACAATATTCGCATTAAGCCGGAGGAAACACAGTGTTAAACAAAGATATAAAAAAAGTTCTCATTTCGCAGGAAGAGATTGTCAGCCGCTGCGAAGAGCTCGGAAAACAGATATCGGAAGATTACGGTAAAAATGAGCAGCCGCCTCTGCTGGTTGCTTTATTAAGAGGATCGGTGCCGTTTCTGGCGGAACTGATCAAGCATATAGATCTCAATATTCAGTATGACTTCATGGATGTCACAAGCTATGCCGGAACAAAGAGCACCGGCGACATCAGGATTCTGAAGGACCTGGATACATATATTGAAGGCATGGACATTCTGCTGGTGGAGGATATCGTGGATACCGGCAGAACGCTTGAAGCTGTCAGAACGCTTCTGAAAAACAAAGGCGCAAAGACGGTCAGGATCGTCACGCTGCTGAGCAAGCCTTCCCGCCGTGAGGTGGAGGTGCAGGTGGAATACACGGGCTTTGAGGTTCCCGATGAGTTCGTGGTCGGATACGGAATGGATTATGATCAGAAGTACCGCGGTCTGCCTTATATCGGAGTACTGAAGGATGAGATATATCAGTAATTACTTTTCGAAAAGGAGTAATACAAGATGCAGAAAAACGCATATCTGAGGTTTATACCTTACATCATCGTACTGATCGCGATTTTCAGTATGATGTCTCTGAGCGGCGGGTCTTCCTCACAGGCACTGACCTATGATGAAATGAAGAGTGTCATCTCCGCAAAGGACATCAGGGAATCTGCGGTTTCGATCGGTTCCAATGTTGTCACGGTGAAAGGCATATATGAAGAAGAAGGACGCCCCGTGACGTTTACCGGAACAATTCCGGCCACTGACTCAGAGATTGCGGAAATTCTTGATTCTCTGAAAGGCGGAAAGCTGAATATTCTTGATGCCGAGGCAAGCAACGGCTTCATGGATCTGCTTTACTCCATCCTGCCGCTTGTGATTGTCGTGGGCATGGGCATGTGGATGATGAACCGCATGAACGGTTCGGGAAGCGCCAATGCCAAAGCATTCGAATTCGGCAAGTCCAGGGCAAGACTGGAAACCAAGAGCAGGGTCAGATTTGACGACGTTGCCGGCTGTGATGAAGAAAAACAGGAAATGGCGGAGATTATTGATTATCTGAAATATCCTGCCAAATTCAAGAAGATGGGAGCCCGCATTCCGAAGGGCATCCTGCTGAGCGGACATCCCGGAACAGGTAAAACACTGCTTGCCAAGGCGGTTGCAGGCGAAGCCAATGTTCCGTTCTACAGCATATCCGGTTCAGATTTCGTGGAAATGTTCGTCGGTGTCGGTGCCAGCCGTGTGCGTGACATGTTCCGCAAGGCACAGCAGACAGCACCGTGCATTATCTTCATCGATGAAATCGATGCCGTAGGCCGTCAGAGAGGCGCCGGTTTCGGCGGCGGTCATGACGAACGTGAACAGACGCTGAACCAGCTGCTTGTTGAAATGGACGGTATGGAAGACAACAGCGGTGTTGTTGTAATCGCAGCCACCAACAGGCCGGACGTACTCGATCCGGCTCTTCTCAGAGCGGGACGTTTTGACAGGCAGATTACGGTCGCTCTTCCGGACAGAAACGGAAGAAGGGCAATTCTGGGTGTTCATGCCAGAAACAAGCATCTGGCAAAGGATGTTGACCTTGATGCGCTGGCAAAAAGAACACCGGGCTTCAGCGGTGCCGATCTGGAAAACGTGCTGAATGAAGCTGCGATTCTTGCAGTCCGTGACAGTGTGGATGAAATTCACATGGCACAGATCGATGAAGCAATTGACAGGACCATGATGGGCCCGGCCAAGAAGAGCCGCACATATGATGAGCATACCAAGAAGCTTGTCGCATATCACGAATCAGGTCATGCAGTTGTAGGACTGTATCTTGACAACGCACAGGTCGTACAGAAAGTCACAATCATTCCGAGAGGCCAGGCAGGCGGTTATAACCTGATGACACCGAAGGAAGAAAAGATGATGCATACCAGAAACGATCTGCTGGCAACGATCACATCCTATATGGGCGGACGCACGTCAGAGGAAATGTTCTTTGACGATGTTACGACAGGTGCCTCAAACGATATCGAAAGAGCCACCAATATTGCCAAGGATATGGTCACTCTGTACGGCATGAGCGATCTGGGACCGATCAAGTACAATGCCGGAAGTGAAAATGTATTCCTGGGCCGTGACTACAACTCACCGAACAATGTCTCGGGACAGGTTGCGTTTGAGATCGACCAGGAAGTCCGCAAGATTGTCAACTCCTGCCACAGGAAGGCGAGAGAGATTCTTGAGGAGCACAGAGAGGAACTGATCAGGATTGCCGAAGCGCTCATTGAGTATGAAACGCTGACCAGCGAGCAGATTCACAAAATCGTAAAAGGCGAGTCCATCGCTGAGGACTTTGTGATCGCAAAGGAAACAAGGAAGGCTCCGGCAGAGGAAAAGCCTGAAGAGAAACCGGCGGCTCCTGCCGTACCGGAAAAGGCAGCCGGAATCCTGCCGGCAGAACCGGTTCAGAAGCCTGAGGAAAATGAAGAACCGGAAGACCATACACCGGAACATTAACAGAAGGATATCCGCAGATGCGGATATCTTTTTGTCTGTGATGAAAGTCCTGTTTATGTAATTGTTTTGATGAGGATTGTTTTTTTCGTGGATTTCTGACACAATTCCATTATTAAAAGGGGATGCGCCATGAAACTTCTGACAGTAACGGTTCCCTGCTACAACTCGCAGGATTATATGGAAAAATGCATTGACAGCATTCTTGCGGGAAGGGACAGGACGGAAATTATTATTATCGACGACGGTTCCAAAGACAGAACCGGAGCGATTGCAGATCAATATGCCGCTGCGTATCCGGACGATGTAAAAGTCATTCATCAGGAAAACGGCGGACACGGGGAAGGCATTAACCAGGGCATCAGGCATGCCGGGGGCAAATACTTTAAGACAGTGGACAGTGATGACTGGCTGAGCACGGACTTTATCCGTTTCCTTGATTCTCTGGAGGAAGTGGACAGAAACGGCGGGGCAGACCTGATCGTAACAAATTACTATTATGAGCACGCCGACGGCAAAGGAAACCGCTCCATCAATTTTTCAAATGCACTTCCCGAAGGCAGGGTTTTCACATGGGCGGAAACAAAGCCGTTCAGAATAGATCAGATTCTGATGATCCATGCCTGCACCTTCCGCACGCAGCTGCTCAGGGACACAGGCCTTGAGATGCCGAAGCATGTTTTCTATGAAGACAACTATATGATTTACGGCAATCTGAAAAATACCGGGCGTCTGTATTATATGAACATCGACATGTACCGCTATTATATCGGCCGGGCGGGACAGTCTGTTCAGGAAGATGTGATGAAGAAGCGCTACAATCATCAGATAAAAATCGCGGAACTGTGCTTCAGATCATGTCATCTGGGCAGCATCGAAGACAGACGCAAACGGAATTACATGCGCCATGAAATGTTTATCATGTTCGGAATTGCGGTGCTGTTTGCAAGGCTGAACAGGAACAGACAGTGTGATGCAGAACTGGAAAAGATGTGGGAGAACTGCAGGGAATTTGACCGGGAATGGGCGGATTACTTCCGTTACCGCACACTTCTGCGGCTCATCTGCCTTCCGGGCATGACGGGGGCTGGTTTTGTCAGCTTTATTTACCGCATAGCGCACCGTGTTGTCCGTTTCAACTGACATTCTTCCGGACCGGAATGACGGAACATGACTGTCAGGCATGATTTCTGTTTCCCGCGGAAGTCATGCCTTTTATGGTGCCGGATTGATTTTTGCGGCCCAAGTTCATGCATGCTACAATATTCATATGCATGATGACGGAACGTTTCGTGTAATTTCCACGATATTTATTTCAGTCTGTGCGGGAGTCATCACGGGAGTGTTTGTGCTTACCGTCCTGAGATTCCTGGATTTCCGCATAACCGCTGCCGGAACGCTGTTTGCGGTGACCGCTCTGTGTGCACTGACTGCCTGTTTTGACTATTTTGAAAAACAGAATCTGAATGTAATTGCAATTGAGGCGTCGGCTCTTGTTTTATCCGCGCTCCTGTGTCTTCTGTATATCAGGGTGTCCGCGCTGAATGAGACTGCGGCGCATACCATGCTGAAGGCTGCAGCTGTCCTTTACGGACTGACTGTACCGGCTGCGGCATTAAGACTGTATCTGAAATACGGAAGGAGAGACATATGACACTGTTAAGTCCGTGGGGAGAAAAACTGGACAGAAAAAGACCTCTTTTCGAATATCCGAGAATGCAGCTGCAGAGAGGTTCGTTTACCTGTCTCAACGGTGTCTGGGAGTACCAGATTACTGACGGGAAGGAACCTTCCCGGACTTCCGGATGGAAGCATATTCTGGTTCCGTTTGCCCTCGGCAGCAAGCTTTCGGGAACGGATGACCAGCTTCTTCCGGGGCAGGTTCTGTGGTACAGGCGGTATTTTAACTACCATCTGACCAATGATATGACATTAATGAATTTTGAGGCAGTGGATCAGTGCTGCACGGTTTATATCAACGGCATTGAAGCCGGCAGCCATAACGGCGGATATGCACCCTTCTCAATCAATGTGACGGGTCTGGTCAAGAAGCACAATGAGGTGCTTGTCAAAGTGACGGATGACACAGACCGGGGTCTGTACGCTTACGGAAAGCAGATGCTTGAGCACGGCACCAAGTGGTATACGCCCTCCTCGGGCATCTGGCAGACGGTATGGATGGAGGACCTTCCGCCCCATGCCGTGCAGGATATCAAGATTACGCCTGACTATGACAACGGACGGGTGTACCTGTAGATGGCCGGTACGTTCTCACAGGCTGTCATCACCGTGTTTGAAGGTGATATCCTTGTGCACCGCGGCATTACCGCAACCAATGAATACACAATCCCGATGGAGAATTTCCGCCCCTGGTCACCCTCGGATCCGTTCCTGTACAATCTGTACATCCAGACGGAAGATGAGACGGTGAAGAGCTATTTCGGCATGCGCAAATTCTCTGCCGGCAAGGACAGCAAGGGAATGCAGCGATTTATGCTGAACAACAGGCCGCTGTTTTTCAGCGGGCTGCTGGATCAGGGCTATTCGGTGGACGGTCTGATGACTTATCCCAGCGAAGAGGCTATGATCTATGAGCTGAGAAAGGTCAGGCAGCTCGGATTCAATATGCTGAGAAAGCATATCAAGCAGGAATGCCGCAGATGGTACTACCTGTGCGATCTGCTGGGCGTGCTGGTCATGCAGGATATGCCGAGCGGCGGCGGACCGTATGACTTTATGACGACCGCGGCACTGCCCACCATCGGCTTCCGTACATTCCGTGATGACGATTATGAAAAAGCCGGCAGGGCAGACGAGAGATCAAGGAAGATCTTCTACGAAGAACTTGACCAGATGCTTGACACTCTGTATAACTGTACATGCATTTTTTCCTGGGTTCCCTTCAATGAAGGATGGGGACAGTTTGACAGTGTGAAAGTCAGCGAACATATCCGCAGCTATGACAGCACCAGACTGATCGATGCCGCCAGCGGCTGGCATGATCAGGGAGCCGGAGACTTTAACAGCAGGCACTGTTATTTCCGTCCGTTCCGCATGCCGAAGTATGACGGAAGACTGACGATTCTGTCGGAATTCGGAGGATACAACTATCTGGAATACGGGCACAGTGAACCTGTCAAGGTATACGGATACAAAAAATACACAGACAAGCTGAAGCTCAGCAAAGGCATACTGAAAGCATACGAGAGGGATGTTCTGGACAATATTCCGAAAGGACTCTGCGGCAGTATCTTCACCCAGCTGAGTGATGTCGAGGATGAATGCAACGGCCTGTTTACGGCCGACCGCAGGGTGGTCAAGGTAGATGAAAGACAGATGCGCCGAATGAATGAAAAGTGCATCCGGGGAGTAAGATGAAAGACGAAATTGTAATAGCGGAAGCGCTGGGCGGGCAGGTAAGAATTCATGCCATGCGCTCGGCGGAAATGGTTGAGGAGGCACGGAAGGCACATAACCTGTGGCCGACGAGCTGTGCCGCCCTGGGAAGAACAATGACGGTCGGTGCACTGATGGCATCAGACCTGAAGCGGGAAGACGAACACGTCATGATCAGAATCAGCGGTTCGGGACCGGTCGGTGCGATCCGCGTTGAGGCTGACGGAGCGGGCAATGTCAGGGGCTTTCCCGATAACCCCTCGGTTTATCTGTCGCGTCCCGACGGACATCTTGATGTCGGAAAGGCGGTCGGCAGGGACGGCACGCTGACAGTATCGAAAGATATGGGGCTGAAGGAACCGTTCAGCGGAACAGTCGCCCTTGTCAGCGGCGAGATCGGCGATGATTTTGCATACTATTATGCGGTCAGCGAGCAGACCCCGTCTGTTGTTGCGGTGGGTGTGCTTGTGAACACCGACTGCAGCGTCAGGACGGCGGGCGGCATGATTATCCAGCTTCTGCCGGGAGCTTCAGAGGAAACGGTCAGCTCGGTGGAACAGACAGCGGCACGGATGCGTCCGATGACGGAATATATGAGCACTTCAATGACCGTGGAGGAGCTGATCAGGGAACTTTTCCCCGATGCCGTGATTCTCGGTCACCGGGACGCAAGGTGGCACTGCAGCTGTTCAAAGGAACGGTTTGCGGAATCAATGGCAGCTCTTTCCGAAAAGGATCTGGACGATATGATCAATGAAGATCACGGTGCGGAAGTGGTATGTCAGTACTGTTCAAGGAAATATCTGTATTCAGAGGATGAGCTGAGGGCAGTCAGGGAGATCAGAAAACGTGTGGCAGATCGGAAACGTGCAGATTGAGAACCGCTTTGTCGCAGCACCGCTGGCCGGGATATCCAATCCGGTTTACAGAAAAATGTGCCGTGAGGCAGGCGCAGGTCTGACAGTCAGTGAAATGATTTCGGACAAGGCACTGCACTACAGAAACAGAAAGACATGGGATATGTGCAGAACTGCACCGGGAGAGCACCCGGTGTCCCTTCAGCTGTTCGGGAATGATCCCACAACAATGGCGGAGGCGGCGCGTTACCTTGAGGAAAATACCGACTGCAGCATCATTGACATCAATATGGGCTGTCCGGTCACCAAGGTGCTGAAGGCGCATGCCGGAAGCTGGCTGATGGCACACCCCGATGAAGCTGTTGAAGCCGCAAAGGCAGTAATTGAGAACACTTCAAAACCGGTCACGGTAAAGATGCGCGCCGGTTGGGACAGGGATCATATCAACTGTGCCGAGCTTGCGGTAAGACTGCAGGATGCCGGTGTTTCGGCGTTTGCTGTGCACGGCCGCACGAAGAGTCAGATGTATTCGGGAACAGCGGATCTGAACTGGATCCGCATGGTTAAGGAAGCTGTGTCGGTGCCGGTCATCGGCAACGGTGATATCCGGACCGTGGAAGATGCAGAGCGGATGTTTAAAGAGACCGGCTGCGATGCCGTAATGATCGGAAGGGGGCTTCTCGGAAGGCCGTATTTCCTGAGACAGCTCAATGCGGCATTCAGCGGGCAGGAATATACTGAACCGACATATGAGCAGCGGCTTGACATGCTTGCGGAATATGCCCGGAAACTGTGTGACTTTGAGACGGAACGTGTCGGAATCCGCATGATGCGGGGGATGGCTGCCTGGTACATCGCCGGAATGCCGCATGCCGCAGCTTATAAAGTGCGGCTTTCAGCGGTTGACTCTCTGGAAGAAACCGAAAGAATTATTGATGAATACAAAATATATCTTTCCCGGAACAATAAGGATCATTAAAATAATAGTAGAAGATGCACCTCTGCTTAACGGTATTAAAAAATGATACCGATTATGTCCAAACGCACAATTTATCGGTCATTATTTAAATGTTAGAATATCCACGATAGAGGATGAATCCTATGAAAAAGAACGCGAACACAGGCAACGAGTCTTTAATTGCACAGAATCTTTCCATTATTTCCAAATTCAGCTGGAACTATATCTACGCTCATGTAAAGAATAAAGATCTGACAGGCGTTACTTACAACATTATCGGTTACATCAGTCAGAATCCGCAGTGCAGTCAGGATGATGTTTCTAAATCGCTTGATATTGACAAAAGCTCTGTTGCGAAAATCGTAAACAAGCTTGTCATTAATGATTTTGTCAAAAGAATCAGAAACGATGCCGACCGCCGTGAGTACAAGCTGACCCTGAGCACCAAGGGCAAGGCAATTGCCAGAGACCTGCAGAATGTTACCCTGACCTGGCAGAAACTGGTGACGGAGAATATCAGCGAAAGTGATATGGAGACCTTCAACAGGGTATCGGAAATCATCAACGAAAAAGCAAAGGAACTGAAATAACTCTTCATATGTCAGAAGCGGAACAGAAGTGTTTCCGGTGACTGTGCAGAACTGAAAAGCGTTTCCGGAAACGGAAGCGTTTTTTTGTTGACGGAAGAAAAACACAGCGGAATAGGTTAGAATAATGATAAAGGTATCAAGGAGGCATAATCATGAGTTACAAGGATACATATCTGGAATGGCGCAGCAAAGTGCCCGCAGATTCACATCTTTACGCAGACCTTCTGCGGATTGAAAATAATGAGAAGGAAATGGAGGAGCGCTTCTACGCAGAGCTCGGTTTCGGAACAGCCGGCCTGCGCGGAAAAGTCGGTGCCGGCATTCATATGATGAATGAGTATACCGTCGGCAGGGCTACGCAGGGACTTGCCAACTATATCCGTCAGTTCGGACAGAAGGCAATGGACAGGGGCGTGGTGATCGCTCATGACCCGCGTCATTTCTCAAAGGAATTCTCGCAGATGGCAGCCGGCATTCTGGCGGCCAACGGCATTAAGGCATATACATTTCCTGATCTGAGACCCACGCCGGAGCTGGCCTGCATGGTCAGAAAGCTTCATACCATCTCGGGAATCAACATTACGGCATCACATAATCCGAAGGAATACAACGGATACAAGGTATACTGGGAGGACGGATGCCAGGTAAGCAGTGATATCGCAGACGGTATCGAACAGCAGATCATGGCACTGGATTACTTCACGGATATCAGATATTCCGATTTTGATGAAGGCGTCAGAAACGGCATGATCACAGTGCTCGGTCCGGAATATGACAGAGAATATCTGGATATGGTGGAGTCTCTTGCCATCCATTCCGGTGATGAGCTTGACCTGTCCATTCCTCTGGTATATACACCGCTCAACGGTGCCGGTTCCGTACCGTTTGCGCAGATGATGGAGGACAGGGGCTTTACAAACTGGCATATCGTGCCGGAACAGAAGGATCCTGATCCCGACTTCACGACAGTAGGTTATCCGAATCCGGAATCTCCTGCGGCTTTCAGGATGAGCGAGGAACTGGGCAGAAAAGTCGGTGCCGAGCTTCTGATGGCAACCGATCCGGATTCCGACAGATTTGCGATTGAAATCCGTGATGATTCGGGCAATTATATTCCTCTGAACGGAAACC
>JAILGV010000087.1 GCA_024696355.1 Solobacterium sp.
GGCGGCACTTCAGGCTTTTGGCTGTACAATGCTTCTTTTCATCTGTGCAGCCGGGTTCACGATTACTGCGGTCCTGCTTTTGACAAACAGGCATGTCAGATTACTGTAGGAGATGCTTTTTGAACAATTCCGGCTTTTTACAAAACGTGCAGTTCATACGGAGCGTGATCTTTTGGCCCGGGATGTGTTCCCGGTGCACCGGAGCATCAATATCTGCAGGAATCAGCTTCGACCCCTGGAATGAATTGAGAGAACATGAAAAGACATGACCCGAAGATCATGCCTTGTTCAGATAATTATAAATCTGCTCTGCAGGTGCCGGCGCCGGCCGGTACTTTTTCTGCCTGCATAATGCGGTCTCAGTTTTTGCTTGAGAAGAGAATGTTGTTTACGACACCTTCCAGGTATTCCTGGGCTCCGCTTTCGGGAGCTGCCGGCTTCTTCAGTTCGCATGCACACTGTGCGAGTTCGGCAAGTGTTGTCTCATGGTTTCTGATCTTTGCGCCGATTCCGGTTGAGAAGGATGCATACCTGTGCTCGATGAAGCTGTCAACTCTGCCGTCTTCGATCATTTCTGCAGCCTTGATCAGACCGAGTGCGAACGTATCCATGCCGAGGATAAATGCGTGGAACATGTCAGCGTATGTGTTGGAAGGACGGCGGTTCTTGGAGTCGAAATTGAAGCCGCCGGTCAGTCCTCCGTTTTTGAGAACTTCATACATGCACATCATTGCATCGTATACGTTGCAGGGGAATTCATCTGTATCCCAGCCGAGCAGCGGATCGCCCTGGTTGGCGTCAATGCTTCCGAGCATGCCGTTAATTGCACTGATGCGCAGTTCATGCTGGAATGTGTGCTGTGCAAGTGTGGCGTGGTTTGCTTCGATGTTAAGCTTGAAATCTTTGTCAAGACCGTACTGCTTCAGGAATCCGATTGCAGTTGCCGCATCAAAGTCATACTGATGCTTCATGGGTTCTTTCGGTTTCGGCTCGATATAGAAATCGCCGGTGAATCCGATGCTTCTGCCGTAATCAACAGCCATATGCATCAGGTTTGCGATGTTTTCCTGCTCGAATTTGACATCTGTGTTGAGCAGTGTTTCGTAACCTTCACGGCCGCCCCAGAAGACGTATCCTCTGCCGCCGAGCTTGACGGTAATGTCAAGAGC
This sequence comes from Solobacterium sp., assembly GCA_024696355.1. Lineage (GTDB taxonomy): Bacteria > Bacillota_I > Bacilli_A > Erysipelotrichales > Erysipelotrichaceae > Bulleidia. The sequence goes on from JAILGV010000087.1 coordinate 1,170, forward strand.
CTTCTTGACCTGTGCAGCTGCGAAGCAGTATACTTCCGCAGAATTTGTTGATCCGGCACCGTTCATAAAGCGGGGATTGCCGAACATGTTGGCTGTGCCCCACAGACATTTGATGTTTGTGCCTTTTGTCTTTTCGAGGATGTAGTCACTCAGTTCATCAAGTCTTCTGTTTGTTTCGTTGATGTCATCGACGCATTCGGGAACCAGGTCTACGTCATGGAAGCAGTAGTATTCAATGCCGAGCTTCTGCATGAATTCAATGCCTGCATCGACTTTGGCCTTTGCATGTTCCATTGTGCCGGGAACCTGTCCGAATGATTTGTCTGCGGTTCCTGCGCCGAACATATCGACACCGCTGGCTCCGAGATTGTGCCACCATGCCATAGCAAACGGCAGGTGCTCCTTCATGGTCTTTCCCATAATAACTCTTTCGGGATCATAGTATTTGAAAGCAAAAGGATTATTGCTGTCTCTGCCCTCAAATTTGATGACGGGGATGTCCTTGAAAATTTCTGTCATAATTTCCTCCTGCAGGATCTGTTCCTGTGTATAACTTCATTATAGCCGCGGCTGTATGCAAATCTTTGACAATGCGAGAATTTCATTAGACTAATTTGCTTTTTTGGGAAACAAATACTGTACAATGAAATCAGGGAAGGGGTAACAGATCATATGCGTGAAATAGAAGTGGTTCGTTATTCACACGTTCCGGGAATCAATCTGTTTTTCAACACGGTTTATTACCGTACACCTCATCTGCATTCGGAAATGGAAATCGTTATGGTTACCGAAGGGCGTATGACCGCGGTCAGCGAAAAAACCAGAGTTAACGCCGAAAAAGGCGATATTCTGCTGTTTAACAGCACCAGGATTCATGAATTGATTTCAGCGGACGGCTGCACATTCCTGTGTCTGCAGATCAAGGCGGAGAATTTCCGGGGCTGTCAGAGCATTTACAATGTCTGTTTTGATCATGACTGTATTCTTTCATCACTCAGCGCAGATGATCTGGCATGTGTGAGAGAACAGATTTATGACATTGCATATGCTTATATTGATCAGCTGGAAGGATATGATCTTTACTGTCACTGCCGTGCGGGAATGCTGGTACACTATCTGATGGGGAAACTGCCGCATCACATGATGACGCTGAAGGAAAGAGCTGAAAGAAAAAGCAGATATGAAAGAATGAGCAGACTGTTTGATTATGTTGATCACAATTATATGAAGAAAATCCTGCTTTCTGATTTTGCGGAACAGGAGGGAAAATCCATGAGTTATCTTTCCCATCTGATCAAGGATACGCTTAATCAGTCCTTTCAGGAATACGTCAGTTCGGTACGTCTGAATGCAGCGGCTGAAATGATCATGGATTCACCGGATGACAAGCTTCTGGATATCTGCTACGCTTCCGGTTTTTCTGATTACAGATATTTCTGCAGGGCTTTCAGAAACAGGATGAATATGACGCCTGAAGAATTCCGGAAGGGCCGCACTTCTGCACACAGGGAAGAGATCCGTGCAGGAAACAATGAGTCGAAAGAATACTTTCATTCGAAGGAGCAGAGTATCCGGATTATGCTGGATCTCAGCAAACTAGTCTAATTAAAGTGGATGTTTGTCATAGAACGCAGGGAATGATTTATCTAATATACAGATGAAGAGGGAACTTATATGTATACTATCGGAATTGATCTTGGCACATCGAGTGTAAAACTTCTGCTTGTCAGAGATGACGGAACTACCGTAAGAGAAACATCGGCTGAATATCCTCTGTATTTTCCGAAGACCGGCTGGTCTGAACAGAATCCTGCCGACTGGTGGGCAGCTGTCAGAAAGTGTCTGAAGGAAATCACTGCAGATATTGAACCTGAAATGATCAGGGGAATCGGCACCGCCGGTCAGATGCACGGACTTGTTGTTCTGGATGAGAATGACAATGTAATCAGACCCTGCATACTGTGGAATGACGGAAGAACTTCCGCAGAGACTGCATATCTGAATGATGTGACCGGCAGGGAATTTCTGTATGAACATACCGGGAACATCGCATTTGCAGGATTTACTGCACCGAAGATTCTCTGGATGAAAAACAATGAGCCTGAGCTTTTTGCCCGCATCAGAAAAATCATGCTTCCGAAGGATTATATCAACTATATGCTGACGGGAGTCTGGGCATGTGATTATTCCGATGCTTCAGGCATGCTGCTGCTTGATGTAGAGCATAAATGCTGGAGTGATGAAATGATCAGGATCTGCGGCATCAGCAGAGATATGCTGCCTGACCTTTATGAGAGCTGGCAGAAAATCGGAACTGTCAAGAAGGAAATTGCCGGTGAACTGGGACTTTCCGCAGATACCGTTGTCTGTGCCGGAGCAGGTGACAATGCTGCTGCGGCAATCGGAACCGGTACGGTGAAAAGCACTGACGGGGCCGTACGCTGCAATATTTCACTGGGAACCTCAGGAACAGTATTCGTCAGCAATCCGAAATATGAAAAGTCGGGAAGCTTCGGCATTCACAGTTTTGCCCACGCTGACGGTGCATGGCATCTGATGGGCTGCATGCTTTCGGCCGCATCATGCAATAAATGGTGGCAGGATGAAATTCTGCACGATACTGACTACAGCCGTGCCCAGGCGCTGATCAGCCCGGAAGCTCTCGGCCGCAATCATGTATACTTCCTGCCGTACCTGATGGGTGAAAGAAGCCCGATCAATGACACGGACGCAAGAGGCATGTTTGTCGGTCTTTCCATGGATACAACCAGAGAAGAGATGACGCTTGCCGTACTGGAGGGTGTTGCATTCGGAATCAGGGATTCCATCGAAACTGCCGGAAAGGCGGGAATCAGAATCAGCCGTTCAATGATCTGCGGCGGCGGCTCCAAGTCACCGCTCTGGAGAAAAATATTCGCCAATGTTCTGGGGATTCCCCTGGATCTTCCGGAAACAGAGCAGGGGCCCGGATACGGCGGGGCAATGCTGGCCATGGTATGCGCCGGCATCTTCCCGGATGTGGAAACAGTGTGCGGACGCTTTGTACATGTAAAAGACACCGTTCAGCCTGATCCTGAACTGACAGCACTGTATGAGGAAAGATACAGAAAATTCAGTGCCGTGTATCCTGCGTGCAGGGAACTGTTTCAGAAACTGAAGGACTAATAAAAACAGCAGATCAGTGATCTGCTGCTTTCTGCCTGTCACGGCTTGGCCGGACGGGCTTTTTTGTATCCGTAAGTGCCGTTGATCCGGTCGCCGATATCGCCGGCGGCTGTTACGATAAAGCCGTCTTTGTTCAGGCCTTCCGGGATATATTTTGCGGCATATATTTTGACATCCGGATGATTTTCATAAAGGAGTTTTACGCCGACATCGGATGCGAAGATGGACATGACTTTGATTCTCCTGTATCCTGCTTCTTTCAGATAATTGATTGTCGCATCAATACTGCCGCCCGTAGCCAGGGCAGGATCGACAATAATCGCCGGATATTCCTCCATATTGACCGGCATTTTGAAATAGTAGGTGACAGGCTTCAGAGTTTCCTGATCCCTGTACAGTCCGACATGTCCGACGCGTGCTGTCGGAAGAAGCATGCGCAGACCGTCCACCATGCCCAGACCTGCACGGAGGATCGGAACAATCGTGATCGTCTCTGCAAGCAGGGGCGATTTCATTGTTGTAAGAGGAGCCTCGATCTCGACGTCTTCTGTCCTGAGGTCCCTGAGAGCCTCATATCCCATCATGATTGTCAGTTCAGTAATGATCTCACCGAATTCCTTGGAGCCGGTATTGATGTCACGCAGCTTTGTGATTTTGTGCTGAACCAAAGGGTGGTCATCAAAACTGGTAAGATTCTTTTCAAAACTTTCCATATGCTTATTCTCCTTGAAATCGATTATCTTACATTGATGCGATTGACGCAAGTCAGCGAAATAGTAAAATTGACTCAGTATCAGATCACTGTTTATCAGGAAACGGAAGGGAATGATTATGGCAAATATCGCTGTCAGTGCATGTCTTCTGGGCTTCAAGTGCCGTTATGACGGCAAAAGCTGCTATTTTGAGCGGATAGAGGAACTGAAGAAGAATCATACGATTATTCCTGTCTGCCCGGAGCAGATGGGAGGTCTGCCGACTCCCCGTGTTCCCAGTGAAATCGTCGGGGACAGAGTTATTACAAAAACGGGAACGGATGTAACGGAAAACTACAGCAGAGGCCGTGAAACAGCTCTGTCTGCCGCTGTTATGAACAATGTCAGGTATGCGCTGTTCAAGCAGAAGAGTCCGTCCTGCGGCAAAGGAAGGATTTATGACGGTACATTTACCGGAAGAACCATTGAGGGAAACGGTGTTACGGCGGAGCTTTTTCTGGAAAACGGAATCCGGGTCTTTTCGGAGGACGAGTTTGATTTGTTTAAAGAATGCATTGACAAATCAGAGTCCTAAGATATAATTTCTGAAAATGCACGCAGTCTTTAAGTCCAATACGGAGATGTTGGTAAGATGTGGTGTGGATTCAGATTTTACGGTATCCTTTCACATGTACGCCTTGTCTTCGGACAGGGCTTTTTTGCGGAGCATTTCGGGAGGATAGGATTATGAAACTAACTTACGACATTAATGACAAACCAGAGTTTAAGCAGAATCTGATATTTGCGTTCCAGCAGATGATTGCGATTATGGCAGCGACGCTTCTGGTCCCGATGCTGATGAGCAGCTACACGATGAGCGACGGCGTTACCACGCTGGCATTCGATCCCGCTGCCGCATTATTCGGTGCCGGACTCGGAACAATCGTCTACATTCTGTTTTCCAAGCGCAAAAGCCCGGTATTCCTCGGTTCTTCGTTCACATTCCTTGGTGCCTATGCGGCAATCATCGGTATGAACTACGGCTACTGGGGTGTAATTCTCGGTATTCTGTTTGCAGGACTTGTATATGTGGTTATTGCCCTGATCGTCAGAACAATCGGCAGCAAATGGGTAAATAAGATGATGCCTGCCGTTATTATCGGCCCGATTGTTACGCTGATCGGACTTTCGCTTTCTTCCACGGCTACCGGCTGGATGAGCACAAACGGCGGAGCGGTTTACAGCCTGCTGACTATCCTGATCGGCTTCATTACATTCCTTGCGATTGTCTATGCATCAGTAAAGGGAAGCAAAACAATCAAGCTGATTCCGTTTATTGTCGGTGTCGGTGCAGGATATGTCATTGCCCTGATCCTGACTCTGATCGGCAAGGTCAGCGGTATTGAAGCACTTCAGTTAATGGATTTCTCACCGTTTGCGAATGCATTCGTTCCGTTCAGCATCAGCTCAATCGTTTCTGTTCCGAAGTTCACATTTATCCAGGCAATGACACAGCATCCCGAAGGCGTGCTTCCGATTGACGGGGCGGCACTCGGAAATATTGCAGTGACATTTATTCCGATTGCGGTTGTTGAACTTGCTCAGCATATCGCTGACCACAAGAACCTCGGTTCCATTATCAACAGAGATCTGATTACCAATCCGGGTCTTGACAACACCCTGCTCGGTGACGGAATCGGTTCCATCGTCGGCGGTTTCTTCGGCGGTGCCGCAAATACAACATACGGTGAATCCATCGGCTGCGTTGCAATTACGGGAAACGCAAGCATCAGCACAATTTTCACGGCTGCGGTCGGCTGTATGCTTCTGGCATTCTTTACACCGTTTGTAGTAATCATTAATTCCATTCCCAAGTGTGTCATGGGCGGTGCCTGTGTTGCACTGTACGGCTTCATCGCTGTATCCGGTCTGCAGATGCTCAAGAGAGTGGACCTCGGCAATAACAAGAACCTCTTTGTTGTAAGTGCAATTCTGGTAACAGGCATCGGCGGACTGACTCTGAACTTCGGCAGAAATCCTGTTACGGGTTCAGCCTTCCTGACTGTTACAGCGCTTGCCACAGCTCTGATTGCAGGCATTCTCACCAATCTTGTTGTCAACGGCGGTCATATGGGAACAGGCGAGGAAACAAACGATCCGATCAGTGCTTCTGCTGATATGATGGGTGAAGTTGAATTCGAAGACGTCAACAAGAGATCGAAAAAGAAATCAAAGTAATATCTGATTGAAACAAAGACCGTATCCTGAACGATACGGTTTTTCGTTTGCCGGGATAAAAATATGAGAGAATGAAAACATGAGATATTACAGTTTTCCGGATTACTGCATGAATACTTTCGGCAGAAAGCTCTATAAAATTCCTCTTGATGCATCGTTTACCTGCCCCAACCGGGACGGGAAAATCTCAACGGGCGGATGTATTTTCTGCGGTGAAGGCGGAAGCGGGGACTTTGCCCTGAAGTACAGCGGACAGAAGCTTGATCCGGAAAAAATCCCCTATGTCAGAAATCCGCAGGCAGGACCGGGAAACTTTATCGGATATTTTCAGGCTTATACAAACACATACGCACCCGTCAATGTGCTGAGAAACCTGTTTGAAAGAGCGCTTGAGGATGATGCACTGGCAGGCATTTCAATCGCCACGAGGCCTGACTGCATGGACGGGGACGTACTCAGCCTGCTGGAGGAACTGAAGAACAGGCATCCTGACAAGTTTATCTGGATCGAACTCGGGCTTCAGACAATCCATGAGGAAACTGCACGTTTTATCAACAGGGGTTATCCTCTTGCAGTGTTTGAGGAGTGTCTGAATCATCTGAAGCAGATCGGGATTCCCGTGATTGTTCATATCATCATCGGACTGCCTCATGAAACAGAGGAGATGATATATCAGACCGTAAACTATCTCAGCGACAAAAAGATCGACGGAATAAAGCTTCAGCTTCTGCATGTTCTGAAAAACACACGGCTGTCGCAGCTGTATCATCAGGGCGAATTCGATGTGCTGGACGAAGAGGAATATCTGAAGATTCTGTGCGGCTGCATAGCAAGGCTGGACAGGGATATCGTGATCCACAGAATCACGGGAGACGGCAATCCGGAAATGCTGGAGGCACCTTTATGGAGCCTGCAGAAGAAGAAGGTTCTGAATCATATCGGTCATGCGCTGAAAATCAATGACATCAGTCAGGGATGCTTAAGGAGATAATTATGGCGGAATTATTAACAGACTATATCCGTTGGAGAGGGGATCTGTCATTCGAACAGAGTCCGTTCAATGAGATCGATAATCTGATACTGAGTGAGATGTGCTATCTGGATCTGGTCAATGTCCTGAAACGGGACGGCATTGATGCCCGCACGTTCAGGGAATGCTATGAGCAGATTGTGGAAAAGGACTGCTACAGACTGCTGACAGTGAACGGCGGAAATCAGGATTTCATTGAGGCGGCAGCTTTTTCAAAGCGATTCGGGGACCTGACGGTATGTCAGTTTACGGATGTCATCGATGAGAAAACACAGTTTTCGGCCATGCATTTCATCCTGAATGACAGCGAAACATATATTGCGTTCAGGGGAACCGATTCCTCGATTGTGGGCTGGAAAGAGGATTTTATGATGAGTTTCACCAGAATTCCCGCACAGGAACAGGCAAGTCAGTATACAAGCATGACAATGGAGCCCGGCCGCATCTATTATCTGGGCGGTCATTCCAAAGGGGCAAATCTGGCAGCTTATGCCGGATGTCATCTGGAAGACGAAAAACTGTTTCAGGTGCACAGGATTTTCATGAATGACGGTCCGGGATTCTGCAGTGATGTTTATGATCTGATCATGCTTGACAGAATCAGGGATAAAGTTGTCTGCATCGTTCCTGAATATGACGTGATCGGCCAGCTGTTTGCCTGCGCGGGATTCACACAGAAAATTGTCGGAAGCGCATACAGCGGCATTATGCAGCATGATATTGTTTCCTGGTGTGTCAGCGGACCGCATCTGGATCTGAAGGAGGAACTTGATCAGGGAAGTGTATTCATCAATGAGGTGATCAGCAGATGGGTTGAGGAACTGGATCATGAAGACAGAATGATCTTTGTCAGTGAGTTCTTTGATGCCCTGGCTGCCGGCGGAGCACAGCGGCTTGAGGAAATCACCTCCAAGGGAACAATGAATCTGCTCGAAGTTGCAAAGGCAATGATCAGCACAAGCGAGCAGGCGAAAAAAGCGGTTATGAATCTGCCGAAGAGCGCTGTGGATCTGGCTTCCGATCAGGTCAGGGAAATGATTGCCGCACTCAGGGAAAAAACCAAAAAAGAGGATAAAAATGCTGAAGGATGAGTTAGAGGCATATGTGCCTTACAATGAGCAGGAAGAAAAAGACAGAGAGGAAATCCTGCGCCGGCTGAACAGCGGCGAAGAACTGTATACACGCGGCAACAGGTCGGCACATCTGACAGCGAGCGGATGGGTTGTTTCCAAAGACCGCAAGAAGATTCTGATGTGCTATCACAATCTGTATGATTCCTGGAGCTGGCTCGGCGGACATGCGGACGGGGATAAGGATCTGCTTGAGACAGCACTGCGGGAAGTGAAGGAAGAAAGCGGAATCAGAACTGTTGTTCCCTTAAGTACGGAAATATTCTCCGTGGAGATCCTTACCGTGGACGGACATGTCAAAAAAGGTGAATATGTGTCCTCGCATCTTCACCTGAATGTAACATATCTTCTGGAGGCTGATGAGACGGAAGAACTCACTGCGAAAGCAGATGAAAACAAAGGTGTAAAGTGGTTTGAGATGGACGAGGCTGTCAGAGCAAGCAATGAGCCCTGGTTCAGGGAACATATTTATTCCAAGCTGAACAGGAAGCTGAAGGAGTATTTATGGAAAATCTGATGCTGTTCCTGGAACTTTGCGGAACAGCTGCTTTTGCCGTGGCCGGCTCCATTACCGCCATGAAGGTGAAGGCAGATGTATTCGGTGTTATGGTGCTTGGTATTATCACGGCAACAGGCGGAGGAGTGATCCGGGACGTGATTCTCGGTCTGCGTCCGCCCGGAGCGTTTGTCAATCCGCGTTATGTTATAACGGCAGCGATTGTTTCCCTCGGTGTTTTTCTGACTGTGTACTTCAGGGAAAAGAACGGAAAAAGGGTGCCGTTCGAAAGACTGCAGATGTTTTTTCTTTATATGGATTCGATCGGCCTGGGTCTTTTTACCGCTTACGGTGTGATTGCCGCGTCGCAGATTTACGGGACAGACAACAGTTTTCTCCTTGTATTCTCCGGCGTGGTTTCCGGTGTCGGAGGGGGACTGCTCAGAGATATGATTGTTGATCATCTTCCGGATATTTTTGTGAAGCATATCTATGCACTGGCTTCAATTGCCGGGTCTGTGATCTGCCTGTGGCTGTTAAGGACAGGGCTTGCCGGAACAGCTGTTTATATCAGTGCCGCGGCTGTTGTGATGATCCGTCTGCTGGCTGCGCACTATAAATGGAATCTTTGGAAGATTGAACATTTTCACGATTGAATCCTGTATAATAATTCAAAGACTTACGGGGGCAGGCTATGAAAATTGCACATTTGTCAGATCTTCATCTGGGCAAGGTTGTTAATAATTTTTCCATGCTGGAAGATCAGCGCTATATGCTCGATCAGATAGCAGACAAAATGATAAAAAAGGAGGTTGATGCGGTTGTCATCGCGGGAGATGTTTATGACCGTCCCGTACCTCCTGCCGAGGCAGTCAGACTGCTGAATGATTTCCTTCTTAAACTAATCCATGTAGACATGGAAGTTTTTGTCATTGCCGGAAATCATGACAGCGGTGAACGGCTTGCCTTTGCCTCGGAACTGCTCAGTGAGATGAGACTCCATATCATCGGAACCTGGAACGGAAAACTGTCCTGCACGGATCTTGTTGATAAGTACGGTGTGCTCCATGTATATGCGCTTCCCTTTATCAGACCGTCTTCGGTGAACCGCTTTATCGAAGAGGAAGACAGGAAGGTCAGAAGCTATACAGAGGCTGTACGGTATGCGCTGTCTACTGCCGAAATCGATTTCAGAGAGCGCAACGTACTGATCGCGCATCAGTTTGTGACCGGTGTCAGTGTTGATCCCGAGGGATCCGAGGAACTGACTGTCGGCGGAATTGACAATGTGGACGGCAGTGTTTTTGACGGCTTTGACTATACTGCGCTCGGACACATTCACAGGGCGCAGGCAGTGGGCAGAGAGACCGTGAGATATGCCGGAACACCCCTGAAGTATTCTTTCTCCGAGGCAAAAGACAACAAGACATTTACGCTCATCACTCTTGAGGACAAGCAGGTTTACCGGATTTCCACGGTATCCCTGAATCCGCTGAGGGATCTTGAGGTGATACGCGGAAGATTTGTGGATATGCTGAAGCTGGAAAATGTCAATAAGCACAGAGAAAACTACCTGCGTGTGATTCTTGAGGATGAAAACGATATTCCGGATGCGATTACCACACTGAGAACGTATTATCCGAAAATCATGCGTCTTGAATATGACAATGAAAGCACCAGAAGTGATGAGGTGCTTGTTACGGCAGACGAGATGGAAAAGAAGACACCGCTGGACCTTTTCAGCGAATTCTTTGTTTCAAGAAACAACCGTGAGATGACTGAAGAACAGACTGCCTATGTGGACGGACTGATCAGAGAAATCTGGGAGGAGGGTGAAAAGGAATGAGACCGCTGAAATTAACAATGTCAGCCTTCGGGCCTTATGCCGATGTTACTGTCCTGGAAATGGATCAGCTCGGGGAAAGCGGACTGTATCTGATTACAGGTGATACAGGTGCGGGAAAAACTACGATTTTTGACGCAATTACCTATGCTCTTTACGGTGAGGCTAGCGGAAGCGAACGTCAGCCGGACATGCTGAGAAGCCAGTATGCGGATGACAAAGACGACACATTCGTGGAACTGGAGTTTGAGTTTCAGGGAAGCGTATATAAAATCAGAAGAAATCCCGAGTATACGTATACCCGGGAACTGAAAAACGGAACGATAAAGACTTCGAAAAAAACAGCTGATGCAGAAATGACATGGCCTGACGGTCATATCACGGTCAAAAGCAGGAACGTTACACAGGAGGTCGAAAACCTGCTCGGTCTTGACAGAGAGCAGTTTTCACAGATCGTAATGATCGCCCAGGGCTCGTTCCAGGAACTTCTCACTGCCGATACGCAGACAAGAAACAAAATATTCCGTCAGCTGTTCAATACAAGCCCGTACAAGAAACTGCAGGAGAGAATCACTTCGGATGCTTCCCAGCTGTACAGCGAAATAAAACAGACAAGGCACGATCTCTCCGTGGCGGTTGCTTCACTGCAGTGTGCACCGGACAGTGCGCATGCAGAGGAACTCGGCAGTCTAAGGGAAAAAGGAGATCAGGTGCAGGCGGATGAGGCCGTTTTCGTACTGAATGATCTGCTGACTGAAGACGAGGAAAAAGCAAGAAACCAGAGGATTCTGATTGAAAAAAACAACAAGCGGACGGAAGATGTGACGGCTGCCGTTGCCAGAGGCATTGAGATTAATAAAGTATTCAGCACTCTGCAGCAGATTGAAGCCGACATGCCGGCCCTCAGGAAGAGAAGGGATACATTTCAGTACCGTTTCGACCAGCTGAACAATAAACATGAAAAAGAAGAAATTGCCCAGCTGAGAGCACAGTACAACGAGCGCATGAAGCTTCTGCCCAAATATGCGGATCTGACAAAATTCCGGAACAATATCCGCAATGCAGCGGCGATGCTTGAAAGATTCAGACAGGAATCGCTGAAAAGTCAGAAGGAACTGATCGAAAAAAACGCAGAGCTTGCCAGAGACACTGAACTGATTTCACAGATGTCCGATACAGAGGTCAATCTTGTCAAATGCAGGCAGAGGGCAGATGAAACCCGGAGAATGATTTCCCTGCTGAACAAGGCAATCGAAAAGGTCAGGGAAGAAAAAAAGAGCGAGCATGAATACCATAAGTCGCTCGAAACGCTGAAAACGGTAAATGCCGAGCTGACGGATCTGACCGAACAGCACAGAGCTCTGATGGGGGCTTTTATGGCCGGTCAGGCCGGTATTCTGGCGGAACAGCTTGAAGTCGGCAAGCCATGTCCGGTATGCGGTTCGCTGAATCATCCCCGCATTGCCCGCAGAAGTCTGGGGACGCCGAGCGAGGAATATGTCAATGAAGCGGAAAAGGCAAGAAACCGCAAGGAAGCAGAAGCGCGTATGTGCGCAATGGATTCCAGGGGAAAACTGGAAAAGGTCCAGTCCCTGAAGCAGGAAGCCAATGAGACACTGCAGGAGGCCGGCATCGATGAGACTTACGAATCCGGAACATCCCTTGCAAAGGGACAGCTGGAGAAGGAAACTGCCGAGCTCAGAAGACTCAAGGAGATTGAGGCTGAACTGCAGAAGCAGTCAGAGCTGCTTGCCGAACTGAAAAACCGTGTTCCTGTTCTGGAACAGTAGATCAGGGATCTGGAAAACGAGGAAAATGAAAGAGTGCGGCAGTCGGCAGTCATCGAAGAGAGAAAGAAGGCCGAAGAAACAAGGGCGTTTGAGCTCTCGAGAGAACTGTCATATCCTTCCGAAGAGGCCGCTCTGACAGATCTGGAACGGTTTGACAGGCAGATCAAAGAACGTGAAAGCTATTATGAATCAACACGCGTCACCCTTAACGACGCGCAGAAGAATCTGGAGAAATCCGAGGCTGTCAGCGCCCAGCTGAGATCCTCTCTTGCCGAAAGCAATGCCGAAGACAGGCAGGAATTCCTGCAGGCAATGAAGAAGCTTGACGAAGCCAGAAAAGAATGCGAGTTTGAAAAGAAAAGCCTGCAGGCGGAACTTGATGTCATCCAGGGCAGGCTTGCCATGAATGCACCGGTTCTTTCGAAAATCCAGAACCTCGGCAGACAGGCCGACGAGATCACTTCCAGATGGCAGTGGGTGCAGTCGCTTGCTTCAACGGCAGATGCCGGCATGAAAGGTAAGGACAAGGTTACTCTGGAGGATTATGTCCAGATAGCTTATTTTGACAGAATTATTCAGCGTTCCAATCTCAGGCTGCGCTTCCTTTCCGACGGCCAGTATTCGCTGGTTCGTTCACAGAACAGCAACATGAAAAGCCATCAGGCACTTGAACTTGATGTAATCGATCACTATACGGGCAAGAGAAGAAGCGTAAGGTCTCTGTCAGGCGGCGAAAGCTTCCAGGCATCACTTGCTCTGGCACTCGGTCTTTCCGACGAGGTGCAGAGTCAGTCAAGCGGAATCCAGATCGATACGATGTTTATTGACGAAGGCTTCGGTACGCTGGACAAGGAGGCACTGTCCCAGGCTGTTACGGTACTTGAAAAGCTCAGCGGAAGCGGCAGGCTGATCGGCATCATTTCCCATGTCGAGGAACTGAAGGACCGGATTGCAAGAGAAATTGTCGTTACCAAGCAGCTTGATTCAACCGGAACCGTATTCGGCGGCAGTAAGGCAGTGATTATGTGTGACTGATCCGGTTATTCTGTATCTGCTTGCGGTGAATGTCGTGACTGCGGCAGTTTACGGAGCGGACAAAAGAAAAGCGCTGCGTCACAGGCGGCGGATTCCGGAAAAAACACTGATTCTTCTTGCGGCGGCGGGCGGCAGTGCAGGGGCACTTGCGGCAATGCATCTGTTTCACCACAAGACCAGGAAACCTCTGTTCAGCATCGGGATCCCGTTCCTGCTGGCACTTCATCTTCTGGCGTTATTTCTGTATTTCGGGAGTTCACACAATTTAACATAATTAAACGAAATTTCTGCGAAAAGGGGTTTCTATTATATAAGTGCAGGTAAATAATACCTGTACTGACAGATTGGTCCCCTTTCCCGGTTTGATCAGTTAAATTCAATCCCCTTTAATCAGATATTTAAATGAAAAGCTCCTGTGCCGGGGAGCTTTTTCATTCGGATTCATTTTCTTCAAACAGCTGCTGATAAACATATGAAGCGATTGCGGCATTGCCGTCGCGGTTGGTATGCACACCGTCCGAGAACCATTCCGGATGGCCGTCGGTGAGGGTATAGATATCAATCACGGGAAGACCGAGCTTCTCTGCAACTTCATATATTACCGGACGGATTTCGTCCCTGATGACGTCATTGTCTATGTCGTAAACCGCATAACTGCTTCCGGGAAGTTCGTAAGCCGCAGGGCATGTCATCAGAATTACCGTCGGTTCCTGCTTCAGTTCGGTATACTGTTTTGCAAAGCTTTCCAGTTCCTCACGGTAGCGGTCATGATTCCAGTTCTGCGGCTTGGAATCATTTGTGCCCAGCATGATCATGATCACCGAAGCTTTGGTATGCAGGGAGTCCTTGTACAGCTGCATGTTGCTGTAGGGATTGTCCCCCGTGGAAAGCAGTGTTTTGCCGGGAAAGGCATAATTCTGCACGGTATATGTATTGTCGGTTTCATTTTGAAGCAGTACAGGCCAGGCTTCGGTTTCTCTGGTGTTGTATACGCCGGCTCCCCATGTAATGCTGTCACCGATGCAGGCGATAGTATGTTCGCTTTTGCTGCGGTCAATAATGCTGGCAGTAATATGTCCGCATGAAAAGAAGGCGGCTGCTGCCAGTAATACAGTGACAGTTTTGTTCATTTTTTTCATCATCTGCCTCCTTTGTCTGCAGTGCGGAAACATCCGCTGTATTCAGACATTATATATTATATTCCAATGACCGGAAAATAATACAGCAGCGGGAAGCTGTGCAGCCGTTCCGGGACGTCAGCGAGACAGTCTGCTGAAGAGCGGAAAAGGGCACAAAGGGCAGTGAGAGTGCCGTCTGCACTTTCAGGTGTGAGGCATGCTACAATTACAGACAGAACGGAGACAAAATATGATCAAAACGATATTATTCGATCTTGACGGAACACTTCTGCCGATGGATCAGGATGAGTTTGTAAAATACTATTTCGGATATCTTGCCAGGACCATGGAGCCCTACGGATATGAAAAGGATAACCTGATCGCGGCCATATGGACGGGCACCGGTGCAATGACGGGAAATGACGGAACCTGCACGAATGAAGAAAGATTCTGGAAAACATTTGAGAAAATCACCGGCCGCAGAAGGGAAGATGAAGAAGAACGCTTCTATCAGTTCTATCAGACCGGTTTTCAGAAGGCAAAAGCTGTCTGCGGTTATAATCCGCTCGCTGCAGATACGGTCAGAAAACTGAAGGAAAAGGGGTATCAGGTTGTCCTTGCCACAAACCCTCTGTTCCCAAGCGTTGCCACAGAAAGCAGAATCAGATGGGCAGGCCTGGAACCGGAAGAGTTTCTGGATTATACAACCTATGAAAACTGCACATACTGCAAGCCGAACGTAAAGTATTATGAAGAAATATGCAGGAAGCTCGGTCTGGATCCGAATGAATGCATGATGGTGGGCAACGATGCCGCAGAAGATCTTCCGGCTGCCGAACTCGGCATGAAGACCTATATTATCACCGACTGTCTGATCAATCTGAAAAATATTGATCTGACTGATATAGAAAAAGGGTCATTTGAAGATTTTCAGAAGTATATGGGACTGTAAAAGAAAACTGATCCGGATGCGGATCAGTTCTGGGTATTGTAGATCGGTGCAATATCCTTTTTATTTTTCCCGATCAGGATCACTGCGGCAAGCGCGTTGATCAGCATGAAGGCCATAAGGACAATCCTTCCGGAGATGATATCAGCCAGAATTCCGGCAGTCATTTCTCCGGCAAGGGCGCCGGCTGTATTGAGCATATTGCAGGCTCCGTTGAACCGTCCCTTCATTTCATCGGGAACATAGCTCTGGGTTGAACTGGTACGTATCGTATAACTTGTAATTCCCATGAAGCCGGTGCACAGAAGCAGAAAAGCCATAACCGGGACCGGCAGAAACAGGTAAAACGCTTCAATCAGGGAAGTTGCCATATATACAACAAATGCAATCGTGAATTTCTTCTGTACCGGAAGGGTAATGTGGTAGTGAATCAGACCTCCGATTCCTCTGCCGGCAACGGCCATTCCCCAGACGATCATGTAAATATACTCACCGTTGGGATAGGTTGACTTAAAGTACGGCAGTGTAACGACCTGCGAAGCACCGCCTGCCAGCGAGGCAAATGCAAAATAGAAGGCGATGGCTTTTAAGCCGGGACGGGTCATCAGATAGGCGGCGCCTTCCCGTATATCGCTGAACGTGCGTTTTCCTTCGGTTATCACGGAACGCTGCTTTGCAATGTATTTTTCTTCGGTTCTGATCTGCATTTCCAGACAGGCGGCGATCAGAAAACTCACGGCGTTAACTGCCATCATGGGCGAAATGCCGAACTGATTGTATGCCCAGGCAGAAACCGGGACCATAACCGCGCTTGCTGTTTCCAGTACCGACATCAGCGAATAAGCACGGGAATAGTTGCCCTCCGTGATCAGCAGGGGATAGAAGCTGTCAAAAGCGACCATATAAGTACTGTTGACTGCGCCGATCAGAAATACATACAGGGCAAATACCGGAAAGGAGAAGAAGCCCCCGTGCAGAATCAGGGCAGCGCTCATATACAGAAAAGCACTGATGAAATCAAGGCACCAGATTGTTTTCTTGCGGGAAAACCTGTCGAGCAGAGCTCCCGAAACAACAGGCATAATGATCTGGGGAAGCGTGTAGAGAATCATGTAGACAGCATAAAGAAGGGTGGATCCGGTCATATCCAGAACCAGCAGGCTCATGGCAAAACCGGACATTGCGTTTCCGAACATGGAAACTGCACTGCCCGCAGTAATGATTGTAAAGTCTCTTGTCCAAAGAGGCTGTCTGACAGATTCTTTTTTACTCATACGGAATCAATTATCTGATACGGAGAAACGGAATTCAATCTTGTTCTGCCACGGAAGCTCTGATGCGGTACTGACAGCGGAATTTTCCGTTTTCCCTGATCATTCTCATCAGGAATCCGGTGGTATCACTGGTAAATACGCAGCCGTTGTTCCTTGCAAGCCGTATCATCGGTTCGAGAATCTTCAGATTGATGCAGGTGAGATCATCGATTGTTATGATCTGGCAGATGCTTTTTCCTTTCGGAATGACCCTGATCATATGATCGGGGATGATAATGTTGTTCTCTTCAAGAATATAGCGGTAGGATCCGATGCCTGTCTCTATGGGAACCGTTCTGTCGGTATCGCCGCTGTTCAGATCTTCTTTCCTGATCCGGACAGTGCCTGAGCAGAGATAGTAAATATCGGGGTTTGCGGCCATGATACTGCTGTTCATGTCCTTGTTATAAAAGAAGAAATCATACTTGTCATCCTCGACATCGATAAAGGAAGCGGCCTCTCTGTCACTCTGCAGAATATGCTGCTTTTCAATTTCGAGATACCGAAGTTCCGCCTGCATGATTGCAGTTCTTCTTTTGAGTTCGTTTTTTTCACGTTCGATGATATCGATCAGCTCACGGTTGTCCGAAGCGTTGTAATAACTGTCAATCATATCAAAACTCAGCCCGAGTCCGCGTAGTTTCCTGAGGTGGGCAAGGGCGGTGTAGTCATTAATGGAATACTCATAGTATCCGTTTTCCTGTCTTACCGGATTCAGGTATCCGTTTTTCCGGTATGATCTTATGGTTTCGGGATTCAGTCCGGTAAGTCTGGACAGCTGGTTGATTTTCATACAGATGACATTTCTCTTTCCTGATTTTAATTCTGATAGGTTATTGACCCTGTATATTATACAGGGTTTATAACTAATACGTAAGTATTTGTGAAATATTTATAAATCACTGGAGGAAAGCAAATGAAGAAATTACTTAAGGGAATGCTTGGTGCTCTTCTTGCTGTATCAATGGCCGGCTGCGCCGGCGCTGATGCGGGTGCAGCTGAAGAACAGGGCAAGTTTACTGCCGGGACCTACTCGGCAACCGCTGAAGGTTTCGGCGGTCCCGTTACTGTTACCGTGACAACCGACGGAAAAACGATTACGGATGTCAAAATCGAAGGTGACAAGGAAACCCCGAATGTCGGCGGTGCCGCTCTTGAAAAACTGGCATCCGAGATTATTGAAGCCGCTTCCGATCAGATCGATACTGTATCGGGCGCAACTGTAACATCCACTGCCGTCAAGGAAGCCGCAGCTCAGGCACTTGCACTGGCAGAGGGGAAATCTGCCGAAACATCGGCGGAAATCAAAGCAGGCACATACACAGGAAAAGGTGAAGGCTATAACGGACCTGTGGAAGTTTCGGCAGAGATCGATGAAAACGGAAAGCTGACAGCTCTGGAAGTGACTGCCAGCGGTGAAACAGATCATGTCGGTACGGTTGCGTATGACATTATGATTCCTGAAATGCTTGAAGCAGGCGGATCCGGTGTCGACAACGTATCCGGTGCCACATTCACAAGCAGAGCCCTCAAGGAGGCAGTCAACGCTGCGGCGGCAGAAGCAGGTGTCAATGTTTCTGAATTCTCCAAGGCAGTTGAGGCTCCGGCTGCGGGCGAACCTGTTGAAGGAACATGGGATGTTGTCATCGTCGGTGCCGGCGGTGCAGGCATCGCGGCAGCTGCACAGGCTGCACAGAACGGTGAAACTGTTCTTGTGATTGAGCAGAACGCCGAAGTAGGCGGAAACACACTCGTATCCGGCGGTCAGTATCAGTCTGTTATGCCTTACCTGGTATGGAATGCAGCTGATCCCGATGCCGTAACAGGTGTCGGATACGACGGAAACACATACAACAAGGTCAAATCTGTCAACGGATGCATCAACGAGCTCAAGACAATTCTCAACTGGAGTGAAGCTCCCTTCGACGAGGATTTCTATAAAGACAACGAATATGTCATCGGTGATATCGAAGAACTCTCCAAGCACGGCGTTCATGCGGAATATCTGCCGATTCTGCAGGCGCTCAAGAAGGAAATCAGTGCATATCTTGCATGGGCTCAGCCGAAGCTTGATGCCGGTACACCCGAATCAGAGCTCACACTGTTCTCAACTCTGAATCTCCACAAGTTCCAGACATATTACGGCGGTCTCAGACAGAGTGCCGACAAGAGCCAGTGGATCTACGGTGATGTTGATCTGGTCAGCCAGTTCATTGATGACGGACAGGATCTCAAGCCGTGGCTTGAATCCATGGGTTCGACATTTATTGAAGATACACAGCCGACACTGATCGGTGCACTCTGGTACAGAGAAAACGAATTCATCGGCGCTGAGGTTGACACAGACGGCGACGGCACAGCCGAAAGCTATCCCGGACGCTGGGGCACATATTTCATGGCTCCGATGACTGCTTATCTCAATGCGGATGAAGCAAATGAACTGATGCTCAGAACAACAGCAAAGTCTCTGATCGTTGAAGACGGAAAGGTAACAGGCGTCAGGGCTGTCAGATATGACGGTACGGAAGTAACCGCTCATGCCGGCAAGGGTGTTATTCTGGCTACCGGCGGCTATGCTGCTAATATTGATCTCGTACTTGATGAGAATATTTACTGGTCTTCCGAATACCTGACAAAGTCCACGCAGACAACCAACCGTTCCTCCCTGACAGGTTCGGGTATCGAAATGGCTCAGGAAGCAGGTGCCGACGTAACAGGTATGGGCTTCACACAGCTGATGCCGATTTCCTGGGTTGACAACGGCGACCTTGCATTCGGCGGCGGAAACTATGCAGCCTGGATCAATCCTCATACCGGAAAGAGATTCGTAGACGAAGGTTCCGAACGTGATGTTCTGTCCCTTGCTGAATTCAGAAACGGCATGGAAGTGAACGGCACAAAGGGTGTCTTCATTGAAATCTACAATGCCGAGCAGATGATGCCGGCTCCCAAGCAGCTCGCTGACGGAGACTATGAAGGCAGATACTACAGAGTTCACGCAAATGAAGAAGAACTCGGAGCTCTGCTTTCCAAACTCGGTGCAGAATGTGATGCAGCGACTGTCATCGATACACTGACGAAGTATGATATGGCAGTCATGGGGCAGGGAGAATTCGAAGACGCTCCCAAGGCAATTGCTTCAAGAACTGTCGGTGATGTTCAGAAGAACGAAGACGGAACATACAATGTTGATTCCTATGATCTTGCGAATACACTTGTCACAGTACGTCTGATGGCTCCTTCCACACACCATACAATGGGCGGACTTGTTGTTGACACAGACCGTCATGTACTTGACAAAGACGGAAATGTCATCAAGGGTCTCTACGCTGCAGGTGAAGTTACCGGCGGTATCCACGGCGGCAACCGTCTCGGCGGAAACGCGATTGTTGAAATCTTTGTTTCAGGACGTACGGCAGCCAATGCTGTGACAGCCGACAATTAATCAGAATCATACAATTCCTGAGGTCGCATCCTGGTGATGCGGCCTTTTAATATGCCGTGCCTTCGGACAGATTGTGCATTCCGAATGAAATGATACGGTGCATCCGCCGGCAGCCGCAAATAATTAACATACCCTGCAACTTGTGATAGAATAGCCGATGAGGTTTTAAAAGCAAAATGAAAGAGTACAGTGATTACGATGCGATTCCCAGGGGAAGAGCTGATTCAGATATTGTTCAGGGGTGCGCTGTCCTGGAGGGCGGTGCTTTCCGCGGTCTTTATACCCAGGGCGTTCTTGATGCGCTGATGGAGGAAGATATCAATCTGCAGACGACGGTCGGCGTCAGTGCCGGAGCCATGAGCGGCATGAACTATGTCAGCGGGCAGATCGGAAGAAGTGCAAGATATAATCTGGCATACAGACATGACAGAAATTATATCGGAATAGGGGCAATGAGAAGAGAACACGGCATTACCGGGTTTCATTATCTGTTCGAAGATCTCGATCATGTGGAACCGTTTGATACAGAACGATTCAATGACCCGTCAAGAAGATTTATCGCCCAGGCAACCGATATCGAAACCGGTCTGCCTGTATATTTCGAAAAAGGGAAATGCTCCTCGATTCTGGATGCAGTTGCGGCGAGTGCCAGTGTTCCGTATATTACGGAGCCGGTGGAAATCGACGGCAGAAGATATCTTGACGGCGGATGTGCAGTCAAGATACCTGTGGATTTTGCACTGAAGGAGAATTTCGAAAAAATTCTTGTTGTCAGAACAAGGAACAGGGATTACCGGAAAACAAGCAGGGCGCCTGAGAGGATCATCCGGATTGAATATAAAAACTATCCGGAATTCAAGCGCAATCTGCAGAAGGAAACAGATAACTACAATGCTCTTGCCGAAAGACTGCTCAAACTCGAAGAAGAGGGCCGGATATTTATGATTGCTCCGGACACTCCGGTAAATATTTCGAGATTCGAAGGTGATCTTGAAAAACTGGGTGATCTTTACTGGCAGGGATATTACAATGCCAGAGACGCACTTCCGGCTTTAAAGCATTATCTCGGCATTTAGCGGCATCAGGCTTCAGGAGAAACATCCCGGAGCTTTTATTTCAGCAGACTGCAGAGTTTTCTGCGGACACTCAGGAAACATGATCCGGCAGTTTCGGAAAACACAGTATTTACGAACTGACGATCGTGGATTATATAAAATACATAAGTTTATGAAAAATACGGAAAACAAGGCTGGAAAACAGCTGTACATGGAGGGACTGAAGGACGGAATACCTGTAGCGATGGGGTATTTCGCCGTTTCTTTTACGCTGGGCATAACCATGAAGAATATCGGCATGTCCGCAGTTCAGGGATTTATCATGAGTCTTCTGAACAACGCTTCGGCCGGGGAGTATGCCGGTATTACCATGATTGCCTCAAATGCGCCTTATATTGAAACGGCTCTGATGATACTGATCGCAAATGCCAGATATCTGCTGATGAGCTGTTCCCTGTCGCAGAAGCTCGACAGTACGGTCAATACGCTGCAGCGCATGATTATCGGCTTTGATGTAACGGATGAGCTGTTTGCGCTGGCTGTAAGCCGTGAAAACAAACTTGAACCTGTGTATTTTTACGGTGCGATGACGCTTCCCCTGGCAGGATGGTCAACGGGGACGATGCTCGGTGTTATAGCCGGATCGGCACTGCCTGCCCGGATTGTTTCGGCACTGTCCGTGGCTTTATACGGGATGTTTCTGGCAATTATTATTCCTCCCGCAAGAAACAGCAGAATTATTTCGGTTCTTGTCCTCGTCAGCTTTGCATGCAGTTTCCTGTGCGGAATTCTGCCGGGAGTATCATCCCTGTCCGAAGGCACCCGGACACTGATTCTTACGGTGCTTCTGGCCGGAGGGGCTGCTGTCCTGTTTCCGGTAAAGGAGGAAGCAGTATGAGAAGCATCTGGATGCAGATATTTGTTATGTTTGCGGTGACATACCTGATCAGGGTGCTTCCGCTTACATTGATCAGAAAGCCGATTACCAATGTTTATATCCGTTCATTTCTTTATTATGTTCCTTATGCAACCCTTGCGGTTATGACTTTCCCGGCGATGATCCGGGCAACGAATTCTCTGTACAGCGGCATTCTCGCTTTTGCGGCAGGGGTTATCCTGACATGGAAAAAGGCGGGTCTGTTTGCAACATCGGTCAGCTGCTGCATTGTTGTTTTTATCGCGGAACTGATTATTTTGTAAGGTTCATCTGACGTTAAAATCAGGGACGGAAAACGCCGCAGGGCGTTTTTTTATCTGCGGCAGATCAGTTCAAAGCGGACAGTGCCTGTGCTATGATAAAACTAACAGAAGAGCCCTGGGCTCGGGAGGAAATTATAATGCTGAGAGAAGTAAACTTTTTGTCATACAACGGAAGAGATACAGTTTACGGATGGATTTATGTACCTGCATGTGAACCGGAAGGCATCATTCAGCTTGTTCATGGTTTCGGCGAGCATTCCCGCAGATATCTGCACATGATTACTTCATTTATGGAAGCAGGATATATTGTTGCGGCTGATGATCATGTCGGCCACGGCAAAACTGCTGTTGAAAACAACACCTGGGGTGACTGGGGTGACAAGGGCTTTGAAACAATGATGGAAGACGAGAAAAAGCTTCACGATCTTGTCTGCGGCATTTATCCGGATATTCCGTATTTCATGTTCGGACACAGCATGGGCTCCTTTATTACCAGAATGTATATGGCAAAATACGGTTCTGATCTGAGCGGAGCCACAATCTGCGGAACCACCGGTGTATGGCCGGGTCTTGACGAATCAATTGCGGCTGTTCAGAAGCTTGTGGATGAAGGAAAAGGTGAAGAAAGTGATCCGACGCTTGCCGGCAATCTGATGGGCTGGATGTTTGCACGCTGCCCGGAAGGTGTAAAGATCGGCAACGAATGGATCTGTGATGATCCGTATGTCCAGAAGGATCATGCAGAGGATCCGTTTGATGCATTTACAAAACCCACGAAGAACCGTGCATGGCTTTATTTCCTGCAGATGATGAAGGACATTACCGGTCCGCAGTGGGCTGAGAAGGTTCCTGCAGATCTGCCGGTTTACAACATTGCCGGAGATCAGGATCCTGTCGGTCAGTACGGAAAAGGTGTATACGAAACAGCGAACTGGCTCGCTGATACCGGCCACAAGGTTAATACAAATCTGTATTCCGGCTACCGCCATGAGATCCATAATTACTCTGACATCAGGGAGATTGTTGAAGAGGGAATTATTGATTTCTTCGATTACTGTGACTGATCCGGCCTGAGGGAAACAAAGAATTGTCCGCACTGCGCGGACAATTTTTTTATATGAGAAAAGGCATAAAGAAAACGGACGGGCGTCCGTTATCTGAAGAACATTCTGAAGTCGGGGTTCATAGTATCTTTTGCCGTGCAGACTTCATGCGTGACGGGGTTGGGAAATTCAATTTCATCTGCCCAGAGGCACATGTTCCTGAAATCTGCCGAGGGAATTCCGTACAGGGGATCATTGATGATCGGGTGACGGTTGCCGGAAAGGTGCACCCTGATCTGATGTGTCCTTCCTGTTTCAAGCGTGCATCCTATCAGCATGTATCTGTTTTTCCTTGCCAGGAATTCCGCCCTGGTGACTGCTTCCTTCCCGGATTCTGAGAAACGGTACTTTCCCGATACATGACGGTCTTTTCCGATCTTCTGGTTGTAGGTGAACTTTCTGCCCGGCTCACCGCTTCCCAGCGTGATGGCCAGGTAATGTCTGCGGATCTGCTTTTCCTCAAGCATGGCATCATACCACGGCTGGAAGAAGGGGATTTTCACAAAGAGCACCAGTCCGCTGGTTTCTTTGTCCAGTCTGTGGATGTATCTGACGGGAGTGTCAATTCCGTTTGCGGTCTGCCATGCAGCGGCGCGGCAGGCGAGACAGTCAGGATCGTTTTCATCATGGATAATGATGCCCGCATCTTTGTGCGCGACATATACGAAGTCATCTTCGTAGACAACACGGCAGGGTGTTTCCGACGGTTTGAAATCTGTTTTCAGTGCAGGAAGAAGGATTGTAACGATATCGTTCTTCTGCAGCACGGTCTGATCATTTGAAACCGGTTCACGGTTGATCAGAATGTTTTTGTTCAGTATAAGGAGATATCTGTTCTTTTTTGACTGGCGGAAGTATTCAAGAAATTCCTGAACGGTCTTTCCTTCAAATTCACTGCCTGTATCTATACTGATTCTTCCTTTTTTCAGCTCGTATTTCATTTTTTCTCCTTCGGTTTTCCTCTGCGTTCAAGGACCGCAACAGCTTCAATCAGCGGGGTATTCGGAAACATATCATACGGGATAACAGTGCGGACATCAAATTCCTGCTTCAGTGCTTTGATGTTCTTGCCCAGTGTTGCCGGATTGCATGACACATAAATAATCTTATGTATCTCACTGTTCAGAACGGCTTCAATCATTGCATCGTCCATTCCGCTTCTGGGGGGATCGGCAAGCAGTGTATCAACCTGGTACTCGGAACACACTTTTTTCAGTCCCTCTGCAGCGTCTGCGCAGATAAAGCGGGCATTCGGAACACGGTTGGCTGAGGCATTGGCGCCTGCGTTGGCGACAGCACTGCCGACCGATTCAATACCGACCACATGTCTGGCTTTGTCTCTGGCAAGAAGGCTCATGGCTCCGACGCCGCAGTAAGCTTCGGCAACCGTATTGCAGGGATCAATTTTTGATACAGCCATCTCATACAGTTTTTCGGCCTGCTCAACATTGAGCTGGAAAAATGAATCCGCACTGAGCATGAGACTGATGCCGTGGACTTCGGCTGTAATTCCTTCGGATCCATAAAGAACTTTCGGATCGGTTCCGAAAATACCGGCTCCTTTTTTTCTTGTGTTGACAGACTGTACAACAGACTCCATGCCGGCGATCTTTCCGATTGATTCGCCGAGTCCCTCGGGAAGGCGGTCCCTTCCCGTAATCAGAGCACACTGGAAGTGACCGCGGATACCGCGGAGAACAAGATACCTGATGCCGTATCCGTTCCGGAAGCTCTTCAGACCGTACCGGTTCAGGATTTCAAGAACCTGCTTTCTCACTTCTTCAAGTTCCTCTGTATGCATCGGGCAGGAATCAATCGCAGCAAAATGATTTGTTCCGGGCTGATACATACCGGTAACGAGCTTTCCGCCGTATTCACTGACCGGAAGCTTGCAGGCTGTACGGTAGGCAGTCTGCCGGGGACTCTCGTGCATGTTCCTGATCAGCTTTCTGCTGACATGGCCGTATTTCCAGAGAGCTTCCTCCAGAAGCTTTTTCTTCCAGACAAGCTGTGCCTCATATTTCATTGTAATCAGTGAACAGCCGCCGCATTTTCTGTCATAGGGGCAGCAGCTTCTGATGCGGTCTTCACTGAAACTTATGATCTTGTTCTTTTCCGCCCTGATGTAGCGGTCGTTTTCTTCGGTGACTGTGACTTCGGCTGTTTCGCCGGGCAGAACGGACATGCAGAAAACCGGTTTCCCGTTGAGATAACCGATTCCTTCCCCGTTGATTCCCATTTTTACAAATTCTATTTTGCTCATCTTAAAAATGCCAGATTCGGATCTTTGCAGAAGTTGTCCAGACTGTATATAAAGCAGAGATCCGTATTCTCCTTATCTTCAATCAGCTGTGATACCGGACTGTGATAGTAACGCAGGTCGATCATTGTTATTTCGCTGTATTCCGTAATCAGATAGGGGATCATGATATGTGAATAGCTGTCTTTGATCAGAACTGCCTTCCTGTTTGTATCAGCGTCTGTCTGGATACTGATGTATGCGTGATTGCCGTCAGTGTAGTACATGTATTTGTCTTTTTCATTCAGACGTTTTTCACTGTAGATGCTGTTTTCAGTATACTGGCCGTCATAATTGACGGTTGTTTCAACAGGTGTTTCCGGAATGATTCTGCAGATGCTGTCGGAACTGTTCCAGAAGGCACCCGACTGGGAATACATTGTCCCGCAGAAATCCGTGCTGACTGTTTCGTATGTGAAGGAATTCGGCTGTTTGTGAAGCACTTTGTCAGCCAGTGCTTCATATCCCAGATATGCACCTTTTTCATTCCAGTGGTGATCGGTCCGGAAATACAGAGAAGGTGACGGGGAAGCGTAATCCGTGTATCTGATAAAATTCTGTTTAGCGAACAGTTCCGCCGCGTCATTGATCAGGTCTGCCTGATCGATATCATATGCTCCGGCGGGCAGTTCTGATGCGGCACCCCAGGCGGCAGTGGGCACAAGCAGTACATTTCCGGTAATTCCGTTTTCTTCACAGAATTCATTGACGATTCCGGCATTGGTCTTCAGCGTTTCTTCATTGTATGAGGCAAAACGCTGAATCAGGCGGCCGTCACGGGCAAAATAGACATCATTGTTTTCGACGGCACCGGACAGTCTGCGGATTCCTGCCTTCAGTTCGATCCAGAAATCCCTTGCAACGAACTGGTCGCTGAACCATTTTTCAAAATCGTCATCAAAACGGCCGCTGAGAATATGCTGCAGTTCCATGGAAGGGGCAGACGCCAGCGTTCTGTTTTCGTTATATGAGATATCTCTGGAGCCGCTGAAAAGATTGGCTATGGTGAAGCATCCGATATAGCCGATAAAGCATCCGAGCGTCAGTTTTCGTGTCAGTTTTTTCTTCATATGTCAGAACCTGAAATACAGAAAAGGATTATAGGAGGCATCAACGATAAAGGCCGTGCAGACAAACAGTGCAAGCAGGGTCAGAACCGGAACAAGTGCTCTGCCTTTTCTGGTCCGCAGAATGTTGAGACGTGTTTTGGCAACAGGTGTGCATGCGATGATGCATACCAGAATCAGCAGAATGTTGTCATGCAGATAATATACAGTCAGACCGTCTGCCAGTCTTCCCGTGCTTCCGAACATAAATCCCAGATAGGCAAGCACTTTGGAGAAATCAGTGAAGGCAAACAGAACCCAGGCGATAATTACAACAAACATTGTATAAACATGAGCCAGCCAGGAAGGCATGTTCTTCAGATGCTTCAGGAGGAACAGTTTTTCCGCGATCAGCACAATCCCGTAGAATACACCCCACAGTACAAAATTCCATGAAGCACCGTGCCAGAAACCCGTCAGCAGCCATACGATCATGATATTTATGATCTGTCTTGCTAAACCGTGCCTGTTTCCGCCGAGGGGGATATATACATAATCACGGAACCAGAAGGACAGGGACATATGCCATCTCCTCCAGAATTCGGTGACCGATGCGGAAATATACGGGTAGTTGAAGTTTTCGAGGAAATCAAATCCGAGCATTTTTCCTAGACCGATCGCCATGTCGGAATATCCGCTGAAGTCGAAGTAGATCTGGAATGTATACATGATGATGCCGATCCAGGCGGTAAGCACTGACTGCTGTGCCGGTGCCAGGGCACTGACAGCCTCAAATACCTGTCCGGCCGAATTGGCCAGCAGCACTTTCTTGCAGAGTCCGACAGTGAAGCGCTTGATGCCCTGATAAAAGCCTTCCATCGTATGATCTCTCTGATTCAGCTGCCGCGCGATATCCGTATAGCGTACGATCGGACCGGCAATCAGCTGCGGGAACATTGTGACATATGCACCGAAGGAGACAAGGCTCTTCTGAGGATCTGTTTCACCCCGGTAAAGATCAATCGGATATGACATTGCCTGGAACGTGTAGAACGAGATGCCGATCGGAAGACCGAGCTTCAGCGGCCTGAAGAACACCAGGCCGAGGGCTCTCATATTTTCGGCGAAGAAATCCCAGTATTTGAAAAATCCGAGCAGGAGAAGATTAAGAACCATGCACAGAATCAGGAATCGTTTTGATTTCTCACGGTCACTGATCCGGTAGCGGGCAACCATTTTGCCGAGCACCCAGTTCATGACAATGGAGAAAATCATGATAAAAACATAAACCGGTTCACCCCAGCCGTAGAAGAACAGGCTGACGATCAGCAGAACGGGATTGCGCCAGTTTAAAGGCACAAGATAGTAAACTGCCAGGACTGCCGGCAGATAGGCAAATAAAAAAGTAAGGCTGCTGAATACCATATTTCCCTCAAATCTTCATTATTATAGCAGAAGGTACAGTGATATTATTGCCCAGTTTGCATCAGTTCCCTCAAAAGAAACAAAGGACTGTCCATAGGCGGCCTGCAGGGTGCAATGTACAGAAAATTCATCAGATGCATCATGTTGTTTTTGCGTCAGCCGGTGATATGATTAACGGGCAAGAGGAAAATTATATGACAGATCGGCAGCTGACAGAAAAAATAGCGGAAACAGTAAAAGAAGCGGGAAAAATCATTCTTTCCGCTTCCGGTACGGATTACGGTACAGACAGCAAGCAGGGACATGCAAATTATGTAACGAAATATGACAGGAAGGTGCAGGAATTTCTGCATGAAAGACTGTCGTCACTGCTTCCTGAGGCATCTTTTCTCGGTGAAGAGGAAGGAGAGGATGTGTTCAGGGAAAAATACAGAAAAGGATGGCTGTTTATCGTTGACCCGATTGACGGTACTACTAATTTTATAAAAGGCTATTATGCCAGTACGGTATCCGTCGGCCTGTTTAAAGACGGAAAGCCGTATATCGGCGTGATCTACCAGCCGTATCTGGATCATATTTTTACGGCATGCAGGGGCTGCGGTGCCTTTGACAACGGAAAAAAGATCATGTCCTCTTCACTTCCTCTATGTGACAGCATCATTGCCTTCGGAACCTCACCGTACCGGACGGACCTGTGGCAGAAGACAATGAAGCTTGCCGGGGAATATCTTATGAAAGGGCAGGATCTCAGAAGAAGCGGAAGCGCAGCGTGGGACTGCTGCATGGTTGCCTGCGGTGCGGCAGGTTTATACTTTGAGTTTTCTCTGGGCTTATGGGATTATGCGGCAGGTGCCGTCATTATCCGGGAAGCCGGCGGAGTAATAACAGATATTTACGGGGATGAACTGAAATTTGACGGTCCTTCCTCAGTCCTTGCATACGGAAGAGGAATCGATCCCGCTGAACTGGTCTATCCCGAAAGGAGCAACGCATGAAGCAGGCAAGAACATTCCCCATGGCAAAGGTGACGAAGAAACAGGAACGTTCTCTGAAAGAGGGTCACCCCTGGGTATATGAAGATGAGATTACGGAACACTCCGAAACAATCGAAAACGGTGCTTTTACGGATGTGTACGGTCAGAAGGGCAATTACCTCGGAACCGGTTTCTGGTCGGAAAACTCCAAAATCAGAATCAGAATTCTGGACCGCAACGCAAATGAAAAGTTTGACGACGCCTTTTTTGCCAGAAGAGTGCGCTATGCACTGCAGTACAGAAAGGACGTCATGAAGGACGACTTTCATGCCTGCCGGCTGATTCACGGGGAGGCAGACGGTCTGCCCGGGCTGACAGTGGACAGGTATGAGAACGTTCTTGTCGCAGAGGTGCTGAGCTACGGCACGGAAATGCATAAAGATGTTATTTACAGGGAGCTGATCAGTCAGCTGGGCGCATCAGGTTCACAAATCGAAGGCATCTACGAAAGAAACGAAGGGGAACTGCGGCTCAAGGAAGGCCTGAAGCAGTACAAGGGCTGGTACGGTGACAGGCATCCCGAAGAAACTGTTTTCCGGTTTGAGGAAAACGGACTGGTTTATGAAGTCGATGTTGAGAACGGTCAGAAGACAGGTTTTTTCCTGGATCAGAAATATAACCGCCTGGCAGTCAGAAAAATTGCTGAGGGCAGGAAGGTGCTGGACTGCTGCACGCATACCGGATCATTTGCCATGAATGCAGCCGCGGCTGATGCTCTGTCTGTAGATGCCGTGGATATTTCCGAAAGTGCACTGGCTGTCGCAAAGGCGAATGCGGCACTGAACCATCTCGACGGAAGAATCAGATTCATTCAGGCAGACCTGTTTGATCTGCTTCCGGAACTCCTGAAAAATCATGCGGATTATGATTTCATTATTCTTGATCCCCCGGCGTTTACGAAAAGCAGGAAAACCTTCATCAATGCAAGAAGCGGCTATAAGAAGATCAATACCATGGCAATGCGGCTTCTTCCCAGAGGGGGATATCTGGCAACAGCCAGCTGTTCTCACTTTATGCCTGCACATGAATTCAGAACGATGCTGAAGGAAGCAGGAGCGGAAGCAGGCGTTACGGTCAGAATCGTCGAGGAAAGACACGCTGCGTATGATCATCCGGTAATCGCATCAATCCCGGAAACTGATTATCTGAAGTTCTTTATTGTGCAGATTATCTGAAACAGGCACTGCCTGTTTTTTCTTTCTGCAGTCAGCCGCACGGTTTTATAAACCGCAAAAGTATATGTATCCGGAAAAAATGAAAATGTTTTCATGCCATTGAAGAATATGTATGAAAATCATATAAATATTTTAATGTCAAGACTTTATTATAGATATTTCATGATGATATAAGTTATGTGTAAAGGGGGCTCGTTTATGAGTGAGGTATTAGTTGGTATACTTGGTTTCCTGTGTATTATTGCTATCGTCGTAACTCTGTTCAGAAGCATTACACTTCCGAGTATCGCATTCATCCTGTTTCCGTCAATTCTTGCACTGATTCTTGTTATTGGCGGATACTATTCATTCGACAACATTGCCGCACTGATCAAGGCCGGATTTAACAGTACCGGACCTACTGCTGCGCTGTTTGTGTTCTCGGTTCTGTATTTCGGCATTATGACAGATGCCGGAATGTTCGATGTTATCATCGGCAAACTGATGGGACTTGTCGGCGACAGCGTGATCGGTGTCTGCCTTATGACCGCAGTAATTGCTCTGATCGGTCATCTTGACGGCGGCGGTGCTTCAACATTCTGTATTGTAGTTCCTGCAATGCTGCCGGTTTACAAGAAGATGCACATGCGTCCGACAACTCTGCTCAGAATTGCGGTTCTGTCAATGGGTGTATTAAACCTGATGCCCTGGGCCGGTCCGACAATGAGAGCTGCATCCGTTCTCGGTATTGAAGCTGGCAAGCTCTGGAACACACTGCTTCCGATCCAGATCTTCGGTATCGCTCTGTCACTTGCACATGCAGTTCTTGCCGGTTTCCAGGAAAAGGCAAGAGGTGCCGGTCTCAACGGCAAACTTGCTGCTGAGGGCGAAGTTATTGAAGATGATGAAGAACAGGAAGCAAAGGGCAGCGATCCCGCTCTTGCACGTCCGAAACTGTTTATCTTCAATATTGTTCTTACAATCGCTGTTATTGCAATGCTGATCTGGGATGTATTCCCCAGCTATGTACCGTTCATGTGCGGTGTTGTAATTGCGCTTCTGGTTAACTACCCCGGTGCAAAGATGCAGAAGAAGATTATCAATCTGCATGCCGGACCTGCTCTGATGATGTGCTCCACACTGATGGCAGCTGCAGTTCTTATGGGTGTTCTTGTTAAGTCTGTTACAGTCAACGATGTTGCAATTGCAAGTGTTGTCACATGCATGTCCAACCTGATCAAGATGGTTCTTCCTGCAGCACTCGGCAAGCATCTGCCTATCGTTATCGGCATTCTGTCCGTTCCTCTGGCTCTTGCATTCGATACAGACAGCTACTTCTACGGTATGCTGCCGGTTATGATCGGTATCGGCGAAGGCTTCGGTGTCGGTGCTCTTCCGATTGCCATTGCAATGGTTGTCTGCCGTAACTGTGCAACATTTATCTCTCCGATGGTTCCTGCAACACTGCTTGGTGTCGGTCTTGCCAATGTTGACATCAAGGATCATATCAAGGCGAGCTTCTTCTATGTATGGGGATTCTCACTGTTATGCATGCTGTTTGCGGTTGTCATCGGTCTGATGCCTCTGTAATCAACAGCAGAAAGATTAAGTTTTATGAAAGTCCGGTCAGATACATGGCCGGGCTTTTCATGTATCAGGGACCGGACCGGATAACCATGCAATATGAAAAGTATTCAATTCAATCTATGGACTTTTATAATAAAATCCTGTAAACGCTTAACAATATGTTATAAAATTAAAATATGAGGTCGGCATCAGTGAAGGTTATCCACTGCGGGATATGTACGCTGCATATTCCAAGAACCGAAGGGTGCCGGCAGACATATGCTGTACACGGTATAAATAGCTAATTTATCGGAAGGAGGAACGCGTATGGAAATTAAAAAGCCTGCTGTTGCAGGAACGCTGGAGTCAAGTGACTGTCAGGTGGTAGTGGAACCGGGAGAAGGAAAGATTGAATTCTCTCTTGACAGCACGGTAATCCACCAATTCGGAAATCAGATCCGAAAAGTCACTTTTGAAACACTGGATCGTCTGGGGATTGATAATGTAAAGATCTCGATCGTCGACAAGGGGGCTCTTGACTGCACGATTAAGGCGAGAATTGAAGGTGCAGTGTTCCGCTCTGTTGATCAGTACGAAAATCTGCCCTGGGGAGGAGCGATCAAATGATTAACGAACAGAAAAAGAAAAGACTTCGCCGTTCAATGATGTTCCTGAACGGTCAGAAACCTTCGCTGATCAAGGATCCGTATATTTATAAAGCGGATTCCCTGATGTTTGACCTTGAAGATGCTGTTGCTGTTACTGCAAAGGATACAGCCAGATTCTCACTTTTCCATGCACTGACAACAATCGATTACAGAGGTGCTGAAAGAGTTGTCCGTATTAACGGCCTTGACTCTGATCTCTGGAAGGAAGACATCAGATGCGTAGTGGCTGCAGATGCTGAACTGATCAGAATTCCGAAGTGCGAAAACAAGGAAATGGTTCAGGAAGTGGAAGCTGAAGTTGCCAAGGCTGAAAAGGAATTCGGCAAGGAAGAAGGCTCAGTCCTGATCATGGCAGCTCTGGAAAGTGCAAAAGGCGTTCTGAATGCATATGAAGTATGTACTGCTTCACCGAGAATGATCGGTATCGCTCTTTCCGGCGGTGACTATACCAAGGACCTGCAGACAAGAATCACGGGAACAGGCGTAGAGCTTATGGGCGGCAGACAGCAGATGATCATTGCTGCAAGAGCAGCCGGTGTTCAGTGCTTCGATACAGTATGGACCGACCTTGACAATATGGAAGGATTCCGCAGGGATGTACAGATGATCCATGACATGGGATTTGACGGAAAATCATGCATTAACCCCCGTCAGATCGACATCGTTCATGAAATCTTCACACCGGTAAAGAAGGACATTATCTTTGCTGAAAAAGTAATCCGTGAAATCGATACTAAGAAGGCACAGGGAATCGGTGTCTTCACAGTAGACGGCAAGATGATTGATATTGCATTCTATGACGGTGCAAAGAGAACAATCATGATGGCTAAGGCAGCCGGAGTCTATGAGGGGGATCTGTAATGAAAAACGCTGTAGGAAGAGAAATTCCTGAAGAGATCCTTAAACTGACAGGAAAAGATGTTTACAGAGGATCACATTATTTTGACGGAAAAGAATTTAAGAAAGACGGACCTGTAACAAAACCCGTTATCAATTCAAATGGATCCAAGCTGGTCGACAGCATCCATGATGTACTTGTAAAGTGCGGAATCAAGGACGGCATGAGACTGGGATTCCATCATCATTTCAGAACAGGTGACAAAGTCCTGAATATGGTTATGGAAGAAGTTCACAAGATGGGAATCAAAAACATCACGCTGTGTGCTTCATCACTCGGCAAGCAGAATGATCCCATTCTTCCGATGATTGAGGACGGAACAATTACCAATATTGAGTCTTCAGGCGTCAGAGGCTCCATCGGTACGGCAATTTCCGAAGGCAAACTTCAGGGACTTGCAATCATGAGAAGCCACGGCGGCCGTGTAAGAGCAATCGAAACAGGTGAAGCACATGTAGATATTTCCTTTATCGGTGCTCCTACATCTGATGAATACGGCAACCTGAATGCAAACGGCGGCAAGGCAAACTGCGGTGTTCTTTCCTATTCTGCAGTTGATGCACAGTTCGCAGACAAAGTCGTAGCTGTTACGGATACACTTGTACCGTTCCCGAACCTGCCTGCGCAGATTACACAGACATACGTTGACTATGTCGTTGTCGTTGATCAGATCGGCGATCCGTCAAAGATCGCTACAGGTGCTGCAAAGCCCACAACCGATCAGAGAAAGCTTCTGATGGCTAAGTACTGCACAGACTTTGTTGTCCAGACTCCTTACTTCAAGGAAGGCTTCTCTTATCAGACAGGCGTCGGCGGAGCATCAATCGCTTCGACACTGTATCTGGCAGAGATCATGCGTGAGAAGAACATTCATATGGGCTTCGGCGTAGGCGGTATTGCAAAACCGATGTGCGATCTGCTTGATGAAGGCCTGATCTACAAGCTTGTTGATACACAGGACTTTGACGAACCTTCCATCGAGAATATTCAGAGAAATCCGAATCACTTCTACATCACCGGCGGTGAATATGCAAATCCGTTCAACAAGGGCGCATATGTAAACAAGCTTGACTTCGTTATCCTGGCTGCACTGGAAGTCGACACACACTTCAACTGCAACGTTGTAGTCGGCTCGGACGGTGTTATCACAGGTGCTCAGGGCGGACATCCTGATACAGCAGCCGGTGCAAAGTGCACGATCGTCATTGCGCCGATCATGCAGGGCAGAATGCCTACGATCTGCTCGGATGTTACTACAGTAACCACACCGGGTGAAGATGTAGACGTTGTTGTAACTGACTACGGTATTGCAATCAATCCGAGACGTCAGGATCTGATCGAGGCTACAAAGGATGCCAAGCTGCCTCTGAAGACAATTGAAGAACTCAGAGACATTGCTTACAGCATTACAGGAGAACCTGAACGCGTACAGTTCAGTGACCGTGTCGTAGGTATTATTGAAGCCAGAGACGGTACAATTATGGACGTTGTACGTCAGATCAAAGATTTTGAATTCAAGGATGAATAAAACCGAAGACATAGGGGCGCTGATATTCAGCGCCCTTATGGAAGAAGTGGATCTGACACCCAAGCCCGGCCTGGTTGACCGTCACGACAGCGGTGCTCATACAGACATGGACCATCACAGCTTTGAGCTGAGTGCCGCCGCAGTCACCCCGTATCTGCAGCAGATGTACAGTGACGGCCTTGTAACCGATGATCCGGAAGAACTGTTCCGGAAGATACGGAAAACCGGAATCGAAGCAGAAAAGGCCATGTATGCGGCGACAGGCGGGGTGAATACGCATAAGGGAATGATCTTCCTCATGGGTGTCGCAGCAGCCGCTGCCGGATGGAGTTTCGCACATTGTGAAAAACCCGATCCGTATATCGTGATGGATACGGCAGGGAAAATGACAGCGAAAACACTGTCGGAGGAACTTGCCGTCATTTCGGAAAGAGAACCGGAAACACACGGGGAAAAGCTCTATTCTGCATACGGATTCAAAGGAGCACGGCAGCAGCCGATGGAAGGGTTTCCGATTCTGCGGGAGGCATATCCGCTGATGGAGGAACGCCGCCGCATTATGACAGCAGATGAAGCTGATACGGATGTGCTTCTGTTTATCATCTCAAAGCTTGATGATACGACGGTCCTTTACCGGAAGGATATTGATACTCTCCGGAAAGTAAAAAAACGGGCAGCGGAAATACTCACTGCCGCACAGAAAGAAAAGAAACATCTGATCGAAGCGTGGAACAGAGAGTGCATCAGGGAACATATCAGTCCCGGAGGTTCTGCGGATCTTCTGGCAGTGACAATACTGCTGTATCAGCTGTTTCACAATTGAAAGAAACAAGACTGCTTTCCGCTTCGGAAGGCAGTCTCATTTTTTATACAATCGATATATATGCAGATATGCATGCGTGAATTTAAGGCAGCTGCTGAACCGGCTGACAGGGCTGTGAGCCGATGGGGGACAGCTTGTAAATGCCGGTAAGCTGCAGCGGACCGTCTTCGCTGTTATTCGGGGAAAAGGTTCCTGCCGATTTGCAGATCAGGAATACAGCACCGCCGGGAATGGGGGTGTCCGCATATATTCCCGGATCATAGGCGGCTGCGCTGACCGTATACCTTGAGTCCGGCTGAACAGCAGAGTTTTCCGGTACGGAGACGGAAGGATCTGTACGGATGATGATCTGCCGGCCGTCTTCGCTCAGTTCCTCCACAACGGCCATATATACCTGTACTTCCTCTGCAAAATCAGATTCCGTTTCCTCAGGAACGAAAACATGGAAGGTGCCGTCGATGAGTACATCGAAAGAGTTTTCTCCCGTAATCTGCCAGCCGGATGATTCAAAATTTGCTTCACCGTCATGCACCGGCATGCGGCTGCTGTCTGTTACATCCGTGATATAACCGTCCATGTTGCCGCAGCGGAGAAAAGATGAAACAAATCCCGTATCAACATACAGAACAGAATCCACCATCATGGCTCTGCGCACTTCTGCGTCCGTAAGTGAAACCTGATTATCAAGACATTCAAATACGGCTCCGGCTGTATTTACAACCGTAACTTCCTTCACGGCAGGATGAACGGTTACCGTTATGCACGGATATGTGACCGCACAGGTTACTGTTTCATTTCCGGGTTCAGATTCTTTTACGGTAATGCACGTCTGTCCGTCTCCGGTTTCCGCAACAGAGACGACCTGAATGCCGTAGCCTCCTGTTGCTTTCTGTCCGGAACAGATGATGTATCTGGAACTTTCACCGTCTGTTTCGCTCAGGTAGCCGCGTGCTTTTAGGACTGAACCGTACTGATCCGTATCTTCGGTTTCAAAAGTATAAGTATCCGAAGGTTCCGGAAGAACCGTATTCTCTGCTTCGGGCCTGTCCGGCTTCAGGGGGACGGCTGTGCTGCATCCGGCAGCCAGCATCAGCGAGGCAGCGGTTAATCCCGAAGCGATTCTATGCAGCAGTTTCCTTTCAGAGCCTGTTCTTTCTTTTTTCTTCATATCGACAATACCTCCGTATCTGATATTTCTTTCATTATTGAAACACCTGACAGTCTGCAGATGCTGCAAAATTATGTATAC
The DNA here is from genome assembly GCA_024696355.1 of Solobacterium sp. GTDB lineage: Bacteria > Bacillota_I > Bacilli_A > Erysipelotrichales > Erysipelotrichaceae > Bulleidia. The sequence continues at coordinate 38,462 of JAILGV010000087.1, forward strand.
TGAAGCCGAAATTCGGTCCGGTGCGGATAAATCCGGGAATCAGGGACTGTATGTTTTATATATGCGGCGATCTTTTGCATGCAGATTGAATAATGATATAATTTTATAAGTTGATTAATAAAGAGTGAAATTATGAAAGAATGCAGACATGTAGCGATTATTATGGACGGCAACGGCCGCTGGGCTAAGAAACAGGGCATGCCGCGCACAGCCGGACATCTTGCAGGTGCCGACAATGTCAGAACCATTGCGATTAAAGCGAGTGAAATGGGTGTTGAATACCTGACGCTCTATGCGTTTTCCACGGAAAACTGGAAAAGAAGCAAAGATGAAGTCAGTTACATTATGAAACTTCCCGGCGTATTCTTTAAGAAATACATGCAGGAGTTTATTGACAGGGGTTTCCGCATGCGCATGCTGGGAGAACTTGATGCACTTCCGCCGGAAACGGAGAAGGTGCTTCATGAGGCAGAGGAAGAGTCAAAGAACAATACCGGTCTTTCACTGAATATTGCAATCAATTACGGATCGCAGCGGGAAATTCTTCTTGCCGCAAGACACTATGCACAGGATGTGCGCGACGGAAAAGCTGATCCGATGATTGATGAAGCAGGATTTGAAAAATATCTGATGACAAAAGATTTCCCGCCGGTTGATCTTCTGATCAGAACCAGCGGGGAACAGCGCATATCGAATTATCTGCTGTGGCAGATCGCTTATGCGGAGCTGGAGTTTGTGCCCGAAGCATGGCCCGAATTCACTCCGCAGGTATTTGAGCGGTGCCTTCAGGAATACAGGAACCGTGACAGAAGATTCGGGGGTGTCAGGCAATGAATATAAAAAAAGCGATGCCGAGAGTGATCACGGCCCTGATTCTCATTGCGGCTGTGCTTCCTCCGTTCATTATCGGAGGAGCCGCAATTGAGGTCCTTGCAGTGGTATTTACATTGCTTGCGTCATATGAGATAGCCTCCATAAAGAACGAGAGCAAACCTGAATGGCTGCTTGCCGCCTTTATTGCGGCAGTGATTGAGGTTCTCATGCATCTGCCTCTGAATCTGTTTGCGGCCGGAATATCGATATTTCTGACTGCATTATTCCTGCTTCATATTGTCAGAGAGGATTTTACAGCCAATCAGACTGTATATACTTTTGTCATAGCACTGATTGTTGCTCTTGCCTGGCGCGGAGCACTCAGGATTTATGACGGCAGGGGCGGCGGACTGACAATGATCTTCGTTGCCGTATGCTGCTACGTATGCGACACAGGAGCGTGGTTTGTGGGCAGTATGCTCGGAAAGCATAAGATGATACCGCGGATTTCTCCGAACAAGACCTGGGAAGGTTCTGCCGGCGGCTATCTTCTGGGCGCTGCAGCCGGTCTGATTTTCGGCCTGCTTATGATTAAGGATCTTCCTTCATCACTGATCATTGCTGCTTCGTTTGTGCTTCCGGCGGTTGCCCAGATCGGTGACCTGGCATTTTCTTCAATCAAGCGTGCGTGGGAAATGAAGGATTTCGGTTCTCTGCTGCCGGGACACGGCGGTGTGCTGGACAGAATTGATTCTCTTGTGTTCTGTCTTATGATTTTCAACGCGTTAATGCTGATATGGGGTGTCTGATGAAACGGTTAGTATTACTTGGTGCCAGCGGAAGCATCGGCACACAGACAATAGATGTGATCAATGCCCATCCTGATCTGTTCGAACTGACGGCATTCGGAGTGGGAAAGAATATTGATGCGGCCAGAAAAATACTTGCGACCAATCCGGTGAAGCTGGTTTCCGTACAGTCTGAGGAGGACGCTGCTGCATTAAGAAAAGAATACCCGGGTGTCACGGTTCTGAGCGGAGCCGAAGGAATGCGGGATCTGGCAGTTTCTGATTATGACGTGCTGGTTAATGCGCTTGTCGGCTTTGCCGGGTTTGCACCTACGCTTGCCGCAGTGCAGAGCGGTCATAACGTTGCGCTTGCCAACAAGGAAACACTGGTCTGCGGAGGAAGTCTGATTTACCGTGCACTGAAGGAGTTCAGCCGTGAACTGTATCCGATTGACAGTGAACACAGTGCAATATGGCAGTGCCTGCAGGGCAATAAGAAACAGCAGGTGAAAAGGCTGATCATCACTGCCAGCGGGGGGAGCTTCCGCAGTCTGACAAGAGACCAGCTGAAAGACGTTACGGTTGAGCAGGCACTGGCACATCCGAACTGGTCAATGGGTGCCAAGATCACGATTGACAGTGCAACAATGATGAACAAGGGTTTTGAGGTCACTGAAGCACACTGGCTGTTTGATCTTCCGTATGAGCAGATCGATGTCATTATGCACGATGAGTCAATGATTCACTCCATGGTGGAATACTGTGACCATTCCGTTATGGCACAGCTTGGTGTTCCGGATATGCGCCTGCCGATTCAGTATGCGCTGAGTGCACCTGACAGACTTGATCTTTATGAAGAGCATCCTCTGGACCTGGCGGAAGTCGGAACACTGCATTTCCATAAGCCTGATATGCGCAGATATCCTCTGCTTGGCCTGGCTTACCAGGCAGGAAAAAAGGGCGGCAATCTCGGGGCTGTCATGAATGCTGCAAATGAAGCGGCCAATCTTGCCTTCAGAAACAAAGAGATCCCGTTCCTTTCCATTGAAGATATTGTGATTACAACAGTCTTAAAGGCACCGTTCAGAGAACTCGAAACTGTGGATGATCTGAATGAAGCCAACAGATTCGGCTGGGAATATGCACAGTCCCTGATAAAGGAAGTGAAAAAAACTAAATGACGATTATATACTTTATACTGCTCCTGACAATTATTATCTGCCTGCATGAAGCAGGACATCTGGCTGCTGCCAAGCTGTTCGGTGTTTACTGTTTTGAGTATTCATTCGGCATGGGACCGGTTCTGTTTCAGAAAAAAGGCAGGGAAACAGTCTACAGCATCCGTGCCGTTCCTGTCGGAGGCTATGTTGCGCTGGCGGGGGAGACTGACGGAGATGAATCATATCCTGATGTAGAGGTTCCTCCGGGAAGAAGACTTCCCGATAAACCGGTATGGCAGCGGATTATCATCATGCTTGCCGGTGTAACTATGAATTTCCTGCTTGCCTACCTGATTTTCTGCATGATTTTCCTGTGGGCAGGAGGCTTTCAGGAATCACCAACGGGGAAAATCGAATCTGTTATGGAAAACAGCCCGGCAGAGCGTGCAGGTCTGCAGGCGGGTGATGTGATAACCGGAATTACACTTTCCGACGGAACGCACTTCAGAACCGAGACATTCCAGGACCTTCAGATTGCGACTGCAATGTATGAAGAAGGGGACCTCAAGCTTGAAATCCTGCGCGGAAATGAACAGCTTACCGTGATGGTAACCCCCGAGTATAATGAAGAATATGAATCCGTCATGATCGGCATAACCGGCGGAGCCGGCAATATAATCAGGGTTAATTTTCTGAACTGCTGGAAGTACGGTGCCGTGGAAATGAAAGAGGCTGCCGGACTGATGCTGAAAACCATCGGAAGGCTGTTCAGGGGAAAAGGTCTGAATCAGCTCAGCGGTCCGGTCGGCATTTATTCGGCTACGGAGCAGTCGGTGAGTTACGGATTTGCAAGTTATCTGTTCCTGATCGCTGAACTGTCACTGAATATCGGAATTATTAATCTCCTGCCGCTTCCCGTACTGGACGGAGGGCAGATTCTTATTACGGCAGCGGAAGCCGCTGTGCACAGAAAACTGAATGAAAAGCTGAAACTCGGACTGATGGCTGCCACATGGCTTATCCTGATCAGCCTGATGCTGTTTGTAACATGGAATGATATTTCCAGATTAATCGGATAAAGGAGAAAAAATTATGAGCACTATTCTTGTCACCGGCGGAACGGGTTATATCGGGTCGCACACCTGTGTTGAACTGATCAAAGCAGGCTATGATGTTGTCGTCCTCGATAACCTGTACAATTCATCGGAAGCGGTTCTGGACCGGATTGAAATGATTTCCGGCACAAAGCCAAAGTTCTATAAAACAGACATTCTGGACAAGCAGGGCCTGAAAAAGGTGTTTGATGAAAACAAAATTGATGCCGTGATCCATTTTGCCGGATATAAAGCTGTCGGTGAGTCTGTTCAGATTCCTCTGACATATTATGAAAACAATATTTCCGGTTCGGTAAATCTGTATGAAGCAATGGCAGCTGCAGGCTGCAAAACCCTTGTCTTCTCATCCAGTGCCACTGTATACGGATCTCCCAAATCAGTTCCCATCAGAGAAGACTTCCCGACATCAACCACAAATCCCTACGGTTCCACAAAGCTGATGAATGAGCATATTCTGGCAGATGTCTGTGTTTCCGATCCGGAATGGTCGGTACTGCTTCTCAGATACTTCAATCCGATTGGGGCACATCAGAGCGGTCTGATCGGGGAAGTGCCGAACGGAATTCCCAACAATCTGGTTCCCTACATTGCAAGAGTCGCCAACGGCACACTGGAATATCTGAGAGTATGGGGAAATGATTATCCCACTGTCGACGGAACGGGAGTCAGAGACTATATCCATGTCGTTGATCTTGCCCTGGGACACATCAAGGCTGTGGAATATGCGATGAACCACAAAGGTGCCGAATATATCAATCTCGGAACAGGCAACGGTTATTCGGTTCTTGAAGTTCTCCACGCATATGAAAAAGCATGCGGCAGAAAGCTTGCCTACAAGATTATGGACAGAAGGCCCGGGGATATTGCCACATGTTATGCAGATACCGAAAAGGCCGCAAAACTTCTCGGATGGAAGGCAAAATACAATATCGATGATATGTGCCGGGACTCATGGAATTTCACACTTAAGAATCCCGACGGAATCAAATAATCAGTTAACAGGACGAAAGTCCTGTTTTTTTTTCAGGGAATAGCCCCGGGTGAAAGATAATCCGGAAGGATGCGGAAGGATGAGGGCAGCTGGGGTCCGATTGCGTGGGAAAACCGTTCAACTTTGGGCGTATTGCGTTTATAATTAACAAGATAGGAGGAATGGGTTTTGGCAAGGAAAAAAGTCACTGATGAACAGGAAAATACCGGACCGGGGCTGCTGATCTGGATTCTGATGCTGCTGATTATCCTCATTCTGTGTGTGGTTCTTTTTGATATTTTCTTTCTGAAGAGAAAGAGTGAAGCGGAAACATCACAGAACAGCGGACTGGCAGATAATACGATGAATGTGCCCATGGCATCCGTGCCTGCGGAAACAGATGATCTGGACAGTGTCACGGTGACACTGAAAGATTATCTGGCTTTTGATTTTGATGATCTTGACTTTGATTTTGTAATTGCAAGGATCCATGTAACTTCTGCCCAGCCGATCAACATTTCCCTGAATCATTTCAAAACAGATGAAGGGATAACACTGGATGACGTCAGTGAATATGCAGAGAAACTGGAAGATGCTTCCTATTTCCTCGGAAGGCAGTCGGTATGGTTTTCACTGATCAGTGAAGATACTTCATATGATGCAAATATATTTATTCCCGTCAAAAATAAAGATGCCCTGACGGTAAAGCTGTCAATGGATTTCGGCAACAACGGTGATCTGATCATGAATCTGGTGCCGGCATCGGGAACAAGGGAAATGCTGCAGTATCAGGCGGATGATGTTATCTCGGACGGAAAAACCTATCAGATGTCCGTCTCGGCTGCATATGATATTACGGGTGAATACATTTACGAAACCGTGAACGGTGAGGAAAGTGAATACCTGCTTCCGAGTACGACAAAAGTTTATGCATTCAAGGTCAATGCTGTGTCGCTGTACGGTGATGAGCTTGTGATTGATCAGGCTCAGTATATTCCGTCATCGACCAATGAGGTATTTGAAGCGCTTGGATCCGGTATCCGGACGATGAAGAAAAAGAACATTCTGGACAGGGTAATCCGTGAAAAAGACAGCGGGTATCTGTTCTTCTATGCATTTGATCCGGATGACCATCCGGTTACATATACCGGCATTCTGAAGCTGCATGTCAAAAGCAGCGGACGGTGGATTACTGTCAATGTCGATCTGAACTGAAGGAGGAGACGATGAACAAACTCAGAAATATAATGCTTGCACTGGCTGTCATCTGTTCTTCTGTTTCGGTTTTCAGAATGCAGGAAGTAACTGTTGAAGCCAGGGAAGACTACAGCCTGTATCCGATGGCATGCAATGCTTTTGAAGTGGATGAGCTTGAAAACAACGGCACATTTAAATCCGTTATGTGCACATCTGATTACAATGCGGCCGTTGAGAAGATGAATGAACTGAAGGAGGGCGGGGTAATCCGTCACAAAGAGTCCTATTCACCGACGAAGATCATCAATATGTATGACGGCGTCGTTTACTCCTATCCGCAGCGTTCCAAAAAGAATACAGCTGTAATCGATCAGTACATTGACGGAACAAAATACGAAAAAACAACTTATGTTACCGTGCACAGGGAAATGCGCTACAAAGGGGTGGCTTCCTATGACCCTGCCAGCGGGAACGGAAAAGTACATATCGTGCTGACAGGTTTTGACGGCTACATCGATCTGAAGAACTGTGATCTTGTTCCGATGAAGGCTGTCACCAATAATATTGCCCTGTATCTGGGCGGAAACTCCACATATGACGGTGAGGAGCCTTTCCGTGTATTTGCACAGCAGGGATATTTTAAGGCGGAACAGAACGGCAACTATACCGATCTGGTATATCACTGTTTCTCGGGCTGGGCAGATCCCGACGGCGACGGCAGACCGGCGGAATGGACTTTCCGTGTCGGTCCGGCAGCTGAATGGATGAGCGAAGGCAGTGTTTACTACAGTGATGACGGTTATACGTTCTATAACGACCGTTCCTATTCATCGCAGGCAGGCATATATTACTCGTATTATATGTTCCTTCCGCTGCGTACAAGGTCTTCTGTTTCAAGAAACACCTTCAACAGATTTCTTGAAAAGAAGGGGAAAAACAGCAGCAGCAAGCTCTGGGATACTGCGGATACTTTTCTTGAGGCACAGGAAAAATACGGCATGAATGCACTTGCGGTTTTTGCAATGGCATGTATGGAAAGTTCATACGGCACCAGCCGGTATGCGATGGAAAGAAATAATCTGTTCGGCTGGACGGCATATGATTCAGACCCGGATTCAGCCAGCTGGTTTCCTTCCGTTACACAGGCAATTAACGAACAGATGGCAATCAATCTGCGCGGTTATATAAATATTGACGATATCCGCTATTTCGGTTCACACCTCGGAAACAAGGGCAGCGGCGTAAACGTAAAATATGCAGGTGATCCCTACTGGGGCATGAAGATAGCTGCGATCGCTTATGAAATCGACAAGACTGACAATGACAGCGACGGAACGCTGACGGACTTTAATTCAGTTTCTTTCGGAATTGTGGCAGATGACCGGAGGACCGATATTCTTAAGGCAGTCAAGGGAGAAGTGCTTTACAATACTGCCTACGGTGCGACGTATCAGAAAAATCATACGCTTGCAGTACTTGGCGCACAGTCTGACTGGTATCAGGTACAGTCGACAAGTCCGCTTGATGAAAACGGAAACATCATTATGAACCTTTCCAAGCAGGGGATGCTGGACTATGACTGGAATGCATTTACCGGATGGATCAGGGCTGATGAAGTGACAATGGTTAATTCCAGAATCGTTTCGCTGTCAACGGAAGCATCGGCAGATGCTGTCGAAACATGCGACAGTTCTGTATTTAAAGACGGAAAGCTGATCCTGAGCGGCAAAGCATACTGGCCTTCACTGACAGGACTGAGCGTAACACAGACGCTCCGTCTGCAGACGCAGTCACTTGCGGAAGTACAGACATATCCGGCAGAGTCTTCTGCTGAAAAGGATATTGTCACATGGAAGGCTGCTGTTGATCTGGCGTCGCTTGAAAACGGTACATATCTCTTCAGTCTGGCTTCCGTGTATGAAGATGACCATAATTATGATCATGAGTATTATCTGCCGGGTGATTTTGAAAAGGCAGCTGATTCTTCATTCGGCGGCAAAACATTCCATCTGGATGAGGCGGGTGATGAGGAAAAGATTCTGACACTGACAGTCAGTGACATCAGCTGCGGCAGAGGTGCTGTATATGACAGTGAGAAGAGCGCATGTGTCTGTGTTACCGGATATGAAAACTGGGCTGAGGGCAGCGGCTGCACAGTCAAGGCAAGTCAGCCTGACGATATGCTGAGGTCTGTTTCTTCCGCGGAAGTACTGGAAGATGCAGTCATTGCACTGAACGGAACGGCATTTATTGAGGGAATGAATGCTTCAACGGAAAGTGAGATTACGCATACACTGATCCTTGTATCACTGACGGACGGTGTTGAGACCGAGATTCCTGCGGAGACTTCCGATGCTGAAATGCCGATGGATTTCGGTGACGGATATGATTATACAAGGATTGCATTCCGTGCCCTGATTGATCTGAATGAACTTGATCCGGATGATTACTATCTTGCAGTCAGAGTGACAAACGGTGAGGAAACAAGGCAGAAAGCGCTGTTCTCCAACAAAGAGAGCGTTGACCTGCCGCCTGTGGAAATCAACGGATATTCCGCCAGAATGTACGCCAGCCAGGTTGCCAATAACCGTATGGAACTGGATATCGAAAAGAATCAGACAGATCTCTCGGTAATAAACAAACCATACAGAAGAGCCTCAACATATTCACAGAAGGCACTGACCCTTGAAGGAAGCAGGCTGACGATTGACGGAACCGCATTTATCTTTGCGGCTTCCATGACGGAGAAGGACCATCCTGTTACGAAAGTGCTGCTGGTAGGTGAGGACGGTGCGGTGCATACATTCGCGGCTGAGAATCAGGCATGCGCTGCCGATCCGGCGGAGATGCTCGGACTGCAGGTATCTCTGAGCAATTCCTGCTTTGCGCTTTCAGCTGACCTGAGTGAACTTGATCCGGGAGTATACCGTGTCTATCTGGATGTACAGACTGACAGCTGGCACGATATCTATGAGATGTACAATTACCGGCCTGTTGATGCTTCAATGCAGGAAGTTGAAAGCAGGACGTATTCCCTGACAGCGGATAAAGTACGAAGCCGATATCTGATAACTGTTACGGATACAGGTCTGGAAGGATAGGTAGACGGACATGAGACTGAGTATAAAGACAAAGATACTTCTGGCAGTGGCGGCAGTTCTGCTTGCGGCTACATGTGCGGCCGGTTTCTACTATCTGGATACTTTGAATGCAGAGAAAAATGCACCGGCTGCGATGGCTGACTTTTCCGGCAGGAGGAAGGAAGATGTACTTTCCTGGATCTCTGAGAACGGATTCGATGAATCACAGGTGACATTTTCGTATGCTTTTGATGAAGCACAGGAGGATGTCATTATTAATCAGAGTGTTGCCAAAGGCGATCCGTTCACTAAGAGTGACACACTTGAAATTACGCTGTCATCCGGCCCTGATCCTGATGAGATGATTGAACTTCCTGATTTTACCGGCATGACAACGGAAGAAATTACGAAATGGTTTGAAGACAATAACCTGACGAATGTGACTTACCAGTTTACGATAGCGGAAGGCATTGAGGCAGATCATTTCGTGTCAATGGAACCCGAAGCGAAAACAATGGTGAAGCGGAGCGACAGGATTACGGTAACACTTTCCTCCGGAATCGGAGAACAGAGTGAGGAGGAAGAAGTAACCGTACCTGATTTCTCTTCATATACAAGAACAAATATTCAGGCATGGGGCGCAGCCAACCGGATCAGTATTACAATCAGCTATCAGGCAAGCGATACTGTTCAGAAAGATAAACTGATATCCCAGTCTGTAAAGGCAGGCACAAAGATCAAAGCCGGCTCTTCAATGTCTGTCGTCATTTCTTCCGGCAAGGGAATTCAGGTTGTCGGTTTTGTCGGAAAAACACAGAACGAGGCAGCTTCCTGGATTGCCCAGAACGGTCTGAAAGCGGTATATAACGAGGTTTACAGTGGCTCGGCAGCCTCCGGGACAGTTATTTCGCAGAATCCGGACAGCGGTACTGCTGCGGAAGGTGCAGTAATAACTTTTGAAGTCAGTGCGGGCCTTGTTCCGGTCGATGACTATACGGGAAAATCCAGAGGAGAATTTGAGGCATATCTTGCACTTCTCAACAAGCAGAAAAACAGCAGTGCCAGGCTGAATCTTTCGGTAAGGGAGACAGAGAGCGATAAAGCGGCCGGAACGATTCTTTCGCAGAATCCCGTCGGTTCCGCAGCACCCGGTTCTGTTATAACGATTGAAGTGGCGACCGGAAGAAAAGTGACGGTTGAAAATAAAGCCGGCACGGCAGAAGCGGACTTTAAGGCATATCTGTCATCGCTCGGACTGAAGCCGGGCAATATTTCCTACGACTATTCCGATACGATTGCGGAGGGATGCATTATTTCCAACGATACCGGCACGAAGAACGCCGGGGATTCAGTAAATTACAAAGTATCCAGAGGCGCATATGTATTTGATTACGGTTCTATGATCAATGCCGGTCAGTCCTACAGTGCATTGTACAATGCATCTGCCACGGCAAGAAATTACGGCTGGTCAGTGACTAAGACGGACGTGGAAAGCGATACCTATGATGCGGGAATTATTACGGAAACCTGCAGCGTATCAGGCAAATCCATTGCCTGCAAAGTTTCTTCGGGCAAGGTCATTACAGTGCCGAACGTTGTCGGAATGTCGAAGGACGAGGCTGCATCTGTGCTGCAGAATGCCGGACTGAAAGTTAATTCCGTCGAGGGAGATTATAATGATAATCTCAGCGCCGGCACTGTTACGGCACAGAGCGTATCGGCGGATTCCAGAGTGGCGGCGGGTACAACTGTAACAATCACATACTCCAAAGGACCGTCTCCGAAGCTGACGATGCCTTCGATTGATCTCGGTCTTTACGACAATAACTATACAAAGGATCAGATGATCTCAATGCTTACCCGTGTCTTTGAGCAGAAGGGCTTCAGCGCCTCTCAGCTGAATTTCCAGATTGAAGACACATCGCTTGGCAGTAATGTCAACGGAGTCAAATCAATTTCTCCTGCGCCTAACGGACAGCAGGTGGATCCGGGGACAATCATCACAATCATTCTGCTGGTGGGCAGTACGGGATAAAAATGAGCAGTTTGCGGCAGTGCAGCTGCAGGCGGCTGTATTATCCGGCAAAGACGGCATGAACTCAGATTCATGCCGTTTTCAGTGAATCTGTGCAGATATAAAAAAGCAGCGGTATGAATCCATGCCGCTGCCTGACTGCCGGATATATCAGTCTTAACTTCAAAACAATATTATGTACGGAAATAACTTTGTGTATCCGTATTGCGGGAACATCAGAGCTGCGGTATTCCTTTGCAGTAAACCTGATGAACGGAATAATCATCGTTCAGAACTGCGATATCGGCGTCATGACCGGTTTCGATCAGTCCGATGCGGTCATCCATTCCGAGGAGTCTCGCGGGGTTGACGGTGCAGGAACGGATGGCTTTTTCGAAAGGCACCTCTGCTGTTTCAACGGCCCTGCGCAGCCCTTCGTTGATTTTCAGCGTGCTCCCGGCAAGAGGGTGATTTTCGGCATCTGTCAGATGTGCTGTGCCGTCGGGATATATTTCCACCGGCTGGCCGCCGAAGATAAACCTTGTGCCCGGTTCGTATCCTTTGCACATCAGTGCATCGGATACCATGACGGCATGGTCCATGTCCTTGCATGTATAGAAGATATTAACGGCATCACATGTACTGTGCCTGCAGTCACATATGATTTCACTGTATACATCATGAAGGCGCAGAGCGGCACCGACTGTTCCGTTTTCTCTGTGAGAGAAAGGGGACATGGCATTGAACGTGTGGGTAAATGATTTTGCGCCGGCTTTCACGGCATTTACTGCCTGCTCAAATGAAGCTGCTGTATGTCCGATTGAGGCAACCACACCGTGGGCATCAAGATACCGTATCAGCCTGAAGTCCTCATCATTTTCGGGAGCCAGAGTGACAATACGGATGTTATTTGCGGCTGCGTTCTGATATTCCATGAATTCGGATATATCAGGCCTGACAATAGCTTCCTCCGGCTGTGCTCCTTTATATCTGACATTGAGAAAGGGACCTTCAAAATGAATTCCGAGGATTTCTGCGCCGTCTTTTCCCGGAACCTGTGTTTTTATAACTTCCGCAGCGTTCTTTACTGCAGAAAGGAGAACACTTTTCTTTTCTGTAATTGTCGTTGCCAGAAATCCTGTCACGCCTTCACTGACGATATTGCGCGCCCAGTTCCTGAGTCCGTCGGGATCAGCACTGTCGGTATCGAAGCCATACGCTCCGTGGCAGTGAATATCAATAAATCCGGGGAGAATCCTCAGGTTTCCGTAATCTATATCAGGCTTGCCGGCGCAGCCGATTTCAGTGATCAATCCGTTTTCCATTCTGACAGAAACTGACTGAAATCTTCCCTGATACCAGACATGACTGCTGTGTATGATCATATTGTTTACCTCAGCTTAAGTTTATCACCGCCATAATTATCATGCATAAAAAGTATGCTATTCTTTTTATATGATTTCTAAAAAGCGGAAAATCTGGTTTGAAGCAATGAAGCTGCCCGTGACGGTAACTGCGGCAGCTTCGGCAGTTCTTTCCTGCGGTTATGCACTGTGTCCGGCAGTTCTGCAGGGAGGAAAGATACTGGGGACGGCGAACCGGCTCGGTCTGATTTTGTATCAGGCCGGAGGACTGTTCTATTATCATATGGATATTGTTTTGTGCGTCGGACTGGTATACGGTCTCTGTAAAAAAGACCGGTATGCACTGTTTTCGGCTGCCTTCAGCATGTTCTGTGCACAGCTGATCCTGAATCCCGTAAATGCAGGCAGAATCTTTCCGGTGATATGTGAAAACTCCCTGAGGGCTTCTGCTTTCAGCTTCTATCCGCAGCCTTTCACAGGAATCCTGTGTGCACTGATGATATGGATGATTTTTCAGAAGAAAAAAAGAGCGGGAGGTTTTCTTGTTTCCTTTGCTGCGTGCATATGTGTACTGATGCTGTGGGCACTGCTGTATCCGTTCCTGTTTGAACTGTCATTTAAAGCAGGAATGTTCTTTGCAGACAGGGGCGGTGCGGGAGCCGTGCTCTATACAATGTCAGACCGCATGCTTTCTTTGACCGGATTAAACCAGGGGATGTTTCAGGCAGTGATGAAAGATACCTGGGGAAAAGGCGAAATGACAGCGTTCTTTGCCCTGCGTACACAGGTTGAAACGGACTGGCCGCTCGGCGCATACATGTCCGGATGCATGCCGATGGTGACAGCCGGAATTCCTTATTCGCTTTATGTTCTTTATCAGAAGCGGGGAAGGTCTGAAAATGCGGTATTGTTTATTCTTCTTGCGGCTGCTTCAATGACCGGCGGTCTTACCGAAGGGATTGAGCTTCTGCTTGCTTCCTGTTCATGCCGGATGTTTGCGGTATATATTCTTTTATACGGCTGTACTGCTGTCCTGACATTATGGAGCGGGTTCAGAGCAGGGTATGCACTGCACGGAGGACTGGCTGACTTTTTCTTTTCGGCTCCGATGCCGGGAGCTCAGAAGCTTTATATGATATTGTTTCTGTCAATTTCTGCTGTCGTTCTGTGCCGGACAGTGTTTTGTGCACGAAAAATATTATGTTGGAAATCAAACAAAAATTCAGAACGGTTTAAGGATCTGTGAAAATCAAAAAAACAGGCTTAAACAAGCCTTTTTTTATGATTTTGATCATTTATCAGGACGTTTTTGCCACAGATATTTATGTACTTTAAATGTAATAAAAAACGAAATGTTCATTGTATTGGTTTTCACGGAAGGCACGCACTTGCTATAATATTGGTAATAACAACGGGGTGACATTATGATAGGAATCATTGTAACCGGGCATGCAAACTTTGCGTCCGGACTCACGAGTGCCGTCAAGCTGCTGGTAGGCACTCCCGAGAATTATGAATACGTGGATTATCTGATGGAGGATACTACGGATGATCTCGAACTGAAATTCAAGCAGGCTCTTGAAAAGCTTTCGGGATGCAGAGAGGGAATTCTTGTATTCGCCGATATGATGGGAGGCGCACCGTTCAAGACGGCTGCCGAGCAGTCTGTCAGGCAGAAGGACAGGTATAAAATTCAGGTTGTTGCCGGAACCAATATCGGTATGCTGATACAGACAAATATCGCACGGGGATATATTACCGATCTCGGCAATCTTGCGGATCTTGCACTCGAGCAGGGCAAAAAGCAGATCTTTAAATACGAGAACAGCTGATCCGGCAGTTCTGATCTTTACAAATGCAGGCAGAGCAGTGCGGAGGCACTGCTTTTTCTATGGGAGTTCCGGTATTTTTTTCTACTGATTACGGGGAGGAAAAAGTATATGGAAAAGATAAAGGACATGCCCGAACAGGAACGCCCGCGGGAAAAGGCAATGAAATACGGCATTGACACACTGAGCAGCAGGGAACTGGTCGCTGTGATACTGCGCTGCGGAAACCGCAGGCAGTCAGCTCTTGAACTTGCTTCTGTGCTGATCAGAGATGCCGGAGGTCTCAGGGGACTGGCTCAAAAGAGTTTTGAAGATCTCTCGGTGATTCCGGGAATCAGCAGGCTGAATGCACTGCAGATCAAGGCTGCCCTGGAACTGGGCAGACGGGTTGCCTATGAAGAGATTCAGCGCACAGATGTTGTGAAAAGTCCGACGGATATGCATTTGTGGCTGAAGCAGCATCTGGGATTTAAAAATCAGGAGGAATTTATGGTGATTTATCTTGACCGTGCACACTGCATCATACACTCCGAAGTTCTTTTCAGGGGCACGGCTGATAAAGCAGTTGTTTCACCTGCAGATGTTTTCCGCAGGAGTCTTCTTCTGAATGCGGCGTGCATTATGCTCGTGCACAATCATCCCGGCGGATCTCTCAGCCCCAGCCGTGAGGATATCACGCTGACCGAACGTATGATCAGCTGCGGGAAAATGATGAATATTGAAGTTCTTGATCATCTGATTGTTTCCTCTTCCGGGGTATTCAGCTTGAGGGGAAACGGATTTGCATTCAGGAATACTTGAGCCGTTTGTTTCTGTGATATAATTTTACAGGTCAGGAGGGATACTGCATGAAAAATAAGATTTGCAGAGTTTTATCTTTATTCCTTCTTTTCATGTCTTTGAACGGCTGTTCCCAGCAGAAGTATAAAATTGCCTATACCGTTTATCCTGTCGGATTCCTTGCGGAAAGCCTTTCTTCTGATATTGTCACTGCAGAATCCATACAGTCCAATACGATTGTGCAGAGAGCCGCCGTCAAAGATAATTTCGAAGAGATTCTGGAAAATTCAGCTGTCTTTCTTCATATCGGACAGCTTGAGCCATATATGACGATGTATGCATCTAAATTCAATTCGCTTGCTTCGTCAAGAATCGATCTTTCCAGCATGAATGCCGTATATGATTTTCAGAGGTATACGCAGGTCGTCACAGACGGTGAGGTCACATATGTCGAAAGCCCTTATTACAGGGGAACAGAATTTGCTCTTGTAGATACGGACGACAAGGACCTGTATCTCTGGACTGATCCGATTGCCATGCTTTCCATGGCCAAGGATATCCGGGACTGGCTTCTCACTGCATATCCTGACGATGCCGCGGTAATCAGCGAACGCTATACGATTCTTGAAAATGAACTGATCAATCTGGACGCCCAGTATCAGGCAATCGCCACTAGCAATGAGAAAAACAATAAAGTGATCCGTTTTGTGTCAATGACGCCGAGTTTCGGCAACTGGCAGAAGACATACGGATTCCAGGTATATCCGATCATATTGTCGAAATACGGGGCATTGCCGAATGAACAGCAGCTTGCACTAATTGAAAAGCGCATTCAGGATGACGGTGTAAAGTATATTGTCTATGAGCCGAACATGACGAGGGACATGATTGAACTGTTTAACCGCGTGGAAGATGATCTTTCGCTTACCCGGGTTGAGCTCAGCAATCTGTCTTCTCTGACCGAAAGCGAGGAAGCTGCCGGCAAGGATTATCTTTCCGTAATGTACGAGAATCTGACGGTGCTTGAGACAATGGTTGAAGACAGGCCTACGGTGACGGTTGCGGAACAGGAAAGCGTGCAGGAGGAGGAAATGCCTGCACCGACTTCGCTTGAAGATCTGATTGAAACAAAAGACTGATGATGCATGCCGGGGAACCGGCATGTTTTGAAGACAGGGGGTTTTATGAGAAAGCTGTTGGTTGTAGACGGAAACGGAATGCTGTTCAGGGCATATTATGCCACTGCCTACGGACATGCAATGACCAGTTCCAAGGGAATTCCGACAAATGCCGTATTCGGATTTGCAAACATGATGCAGAAGGCAATTGACCTGATCGGGCCGGATGCCGTGCTTGTTGCGTTTGATGCGGGCAAACATACATTCAGGCATGAACTGTATGCCGACTATAAGGGAGGCAGAAGGGAAACACCCGAAGACCTGATTCCGCAGTTCGGGCTGGCAAGGGATTATCTTGATGCATATCACATCAAATGGGTGGAATGCCCTGATATAGAGGCAGATGATCTGATCGGAACAATGTCGAGAAATTCGGAAGGCTATCATACGACAATCCTGACTTCCGATCATGACATGCTTCAGCTGATTGATGCGGATACGACGGTAATGCTGATGAAAAAGGGAATTACCGACATGGAGGAAATGACCCCTGAAGCTCTGAAGGAACAGATGGGAATTGTTCCGCTTCAGATTATTGATATGAAAGGCCTGATGGGCGACCACTCAGACAATATCCCGGGAATCCCGGGTGTCGGTGAAAAGACGGCGCTGAAGCTGCTGAATGAATACGGCACCGTGGAAAATGTCCTTGAAAATGCCGCCGGCATCAAGGGTGCACTCGGAAAAAAGATCCAGGCGGGCAGGGAAAGTGCGCTGCTTTCGAAAAAACTGGCAACCATCAGAACCGATGTGCCGCTGGACTTTACTGCGGATGAATGCACTTTCCGTCCTGATTACGGTGCTCTGATCAGATATTTCGAGTCACTGGACATGAAAAGCATGATCAGACGCTATGAGGATCTCATGGCTGCGGAAGGTGTGCAGGAAACACCGGCGTGTGCCGTGACATTTGAAGCAGTGAAAAAATGTCCCAAAGAGATGCTGAACGGCCGCACTGCCGTATATGTTAATGCCGGCAGGGAACCGTTCTATCTTGCGGAAGCTCTGGGAATTGCACTGTCCGACGGAAACAGGGCAGTTTATATGACGCTCGAAGATGCGGAAAACGACGCTGAACTGAACGATTATCTGGCAAATGCTGAAATTATCGGTTTTGACATCAAGCGGAATATTCATATCATCAGCCGTACCGGACTGAAAATCAACTTTGCCGAAGATGCGATGATACTTGCTTCTCTTGCTGATTCGACTCTGACGGGCATTGACAGGATTTTTGATGCATACGGACTGACAACTTCATCAAAATATGAAGATGTATTCGGAACACCGGCGCGGCCGAAGCTTCCCGATGCCGCAGAGGAAGCCAGGTTCTGCTGTGAATCCTGCATGAATATTATGAAATTATATCTGGAAGCCGATGCGAAGGTGAAGGAATACGGAATGGAGAATCTGTACCGCAGCATGGAGCTTCCCCTGACTTATATCCTGCGTGAAATGGAAGATGAAGGTGTCCGCTGCGATGCCGGAGTTCTTGCCGCAATCAGCGCTGATATGAAAGTTAAGATTGATGACCTGCAGGCAAAAATATACGAGGAGGCGGGTCTGTCTTTCAACATCAATTCACCGAAGCAGCTTGCTGAAGTTCTCTATGACAGACTGGAGCTCCCTTCGGGAAAAAAGAGAAGCACCAGTGCGGATGTGCTTGAAAAACTGCAGGGATTCCATCCGATTATCGAGCATCTGCTTTCCTATCGGAAACTGCAGAAAATATACAGTACTTATGCAGAAGGACTGCAGAAATATATCTGCCGTGACGGCAAAATTCATACACTGTACAATCAGTGCGTTACCCAGACCGGAAGACTGTCTTCAAGTGAACCGAACCTTCAGAATATCAGTGTCAGGGACGAACAGGGGAAAATGATCAGAAAAGCGTTCAAGCCGGAACAGGATCATGTTCTTCTTTCCTCGGACTACCATCAGATCGAGCTGCGCATGCTGGCAAGCATGGCAGATGAAAAATCCATGATTGACGCTTTTGTGTCGGGCATCGACATTCATACCAAGACAGCAATGGATATCTTCGGGGTGGACAATCCCGAAGATGTCACCGGACAGGAAAGACGAAGGGCAAAAACCGTCAACTTCGGAATTGTATACGGAATCTCTGATTTCGGACTGGCTGAACAGCTTGGCATTTCAAGAAGAGAAGCAGCTGAGTTCATTGAAACATATTACGAAAAGTATCCCGGCATCCGGACTTATATGGAATCCATTGTAAAAGGATGTGAGGAGAAGGGATACGTCACAACGCTGTGCGGCCGGAGAAGGGACATTCCGCAGATTCATGACAAGAACCGTATGATCCGTGAATTCGGAAAGCGCGCTGCCATGAACGCACCGATTCAGGGAAGTGCCGCAGACCTGATCAAGATTGCCATGATCGATATTGACCGGGTGATGAAGGAAAAGAAAGTGAAATCCAGAATGATCCTGCAGGTGCATGATGAACTGATTTTTGATGTGCCGAAGGATGAAGTTGATCTGATGAAGCAGATTGTGGAGGAAGGCATGGTCAATGCCATGAAACTGAAAGTTCCGCTGACTGTTGAATGCTCCGTCGGTTCAGACTGGTATGAGGCCAAATAATGCCTGAGCTGCCGGAAGTTGAAACAGTTGTCAGAACGCTTGAAAGGCAGATCGCCGGTGAAAAGATCCTTTCAGTAACTGTCCGCTGTCCGAAAATGATTGAATGCGGCATATCCTCATTCACTGAGCAGCTGACAGGTCAGAGTTTCCGCGGATTTTCAAGAAGAGGCAAATATCTGCTGTTCACGATGGATGACTGCATCCTCGTATGTCATCTGAGGATGGAAGGAAAATTTTATATTCAGAATGATGATGAGCCGCTGAGCAGGCATGTCCACGTGATTTTTCAGCTGGAAAACGGAAGACAGCTGCGCTATCATGACACAAGACAGTTCGGAAGAATGACGGTTCTTCCGAAGACATATGATTTCACGAATTTTCATGATCTCGGACCGGAGCCTTTCGACGGGGAATTTAATACCGACTATATAAAATGCTATATTAAGAACAGGAGGATTCCGGTTAAATCGCTTCTTCTGGAACAGTCATTTACTGCGGGGATCGGAAACATCTACGCAGATGAAATTCTGTTTGCGGCAAAAGTGCGGCCGGGAAGAAGCTGTGCACGGGTTACGGTTAAGGAATGGCAGGCAATTATTGACAGTTCCAGAGATATTCTTTCAAAGGCGGTCGCAGCCGGCGGAACAACCATCAGGTCCTATACATCATCACTGGGCGTTACCGGGCTGTTTCAGCTGGACTGTATGGTGCACACGAAGAAAAAGTGCCGCATATGCGGAAGTGATATAAAAATGAAGAGGATCGGGTCCAGAAGCAGTTATTACTGCCCGAAATGTCAGAAATAAAGATTTATGAAAAAGATAGCAATTACCGGAACAATCGGATCCGGAAAAACAACTGTTGGGATTTTGCTGAGAAGAAGGCGTCTTCCGGTTTTTAATGCGGATCAGTACAGCCGCATGCTTCTGCAGAAAACTCATCCTGCCTACAGGGAAATTACAGAGGTGTTTACGGATCATATCCTGGATGAAACAGGGGAGATTGACCGTAAAAAGCTTGCCGGTGAAATATTCGGGGATGAAGAAAAACGGAAGAAGCTGAATGAAATCACGCACGGATATATAAAGAAAGGCCTGCTTGAGTTTTTTGAATATCATAAGGATGCACCGCTGGTATTTGCCGAGATACCTCTGCTTTATGAAGCAGGATGGGACGTTCTGTTTGATGAATGCGCAGTAATCACCTGCAGTGATGAGACGGCAGTCGGGAGACTGATGGAATACAGGGATTTTACCCGTGAAGATGCGGAAAGCAGGCTGAAAAGCCAGATCGGGAAAAAAGAACAGATTGCCCGTGCGGACAGGGTCTTTTATAATGACGGTACGATCAAAGAACTGGACGAACAGATCGGCAGATGGATCTTTGAATTGCGGAGAGGCGGACATGGAACTCAGGCCTAAGGATATCTACAGGGTGGAATGCACGGATTTTCTCAGTGAGGACGCACTGACTTCTTTGCTGAGTCTTTATCAGCCGGTAGTCGGCAGAAACGCCGTCATATTTTATCTGACCCTTTACAGCGAAGGCAGAAGCCAGCATTCCCAGGAGAATCACGGCAGACTGTCGGCAGTGATGAATATGACAATGGATGAAATGGAGCGTGCCCGTATCCATCTCGAGGAATATCTGCTGGTCAGGACCTATGTCGAAGAAGGTGAAAGCCGAAGCAGCTATATCTACCGGCTTAATGCGCCGTTAAGTGCAAAGACATTCCTGTCGAGCCGTGAGCTGACGGCTGCGTTTGCGGCTGCTGTCGGTCAGAAAAACGCGGAGCTGTCCGTTTCCAAGTTTTCGGTCGGAACTCTGAATACGAGCGGATATAAGGACATAACAAGAAAAATTACTACAAGACCCGTCAGCCGTGACTTTGATCCGACTGTTCAGTACAGCAAAGTACAGCCGAGATACAATTTTGATCCGGACCAGACGGAAATCAACTTTGACTATGAGCATTTTATCGCCACTACAAGCTCGCTTGTGTTTCCGGTTGAGCTGAGAACCCAGGAAAACCTGAAGCTGATCGGAAAACTTGCCACAATATACGGACTTTCCGCTGACCGCATGCGTATTCTGGTATCAAGGGCGGTTAATATTGATTCCATGTCGTTTGACGATGAGAAACTGAAACTGATGGCGGCCCGTTCAAAGCCTGATATTACGGAAGCGAAAGATCCGTATGCACTTCCGCCTGTATCATTCCTGCAGGCAAAGCAGAACGGCAGACCGGTCAGTCTTGCCGATAAAAAGATTCTGGAAAAACTGAGTATTGAATATCGTTTTTCAAATGAAGTTATCAATGTCATGATTGAATACATTCTGAAAATCAGTGACAACAAGCTGGTGGCTGCTTTTGTGGAAATGATTGCGGGAGAATGGGCAAGAAAGGATATTCAGACCAGAGAGCAGGCTGTCAGCGAGACAAAAAAGAAGAATGCAAAATCTTCCGGCAGACGCAGGGAAGTTCTTCCGGAATATTACGGCCGCAAGGACAATGAGGAAGAGACTGCAGACAGCGAAGAACTTGAAAAGGCGCAGGCTCTTCTGAGAAAGATGGGAAATTTAAATGGATAAGGCTGTTTTTCAGATTCCTGATTTTGAACAGGATGAAAATGAAAAAAAGAACCTGATCGGTGCTCTGAGAAAAAATCCTTCAGTCAGAAAACTGATGGATAAAGAACAGATGCCTGAAGGTGTTTTAGCTGCGCGGGCATACACGTTCAAGAGGTGGCTGGATCAGGTGGAACCTTGCCGGGGATGCACTTCCCTGGAGGGATGCAGGCAGAAAAAGA
The DNA here is from genome assembly GCA_024696355.1 of Solobacterium sp. Classification (GTDB taxonomy): domain Bacteria; phylum Bacillota_I; class Bacilli_A; order Erysipelotrichales; family Erysipelotrichaceae; genus Bulleidia. The sequence goes on from JAILGV010000087.1 coordinate 60,170, forward strand.
CCGGATACCGCATGGGGCTGAAGTATGACGGAATTCTTCTTGAAACTATGGAGGCATGCCCGTATCAGAGAGATATGGACAGGAAACAGTCTCATCTGGTCAATTATCTTGTTTCTGATCTGGGCAGAGAAATGTCATGTGTCAGCTTTGAGAATATTGATCTTTCAAAGGGAGAGCCCGCGGGCTACATCAGTGCCGTCGCGGCAGCCACACAGGCGTGTCTGAGCGGACAGGGGGTATATCTGTACGGCCCGATGGGCACCGGCAAAACATATCTGGCAGCGTGTGCATCAAATTACATGGCCAAAAACGGGAAGAAAGCTGCGTTTGTGCATTATCCGGCATTTACGGAAAGACTTTCCCAGCTTTATCGGACAGATGAATACAGAACGGAAGTGGATCGTATGCGTTATGCAGATATCCTTGTGATAGATGATATCGGCGCAGAGGAAGTGACAGACCGGAACAGAAGTGTTCTTCTGTCAGTACTCGACAGCAGAATGCAGAACAGAAAGATGACATGGTTTACATCAAATGAAGATTTTAAAAGTCTGCTGAATCACTTCACTGTGACAAACAAGGGGAGTGATACTCTGGAGGCTGAGCGTCTGATGGAGCGGATCAAGGTTCTTGCAAAGCCGGTTTATGTTTCCGGAAAGGACCGCCGTCATCTTTTCGATGCAGAATAATAATGATATGATGAACTTGGATTTGCGGAGGTTGTTATGGTAAGGAAAATTGGAATATTAACATCCGGCGGAGACGCTCCGGGAATGAATGCAGCGATTCGTGCGGTCACAAGAACAGCCCTTCGAAACGGAATTGAAGTAATCGGAGTGCATGACGGATACAGGGGACTTCTGGAAGGTACTTTTGAGAAACTCGAGAGAGGCTCCGTATCAAATATTCTTGACCGCGGCGGAACAGTGCTGGGGAGTGCCCGTCTTCCGGAATTCAAAGAAGATGAGATTCAGAACGCATGCGTACGCAATATGAGCCGCGAAGGAATTGATGCGCTTGTTGTTGTCGGAGGAGACGGCTCCTACAGAGGAGCACTGGCGCTGACAAAGAAAGGCATCAACTGTATCGGTCTGCCCGGGACAATCGACAATGATATTCCCGGTACGGACTTCACTATCGGCTTTGAAACTGCACTGAATACATGTGTTGAATGTGTAGATAAACTGAGAGATACAAGCTCTTCACACCAGAGATGTGCAATTGTTGAGGTTATGGGAAATCACTGCGGTGACCTGGCGCTTTATACAGCGATCAGCTGCGGCGCGGAGATGGTGATATCGCCGGAAACCGGATACGATGAGCTTGAAGTTCTGGAACGTCTGCGCTATCTCAGCGAAGCGGTCCATAAGCGTCACGCACTTGTCATTATTTCCGAAAAGATCACGGATGTGTCCGCTCTGGCCAAGAAGGTTTCGCTGAACACATCGTTCAGCGGCAGAGCCACTGTTCTCGGACATATTCAGCGCGGCGGAAGTCCTGTGCCCAGAGACCGAATGCTGGCAAGCAGAATGGGTGAAAAAGCGGTTGATCTTCTTATGGAGGGGATCGGCGGACACTGCGTCGGCATTATCGACAATAAGATTACATCTATGCCGATTGAGGAAGCTCTGGAAAGACCTCGTTCAAGCAGAAAGCGTCTTTACAGACTCTTTGACAGACTGGTATAAATCTGTATTTTTACTGAAATCTGTGACAGATGAAAAGCTGAATGCATGCATTCAGCTTTTTTTGCAGGAACAGATCTGTGCTTAATGTTTCCAGAATCCGCTGACAAACCACATCAGACATGTCCACGTATAAGTGGAATAATACAGTCCGTTTTCGTCACAGCCGTTCATGATCAGCTGCTTTGCCTGTTCTGCGTCAACGAGGACAAATCCGTCAAACATTTCCATTTCCTCCGTGCCGGAATTATTCAGCACGGAGAGATCATCGAGAGTGACTGTGATGCATGCCAGGGCATTGCTTTCATCGGTCATGCCCGGTGAAGAGAAAAGCAGGGGATTGATGATCTCTGCCCGGTCGCTATCCTTCACCCTGATTCCGGTCTCCTCGAAAACCTCCCGTTTTGCGGCATTTAATGCTGCGTCGCTTTTGCCGTAATCCTGCGGATCAATCAGTCCGGCGGGAGGGCAGAGAATGAATCTTCCGCACGGATACCGGAATTCTCTCTGCATCAGGAGACGTTCGGGTTCATCTTCTGTCTTAACGATCAGGCAGACAGTAACAGCGTCCGGTGTCATTGATCTGAACTCTTCATCACTTTTTAAGGCAGGGAGTCTGTCGGCTGTTCTTCTGGTGGCATTGTAATAATGTTTTCCTTCTTCTTTCAGAAGGTCGAATATTCTTATAAATTTTGAACTGAATAATTCTGTTATCGTTTCTTCTGTGATTTTCATGTTTTTCTCCGTATACAAGAGTATTTTAAAACAGCCGGCAGATAATGTCATTAAAACGGAAGAATTCACTGCCGTGTGCGTGCAGAACCGTGAATGAACAACTCGGACAGTGACCGCTTTTATGGCTGTCACAGTTAGCAGATATGCTGAAAAAATGACAAAAAAATATTTTCATATTTATGTATATTACTTTATAAAATTGATAAAAACCGCATAAATACGCGGAATTTGTCAATCAAAAAGAATTAGCACTTAAGTATTGACAGTGCTAAATTATTGAGTATTATTATAGGTGTAACAGGAAAAGGTTACGGATCCTGAGAGATCCTTTATATGAAAAGAGGTGTCTTG
>JAILGV010000115.1 GCA_024696355.1 Solobacterium sp.
TGAAAAATGAGAATACGGAAGAACTGTCAGGAACAATAAACAGATGGCTGAGGACATATTATGAGCCCTCCGACAATCTGATTCTTGAAGAGAGTCTTTCTCTTCAGCTGGTATGGCAGCTGATCTCTCATTTTTCTTCCAATACGTTTGCCCGCACCGAAGACACAAGAAAGAATGAAATCGCATCCTATATTGAAGCTAATTACGCAGATGAACTGACGCTTGAACAGATCTCTGACGAGTTCGCACTGACACCTCAGTATTTCTCAAAGTATTTCAAGACTGTTTTCGGAACATCTTTCCTCAAGTATCTGAACGGTGTCAGGCTGCAGTATTCTCTTGATGATCTTGTTTCGGGAAACGGGACAATCCTGAAGATTGCCATCAATAACGGATTTGCCAATGTTGCATCATTCAACCGGGAATTCCGGGATGCGTACGGTATGACACCGACCGAATACCGTGCCGCACACAGGGATAAGAAACAGGAACACGGTGAGGAAGATATTCTTTCTTTTGTAAAGCATGAAGAAGAAAAATCAGCCCCTGAACATGTGATCCGGATTAATGCGGAAGGTGAATCCGGAGAGTACAGGCGCTTCTGGAATGAGATTCTCAATACCGGCAGCTTTGAGATGATGATGAAAAACCACATGATGGATCAGGTGATTTTTCTTCATGATTCTCTGAAATTTAAAAAGGCCAGACTGCGTCTGGATACATTCATGGAAAACGGCAGGCATCATTATAACGTTTCGGACAGTGTCATGGAGTTTTTTGTTGTCAACAGAATGGACGTCATCATAACCGTTGATATGAACGATATACATGACACAGCCGCGTTTATTGCATATTTCCGTGCGCAGTGTCAGAGGTTCATACGCCGCTTCGGCGACGGGATCCGGAGACATACGGTATTTGAACTTGTTTACAATACAGTCTTCAATGAAGACAGTCTGAAGAAATACAGAGACTTTTACGAAAGGATCCGAACGATACTCAATGAATGCCGGCTGGATTCTGAACTCACAGGTCCGTGTGTTCTGGTTGATGAAACCGGTGAAAATTTCCGCAGATTTGTAAAGCACAATCCGGAAATCAGAACATTTACCATTTTCTCTGCGCCGTTTGCGGTGCATAAAAAAGGAAGCGAAGTGTTCCTGAACCGGCTGACCGGTTCGGGATATCTGCTTGAGCAGTACCGGAAGGCACAGAGTGTTCTGAAAGAAGAGGGCAGGGAAGATGCCGAAGTGCTGCTGACTGAATGGAAAGACAGGCTCAATGACATTGATGTGCTCAACGAAACGCCGTATATGGGAGCCAGAATTATCCGCAATGTACTGGCCGGTTACGGTGAACTGTCCTCGCTGCCTCTGGATAAACCGCTCGATCTGATGTTTGATGAAGCTTTCTACGACAAAACATTTAATCTTCTTCCCGGCATTCTCACATATCAGGCAATTCGGAAGCCTTCCTATCATGCTCTGAAGATGCTTGACCAGCAGGACCGTTATCTGGTTTTTGTCAACGAAGACTGTCTGGTAACCAGGGCGGATAATCCGGGCTTTATGCAGATCCTGCTTCATAACTGCAAGCGTCCGGGCTGGCGCTATTATTCCAGTGACATCATGGGAAAGCCCGAGGATTATTCGGAAGATCTGTTCGAGGACACGGAACAGACATCTTTCCGGATCGTTATCGACGGATTGAAAGAAGGAGAGTATCTTCTCAAGTGCCGCACTGTTTCCGATGAAGATGGCAGTGCGTTTACCGGCTGGCTCAGGATGAAGTATCCTGATGATTCCTTTATCGGACACGGGGAAAGAGAATATCTCCGGGCAGCTTCCGTAATACCGATGAGCGGCGAGAAGTGCTGTGTTTCGGAAAACGGCCGTCTTGAGATCAGATGCACTCTGAAAATGAATGAATTCCGTCATCTCCATCTGATTAAAGTTGAAGATTAAAAAACAGATACTGATAATTAATGCAATTATCAGTATTTTATATATAAAGTAAAAAACAGAATAAAAAATATAATGTTAGAAAGCTAATTATCTAAAAGAGTTTTTGCGCTGTAAAAACCATAATGTAATTGCAAAAAGGGAGGACATAAAAAATGTCAAACACACAGTTAGCCAAGGACATTATCGAAAAGGTCGGAGGCATCGAAAATATTTCCAGCATGACACATTGTGTCACCAGACTCAGATTTGTATTAAAAAACAATAGCGCAGCCGACAGAGAGGCAATCAAAAACATGGAGGACGTCATCTCTGTGCTTGATTCCGGCGGACAGCTTCAGGTTATTCTCGGACCGGCTGTTACAGACGTGTACAACGAAGCGGTAAAGATTGTGGGCGATTCTGTTGAGGCAGGCGGAGAAGTTGAACCGGAAGAGCCCAAAGGCATAAAAGGAATGCTCAAGGCTGCTCTTGATACACTGATCGCGTGCTTCGTACCGGCTATCATGGTCATTGCCGGTTCCGGTATGATCAAGGTTCTGGCAGTTCTGCTTAATACAGCAGGCGTGCTGGCAATGGATTCCCCGACATATCAGATTCTCAACGGTGTTATCGGTGACGGCGTCTTCTACTTCCTGCCGTTCCTGGTCGCACATAACGCCGCAAAGAAGATGAATGTGGATGTTATGACTTCCATGGCACTGGCTGCCATTCTGATGCATCCGACAATGCAGACACTCGGCGAAGTCGGTTCAACCGTAAGCTTCTTCGGAATCGGACTCAAAATCATGAGCTATTCTGCACAGGCACTGCCGATCATCTTCTCCGTATGGCTGCTCAAGTATGTTGATAAGTTCGCTGACAGGGTCAGCCCGAATCTGGTCAAAGTTTTCCTGAGACCGATGATCGACCTGCTGATCGTTGCTCCGATCATGCTCATCATAATCGGTCCGGCTTCTTCCGTACTTGGTGATCTGTTCTATAAATTCTGCGAACTGTGCAACCGGTGGGGCTGGCTGGCAGTCGGCATCAACGCTGCTCTGTTCCCGCTCATGGTGCTCACCGGAACACATAACGCAACAATTCCGCTGCTGATCCAGATGTTTGCTACACAAGGTTTTGACTCAGTGTTCCTGCCCTCCGGTCTTGCTGCAAATATTGCCGAAGCAGGTGCTGCCTGCGGTGTCGCTCTCAAAACAAAGTCAAAGAGAATGAGAGGCACTGCTTTATCCGCAACATTCTCCGCGCTGCTCGGAATTACCGAACCGGCTCTCTACGGTGTCAATCTGAGACTCAAGAAGCCCTTCGTTGCAATGCTGTGCGGTGCTGTCATCGGCGGATGCATCATGGGTCTTGTACGTATCACAGCTCCGACATTCGTAACACCGTCCGTACTGACAACTCCGATCTTCCTCGGCATGTGCCCGAACTGGATTATGGGTCTGCTCAGCGTTCCGCTGACATTCGTTATCACAGCGGCAATCACTTACCTCTTCGGATTTGAAGACGTAAAGGACTAAGTTAGAAAGATCTGATATGCAGCTGCCGCCGGTCTGCGGCAGCTGCTGATTCACGAAATATTACTAGATGAGGTGACATATGATTACGGAAAAGTTTCTGTGGGGTGCCGCTACTGCCGCCAATCAGGCAGAAGGTGCATATAACGAAGACGGCAAGGGGATCAGCGTAGCTGATATCCTGGCCAGTGACTCTGAAAAGGGAGTCAGAATTGAAACAGACAGTATTAAGGAAGGCTATTATTATGCTTCCCATAAAGCCTGTGATATGTATCACCATATCCATGAAGATATTGAACTCATGGCTGAGATGGGTCTGAAAGCATACCGGATGTCCATTGCCTGGACCAGAATCTATCCCAACGGAGATGATGAAGAGCCCAATGAGGCAGGTCTGAAATATTACGATGATCTGTTTGACGATCTGAAATCTCACAACATTGAACCTGTTGTCACCATTTCCCATTATGAGCCTCCTTACAATCTGACAAAAATCGGCGGATGGAGTAACAGGAAGATGATTGAATACTACCTGCGCTACTGCAGAACCATCTTCACAAGATACAGGGATAAGGTGCGCTACTGGCTGACATTCAACGAAATCAATATTCTGAGAGTTCCCTTCGGAATTCTGACCAGCGGCTGCATTAACATTCCGACGTTCTCAAAGGAGAATTCAGAGCAGCTGCGCTACCAGGCTATGCATCACCAGTTTGTAGCCAGTGCAAAGGCAGTCATGCTTGCACATGAAATCAACCCTGAATTTAAGGTCGGCTGTATGGTTGCCGCCATGCTGCAGTATCCGCTTACGCCGAATCCGGAAGATGTCCTTGCTGCACAGGAAAGCAACCGGATCAACTATCTTTTCGCTGCCGACGTACAGGCAAGAGGAGCCTGGCCGGCATATGTCAGAAGATACTGGAGAGACCGCAATATTCATGTGGCCATGGCGGATGAAGATGCAGAGATACTGAAAAACGGAACGGTCGACTTCATTTCCTTCAGCTATTATTCAACTACCTGCATAACTGTGACGGCCGATGCTGAGAAAGTCGGAAGCGGAAAAGCAGCCGGCAACCTGCTCTCGGGTGTAAAGAATCCTTATCTGAAGGCTTCCGAGTGGGGCTGGCAGATTGATGCGGCCGGCATGCGCATTCTGCTCAATCAGCTGTATGACCGGTATCAGAAACCGCTTATGATTGTTGAAAACGGTCTGGGTGCCAGAGATACACTGGAAGGTGACCGGGTTCACGACGATTACCGTATTGCCTATCTCAGGGAACATGTAAAGGCACTGAAGGAATCAGTTGAAGACGGTGTGGAAATTCTGGGCTATATGCCTTGGAGTGCGATTGACCTGATCGGTCTTTCCACCGGAACGATTGACAAGCGTTACGGCTTCATCTATGTCGATACTGATAACAGAGGCAGAGGAACAATGAACAGATACAGAAAAGATTCCTTCTTCTGGTATAAAAAAGTAATCGAAACAAATGCAGAGGAACTCTGATATCTGAAGCCTGCATATAATGCCGGGAAGCATCCGGCGAACCATATAAGCGGTACACGGTCAGTGTGTCCGTTCTTCCCGGTGAATAAAACCTGGCAGAGAAAATAAACCTGCCTGAGGTCCGATGTATCTTCACAGGTGCATCGGACTTTTTTTAGTAATATGAAGTAGCGTGCAGGTCTCAGGCTGACCCGCACAGTAATTCACCCCGGGTGTCAAAATCCGCG
>JAILGV010000145.1 GCA_024696355.1 Solobacterium sp.
ATTCAAGGACACCAATGCATATATCTGGACAAGCACCAACAGTGCAGACTACGGCTGGATCCTGAGATATCCGCAGGGCAAGGAAGACATCACGCAGTATGAATTCGAATCCTGGCATTACAGATACCTCGGCACAGAAACGGCACAGGCTCTTGAAGCATCACATCTTACCTATGATGAATTCTGGTGCCTGTATCTCAAGCCGTGGGACAATGAAGAGAACAAACCCAAAGAGGCTGTTCTGAACGCTACTGATTTCAGAAAGAAAAAAGCAGCTGAGGAAACAGCTGAAGAAACCGCCGGAGAATCACCGGCAGCGGCACAATAACATCAGCCTGCAGGCAATCACCTGCAGGCTGTTTTCATATCCGCACTTCTTCACCGGTTATAACTGCCTCTCAGTTCATCTTCAGCCGTTCCAGCATTTCCCTGTTTTCATCCGTCGGTCTCAGCCGGTATGCAATTTCAAGGAAATACCGGGCATTCCGGTAATCATTTTTCTCAATCATCATTTGTCCCGCAGAGTATGCCATGTCATATACTTCGGGATTCGGTCCTGACGGAATCCCGTATGTCCGGCAGAGACGGATGATATCCTCCTGCGACGGCAGCGCCGGTTCAATTCCGGCAGTTTCCCTGATATACATCAGTTCCTCCTCCGCCTGCATGCTTTCACTGTCATACATCAGGCTCATAAAATAACATATCACTGCATCCCGGTACTTCTTTTCTTCGATCAGACAGTATCCGAAGTTCCTGTAGCATTTGGCTATATACTCCGGCTGATATGCATACTGAAACAGTTCCTTTGTTGTGCGGAAGAGCTCATCTGTCATTTTCAGGTATTTGAACACTTCTGCGTATTCCAGCCAGATCCCGCTGCTGACGGGATTCCAGCGCAGGGCTTTTTCAAGCGCATTCCGTGCTTCTTCATAGCGGCCCATATCAATCATCAGACTTCCGAAGCGCAGATATATTTCGTGGTACGGAAAAGGTGCGTGCATGATTTTCTTTTCCGGATGCTTCATCTCGATATAAATGATCTCTTCAAACAAATCATCAAATACATGGTATTCGCTGACCTCATCATCAATGAAAAGGCCTGCGTCTTCTGTTTCCCTGATCATCGGTTCAATGATTTTCTCTGCCTGCCCGTACTCTTTTCTGAAGATGCACAGATCCGCCTGTTCCAGCTTTTTTCTCAGGGCTGCCAGATTCTCTGAAGTTTTCTCATCGACTCTGTCACGTATTTCCTCCGGCAGAATCCGGTACTGAAGTCTTCCGATCGCCCTTGTGATTTCTTTTCCGTAAGGATGGCTGCTGTACTCAATTTCCTTGCTGATGAGATACTGAAGATCCTCACCGTTGTTTCCGGTAAGGCCGGCAGCGATTTCAGACATAATTTCTTCAAAAGTTTTACACATTAACAATCCCTTCTTTACGGTCTGAGGCTTTCAATGAACCATCTTTTATCTTCCAGATACAGGTTTCTGACCTGTCCCCGGATCATTACCACGTACAATTTTCCTGTTCCTCCCACCCGGGAGCTGGAATGCATCTCTGTTTTCAGAATCTTTGATATTTCATAGCGGTCCGGCACAGGCTTTCCGTTATACCAGTACAGTGCCAGCGGTACTGTTTCGCCGCTGCGCTTTTTCAGAACTTCCACATCGACATAGCGCTTATACAGCATCATTCAGTCAGGATTTCTGCAATTGCCTCTTCCTGTGTCACAAACCTGATGACACACTTTGCACTGTCGCCGATGATTTCATATATATAACCGGCCGAATGTGTTCCCCGGGCAACTGTTCCCACTGAATTTGCAACATATCCGTATTTCGGACCGTCCTTGCCGTATACCTCAATTGCCTCATCGTCGTACAGATTTCCCGGATCCTTCTTAAGAATCACTTCCATACCCGGCCGGAAATACTCAATCCCCATAAATTCATTCAGATGTGAAAGTGTGATATATAACTGTTTGTTCATATGCTCTCCTTTACGCTGCTGTCATCAGTTCCTCCAGCCATCCCCACTGTCTGCGGTTGCCGTCAATCAATCTGTTCAGAATATAGGAAACGGTATCGTCATCAGCCAGCTCGGCTGTTTCACTGAAGAATGCACTGTCTGCTTTCTGTACCGGCATGCTGTCTGCGAAAATGCTGCTTTCGAATATTCCGTAGTCATTTCCCCTGCGTGAGAAAAGATAAATGAATCTCTGCTGTGACCATTTCTGTTCCAGACACTGTCCGACGGAATACCGGTAGTAATGTCCTTTTGCCATGGACTGCACGGAATGATGTGTATTTGTCCTTTTTTCCGCAGAACCGGACATGTTTTTTATCAGCGGCGTGCGGCATGTCATGACTGCGGTAAACGGGATGTCTGTCCTGAACAGTTCCGTTCTTTCCGCATCAATCCGTGAAAGGTCCGGCTTGCTTCCGGGTGTTGCGGCCTTCAGGGGATGGGCATGAATATGCTCATCAATGTGACTGATGTAATACAGTCCCCGGTCTGTTCTGAATACATCACCGGCACGGTAGCCGGCCGGGGCGGGAAACAGCTGTGCCTGCTTCAGTCTTCCGTTGTGATTCTGGATGAGAATCTTCCTGTTGATTTCCGCCATTGTATGTTCCTTCAGGGTATCCAGCTTTGAAATCAGGCAGTTCACCGGAAGCACGCTCAGCTGATCCAGACATACAAATCCGTTTTTCCAGACATTGTATTCATTTGAGGAAATGAATACGCGCATATCTTTGCGGCAGGCATTTTTCCTGCTTGATCCTTTGTATGCAATGACCGCATCCTCTGTTATGCGCACTACATAATACGGTCTGTGTCTGTGCGATTCCTCGATCTGCAGCAGGCCGGACTCCGGAAGCGGCATCCATGCATCGACGATGTCACCGGGTTTCAGATTCCGGAACAGTTCCTTCTGCGCCGGTGTATAGTTTTTCCATTCGCTGTTTCTGCAGATAAATCTGATCCACGATATCCGGAGCGTTCTGAGCATTTTCTGTATCAGCATACTGTTTCTCCTTTCCTACACTGAGAGAATATATAAGTGCAAATACAAAAAATACGCCAATTGTGCTACCCTTTAACTGAGGTGATACAGATGGCGGAAAAAAAGCACACACCGTTTATCCTGCTTCGGATTCTGCAGGATGAAACAGACGAAAATCATCCCCTTTCGGCTTCAAGGCTCATTGACAGAATCTTTGAGACAAGCGGAATTATGATTGAACGCAGAACACTGTATTCAAATATCGAGATTCTGCGCCAGGCCGGATATGAAATCAGTGACCAGAGAGACAACGGAAAAGGTTACTACATCTGCTCGCGGCAGTTTGAAAAAGGAGAAGTCCTTCTGCTGTGCAATGCCGTTCACGCCTCGCACTTCATCAATCAGACCCAGAGCAGGGACCTGATTGACAAGCTTCTGGCTACACAGAGCCGGTACGGGCGTCAGGAATTCAGAGACTCCGTCTATATTCCGAACAAAAAGAAAACACAGAGCAGAACGCTTTTCTACAATATCGAGCTGATTTCGGAAGCGATCAGGGACAGCAGGTCAATCAGCTTCACTTATATGCACTACAACAAGAACAAGAAGCTTGTTGCCAGGAGAAACGAGCCGTATGTCCTTGAACCGAGATACATCGTCTATTCCGATTCAAGGCCGTATCTGATTGCCACAAACACAAAGCATCCCGGCTTCTCCCACTGGCGTCTGGACAAAATCAGCGGCCTGACGCTGCTGGATGAACCGGCAAGAAAACTTCCCAGGGAAAAGAAGCTTGAAGCATATGAATATGCCGGAAACAAGCTCTTCATGTTTGCGGGGGAAAATATCTGGGTGACTTTCAGATGTCAGAACAGAATCATGGACCAGATGATCGACATCTTCGGACCCGAAGTGAAAATCCTTCCCGGCGATGACGACTTCTTTATCCTGCGGGTGCTTACCAGCAGAGCCGGAGCCCTGTTCCTGGCCCAGCAGTTCCTGGATGCAGTCGAGCTGACCGATCCCGCTGCAGTAAAAGAAGAAGTAAAGGAATATCTAAAGAAAGCACTGGAGATTTATCAGTAATCTCCAGCGCTTTTCTTTTTTATCCGTGGTGCAGTATCAGAACTCTATGCCTTCTTTAAGCAGAGCATTGTAATACTGCACCATGGGGAGGAAGCTCTGCGCAAAGCTCTTGGTAGGCGCATTTCCGACAAGGACAGCATCTTCTGCAATTCTCTTGCGGTTGTTGAGTGAAGGCACCCGTTTGAACTGCAGGCGGAATGTTTTGATGCCGCACTTCAGATACTTCGGGTCTCCTGTCAGTTCATAGCCGATATACATAGATTCCAGAAGAAGCGTATTGTTGCCGTTTCTCATCAGGCTCGGAAGCTCTTTGTAATAGAACATTCCGTAGGGATTCATAAAGTTTTCAATCAGGTCATCCACGGCTGTCAGGATCAGTTCCTTCAGCTCGGGGTCAGGCATGACCCTGTAGAAACGCATCAGGCTTCCTGCCGCAACAGAGATCATGAAGCCCACGCGGATTACGGTATTGTCCGTATAAGGAGAAATCCAGATTCCGTATCTGTCATTCCACTGTCTGAACTGACTGATAATTGCCCTGCACTTTGACAGCCATCTTTCTTCGCCTGTTTCGGTATAAAGTGCCGTCAGCGTCCTGAGCGCCCAGCCTGTTTCACGGGCTGTCGCTTCTCCGGGCTTCTGATACATGGGCGTATCAAGAAGACGGAGAACATTTTCACCGATGCCTTCCGCTGCATCCATGGCACGGCGGTCTGCCGTGAAGTGCCACAGGTCAATCAGACCTTCCACCCATTCATGACTGCAGACCATTGTTCCCTTATTGCCGTTTCCTTCTTCGGATCCGCCGGTATGTCCGTTTGTATGTTCCCACTGGCCTCCGATATTCAGAGGATTTGTGCTGTAGTGGCAGATATCGACATCCATCCAGTGCAGTGCTGATATTCTTGCATAGTCCAGGAAGCGTCTGGCGCCTGTTCTTGCGTAAAGGCTGAACATTGCATGCGGGAAATCATATTCATTGTTTGTCCAGACAAGCTTTCCCCCGCCTCTGCCCTGTGCGGTATAGTTATCATCCGGGAAATCTCCCCAGTTCATCATTCCGTAGGCGCGGCCGTGATGGTCAGCCAGATCAATGAACAGCAGTTCTGTTTCGGGATCAGCTTTTTCAACATCCGTTACAATGCCGGGCATGAAGCCTGCTTTTTCAAACAGGACAGGATCAACCCACGGCTGTACGGGCATCTGATAAATCAGGCTTCTGCTGTCAAGCTCTTCAACCGGCTCCGCAGCATCATGGAAATGAAGCTGGAATCTCTGTTCCCTTGCCATACCCGAGGAAAACAGGACCTTTTCCTTTCCCTCCGGGATCAGGAAGACGGATAGTCCGTTCCGGTCTGCGGCGATTGCCTTCGGGAAATTCTGCTGTGCCTGATACACTGCCGCACAGACACCTCCGTTTTCATCACAGAAATCAGCCATGAATGTTCCGTAAAGAACTTCTGCAAAATGCTCGTTAGCCTCACTGATCAGATCTTCGGCAGTTACTCTGAGCGACAGATTCTCTCCTTTTGAAGAGATCGCAAATCTTGTCAGGTAATTGGAAATACCGGTCATGGTTCTGAAGAAGCCCTTCTCAGCCCGGATCTTGTTTTCAATCTCCGAAAGCTCAGATGTGCCGGTTGTTCTGATCACTTCCGCACTGCCGCTGTCTGAAAGAGCACAGATCTCAGCTTCTCCGGATGCCTTCACAGAGAATCTCCAGCTGTCGGGAACCATGTCGCCCATCGAATCATTGAACAGACGCACTGCCGCATCAATCCAGGGCTTTCCGGCTGTAAATGTCAGCCGCACCGTAAGACGTGCCGCATCATCTCCGAACACTTTCTGATATTCGCCCGCTCCTTCAAGTATCACGATAACCGGTCCTTCTTCAACAATCCTCCATTCTCCGATATAAGGACGGAATGTTTTCTGATTCAGGCCGAGAACCGGACCGTCAAGCTGCTCTTTTGCATACCGGCGTCCGCCTGCCGTGATCTCTTCGAATACAAAGTCCGCATGATTTTTCAGTCTGACAGACAGCGCACCTGTTTCAACCAGATATCCGTCTTCAGTCCGGGATGCTCTCAATACAGGGAAGTCAGCACCGTCTGCCTCATTTTCCCTGATTTTCAGTGTGAAATCCTTTTTCCGGTTTCCGGGGAAAAAGCCCAGGAAGCGGACTGCCAGGATGCGGATGCTTCCGTCGCGCCAGAAAGCTGTCGGAACAAGCTGAAGCGGATAGGTTCTTTCACCGTCGGTGATCACAAGATCACCAAGTTCCTCATTCTTCAGTTCGCCCTTTGCAAACGGGACTGCGGTCTGCGCATACTCAAAGTTCAGGTCGTCCTTATAAAGTTTGTCTGCATGTACTGTCCATTTTTTCATAAACATTTCTCCCGCACCTACTGTGCCATAATATTCTGTGTTTTCATTTCCTGCATGTCAGCGCGTATCACAATCTCCCGCCATCTTTCAGACCTGAAGAACGTCAGTGCCGCAATCATACCGAATATGAAACTGATGGAAACGCCGAATGTTACATAATGTCCGTCATAGAAACGGTTGATCAGGAATGCTGAAGGAATGCGCACTGCCCACAGCATCAGGACATTGATCATAGTGGAATACTTAACGCCGCCGATGCCGTTGGAAAGATTCAGAATCGTATTCAGTACGCAGTAGCACCACTGGAACGGCAGCTGGAGGCTGATGCACAGCAGCGCGAACCTGACGGTCTGCGGATCCTTGGTAAACAGACGGATCAGCGGTTCGGCGAAGATGTACATAATGACGCCCAGGCCCATCGTAATCAGGCCTGAATACAGAGGCACAATCCTGCCTCCCTTTCTCAGTCTTGCATAATTCTCCGCACCGAAATTCTGTCCGGCGAAGGTGGACATCGCTGCCGCAAAGGAAGTGATGGCAATGCTGGAAAGACCCATGATCCTGCCGGTGATCGATGCGCCGGCCATAAAGTAAGAGCCCTGCGTATTAATCAGAGACTGCATCATAATATGTCCGACCGTATACACCGAGTTGTTGAATCCCAGAGGAAGACCTGTCTTCAGGATCTTCACGAGACTCTCCCTGTTCAGGGAACCCGGAAGAACCGTAAAGGGAAGCTCCGGATATTTTTTCTTTATATAAATAATGCTCGATGCCCAGGAAAGATACATGGCAATAATTGTTCCCAGTGCCGCACCGGCGACATCCATGCCGAGCAGTGCAATAAACACGACATCAAGTATGATGTTCGCTATGGTCGAAATGACAAGGAACAGAAGCGAAGCCGCAGAATCACCGAGTCCCCGCAGGATGCCGGCATTCATGTTGTAGCCCATGATGCCGAGAAATCCCAGAAACACAATGCGGATATAAGTCACCGCAAGACTCCAGGTATCCGCCGGGACCTGCATAAACCGCAGAATTGCCGGGGATATGATAATTCCGAGAACCGTCAGCGGAAGCGCCGCCATGTAGGTAAACGTGACTGCGGTCCTGACCGTATTGCCCAGCTTTTCAAGATCATCCGCTCCGGTGTATATCGATACAAGAATGGAGACGCCTGTTCCGATTCCCATAAATACGCACATGAAGACTTCCAGAGGCTGTGAGCTCGTTCCGACTGCCGCAATTGAAGCAGGTCCGCAGAAGTTGCCGATAATAAATGTGTCAGCTGTACTGTACAGCTGCTGAAGTATATTTCCTATCACCATCGGTATGGCAAAGAGCACGATCAGCTTCATGATCGGTCCCGTTGTCATATCCAGTTTGGTTTTCGATGTTTTCAATTTCAAAGTCATATATTTCCGTTCTTCTTTTTAATGCATACACATTATATTGATAAAAAGTATTCAATAATATAAAAAATAGTATAAATAATGAAAATTATTTTTAAATCGGATACAATGTATTCGGAAATAAGAATCAGATACCGCAGGAGGTGCTGCGTATGCCGGAAAAAGAAAACACAATTGTATTCCGCAGGGAAATCGAACATCTGAAAGTCAGCGAGCTTGATATCGTGAAGAACAGCGACATGAAGTCACAGCATTATCATGACTCCATTGAACTGTTCGTCCTTATGGAGGGAAAACGTTATTTCTTCACAGACAGAAAGATCCGGGTGCTTGAAGCAGGTTCCGTCATACTGATCGCTCCCGGCCAGATTCACAAAACCAGCACATACAATGATGATCCCCGTCACAGAAGATTCCTGCTTCAGTTTTCCAGGGAAGGATCGGAAACCCTGATCAGATCTTTCTTTTCAATGAGCTTCGATGAATTCGGTCAGAAATACAGCGGAGCAGCCGTCTTCAGAAAGGAACGGTGGGAAACTCTCCTTCAGGCAGCAGAGAACCTGAAAAATGAGTTCGGCAGGGAAAAACCGTTTCTTCCCCTGGTCAGACTGCAGGCACATGAAATCCTGCTGTTATATGCAGAGGAACTGGATTATATCAGAGGCCTGCAGGAAGAAGAACAGAATACTGTTCTCCTGTCATCAGATATTCATAATTCCATCCAGCAGGTCATCGAGTATCTGAACGAGCACTATATGGATGAAATCCTGCTTGATGATCTTTCCAGGCGTTTCTTCATCAGCCGTGCATATCTGACCAGAAGCTTCAAGCAGATGACCGGAGTGACAGTCATTCAGTACCTGACTGTAATCAGAATAAGGCAGGCCTGTGTCATGCTGAAGGACACAAACGAAAGCATTGCCTCAATCGCGGAAAAATGCGGATTCTCCAATGCTACATATTTCGAAAATGTTTTCCGCAGACTGCACGGAATGACACCCGGAAACTACCGCCGGAAAGTCGGCAGAAACTGATATGCCTGATCATAAAAGAGACAGAGGAGATCCTCTGTCTTTCTGTATTCTGCTTATCTTTGAACTGTCTGCAGACTCAGTCCGTATTCCTTTTCCGGCAGTTCCGGGCCATGACCCTGAAGTTAAGCATCACCGTAATCACATCGATCAGTACCATTGCCATTCCGAAATACATTGCATAGGCAAGAATCTCCGCAGTTCTTCCGACGGAATCATACCGGATGATCTCCAGAAGCGGAATTATCAGCAGGAGTGTAATGGACTCCATCATCAGGCTTCTGTTATATTCTTCAATGTTCATTTGTTTTCTCCTCTCCCATTCCAGGACAATGAATGTTCCGTTCCCCGCGGAACGGATGCGGCACAAAAAAGCGCCGGATCAGCTGCTACTCCAGGCTGATCATTTCTTTAAGAACTGCTATTTCCCTGTCTTTCTCCTCCCTTTCCCTGATCAGTCTTTCCAAGGCACGGTTCATTACAGACTTCCTGTCGCACTGCCTGTCATCCAGAAGTTTCCGGATCTCACTGATCGAAAGACCGGCGCTGCGGCAGAGGAGAATCCGGTCAAGTCTTTCTGCCGCATGACTGTCATAACCTTTGAACTGCTGGCTTCCTGACCTTACGGTCGGTTTCAGAAGACCGATCCTGTCATAGTAAAACAGTGTTTTCCTGGTTATGTTTCTGCTTGTGCAGATATATCCGACGGAATAGCATCCGCTGTCATCTGTATATGAATGCCTTGTATTCACAATCACACCTTACAGATGAAAGTTTAGAAAGACTCTGTCCGGATTCATATGCCCAAAAAGTTTCCAAAAGAATCTGGCTTCGCATTAAACAATGGCACTTTTTTTGCACAATTCCCCTGCTATGATCGGGCTGTAAGCAGGAACGGTTAATGTGTTCCGAAAAATCATCCTCATATTGAAGAGGAAGAAGGAGAAACAAAATGAAAAAAGCCATGACATCACTATCTGCATTTGCACTTTGCCTGTGTTTATGCGCCTGCGGATCATCAGGTTCTTCCGGCACCGCAAAAGAAGAAAGCAAAGCAAGTGAAGCAGCAGCTGAAACCACTGAAGTAAAGAATGAAACGAAGGAAGAAGTACGTGAGGAGGCAGCCTGGGAAGTCGGAGAGTCAAAGGCAGTCGTCTGGGCAAACTCTATCGGCACAAAATGGGTTCAGATCATCTGTCCTGTGACAAATACAGGAACCAAAAACCTCTACCTGAACTCTGCAACGATTGACCTTGAAGATACAGACGGACACCTTGTCGACAGCAAGTCAATGGTTTCGGCATATCCGGATATTCTTCTGCCCGGTGAAACAGCATACTATTATGAAGAAACAACACTGGAAGAAGGCGCACCTTCCGAGTTATCGGTACTTCCTCATGTTCAGGTTAAAGAAGCAACTGTAAATCCTGTCAGATATGAAATCAGTGATGTAACAATATCTGATGAAACCTACGGAGGCATCAAGATCGTCGGCAGAGTTGAAAACACAACAGAAGAAGACGGAAAACTTGTCTATGTCACCGCCCTCCTGTATGATTCCGAAGATAATATGATTGCCAGTGCCTTCACCATACTAAACAATGATCTGACCGCCAAAGACAAGGTCGGTTTCTCAATAAGCACCTTATCTGTTCCGGATACCGTAACAGCATCTGCAGTGGATCACTATACAATCTATGCTTATCCGATGCAGATTCAGTTCTGAATAAACTATATAAATAAAAGAGAGCCGCAGCAGACCTGTATGTCCGTAACAGACCGGACCTCCGGGGAGCACGTGCTCTTTTTTCTTTTGTCAACTTGTCAACTTTTTTCATCCGTTCGGATTCCGTTTTTTTAAAAGCGCAGAACAAAAGCAAAAAATCATTTTTCGAAGTGTACGTAAATGCATTTTTTGTGCCATACTTAGTTTATGCGCTGCAGAAATGCACACTTTTGTGAGGTACAGAGAAATAATGAGAATAACCTGAAATCCTGATATTTTATTGAAATGCTGACTGATCCGGATACTGTACAGACAGGGACAGTATCTTAAAAACTGTGCATTAAATGCAGTATGCATAGAAAAGGAACAATCAAAAAAGAGAAAGAATGACAGTAAAACGAAAGAATATCAGTTTCTGCGAAAAAAGACGCGTCGTAAGAATAGGCGTCTGCGATTACAACGAGGCTTCCATACGGTTTCTTACCAGAATGCAGAGCCATCTGAGGGAACTCGACAGCAATGTCTGCATAGACATCTATACAGTTGCCTCTGTCGAAACCTTCCTGAAGATGATGGACAGGGATATCGAAGTGTATCTTGAAAAGACCTATTTCCATCCGGAAAAAAAGCCTGAGCTCCGGAAACTCTCCAATGCCAGATCCACGCATTACCGGAAGCTGAGCAAAGCCACCGCTCTGTTTTATGATTTCATCATCAAAACCGACCTGATCAATTCCGTTGACAGTCCCGGACTGCAGATCCACCGGAAGCTGAGATGACAGGAAAAAAGATTCAGACAGCCGCTCTCAGAAAAGCACGGCCCTCTCTGAATGAAAAGACCCAGGTGCTTTATTCTGCCCTGCGGCGCTACGCACAGGCACTGAAACGGATGAAGGCCGGACGCATCACTGCCGGAGATCTGTTTATCATTTACAGAATGGAGACCATCAGAAAACTGATTGATCCGGCACTCAGGCTGTATCTGGACAGAATCCTGCAGGAAATGCCTGATACTGATTCCGGTGTTCAGGAACTTTCCGCAGCCGCAGATGAGTTTTATGAATGCTTCAGAAAACACTTCTGACCGGAAAGGAGCCATACGGAAAGAACTCCGGGAATTGTCGGTGTCTGCCGGAATCAGAAAACACTGGTAAAAAAACACATCCTCATGGATGTATGCCTGAAATATGCAGAAGCTCTCAGACGTACCGAACGCAGGATCAGAAATCATTCCCTGCAGCCGGATGACAGTCTTCTGACGGATCTTGCTCTGATTGAATTCATTGATTCACTCAGATATTCCATGGATCCTGAACTGCGGGAATGCTTTGAGAAAACTTACCTTTTCCCTTCCGGTGAAACTGGCGGATACTGCCTTTATGATGCATCCCAGCGCAGAAAAGCATGCCTGGCTTTCTATGACAGCATGATCAGTTCACTTTCACAGAACACGTACATTTAAAAGGGAGCTGCTTCAACTCCCTTTCTTTTATTGTTCCTTCAGCATCTCCCTGACCTGCATCAGGGCAAAACCGAGAAGATTTCTTCCGTTCCAGGAACCGGTATCCTTTCTTGCCGGATCATCCGTTTTTCTGCCGCATGCCCACACACGGTCGCTGCCCGCACATTCCACGAGATACGCATCACCCGTATCCAGCAGCTGTTTCTTCAGTGCTTCATTCTGTCTGAATTTTGCCATCAGTCCCCGAACTGCCAGCGCCTGCCGCATGCCTGCCCATACATCAGCCTGAAAGCCGGATGCACTGCGCCCGATCTTCTGCTGTACGGCAGGATCATCGGTATTCAGAACCTTCTGTGCAGAAGCGGCATCACCGAACAGCATGCACTTGTGATA